>JAPKEZ010000112.1 GCA_028821845.1 Planctomycetota bacterium | reverse complement strand
GACCATGGAGCAGCTGAACAAGGTGTAGACTTTGCGTAAAAACGCTAGACGTTGCTCGAGAGTGTCGTTTACTGCTGAATTACTAACAGCTTGGGTACGGGCGGTAGAAGCGAAAAAGGCCATGTGCTTATTCTACTAAGCATCGATGCATTTATGCCAACATAAGCGCAGGATAATCGCTCCTGTAACCGCAATTACTAGCGGAGTAATAAAGGCTCCGCCAAGTAAAAATTGACCGATAGCGAGCAGCAAGCCGTAGATTAGAGCAATCCCACCACCCCATGCCGCGAAAAAGTGCGGTTTGGAGATTTCATCTGGACGGATTATTGAATAGAAACGATCGAGAGTGTCTTTATCGGCAGGCGGCGTGAAGTATGTCACGGAAACGGCAACGACAAGCGAACCAAGTACCACCACCATGTAGCTGAAGGGATAATCAAAATCTAGTGACTTCGTAACGAAGGTAAGGATAGTAGAGGTTGCCAGCGCAGAAATTTCGGTGAAGACATTTGCGCGCCTCCAAAACCAGCGTAGCAACAGAGCGGGGCCAAGGCCTCCCATGAGCGAAAGCGAAAACGTAAATAGATTCGAGATGCTGTCTGCCTGCAAAGCGAATACAGCAGCGATGATACCGATTAAAATTTCAGCGAAGCGCCCGATCCAAACGTAGTGTTTGTCTGGCGCATCTTTGCGAACAAAACGGCGATAGACGTCATTTACTAAATACGCCGATGCTAAATTGAAATGCGTATCAAGGGTGCTCATGAAAGCCGCCAAAAAACTTGCACACAATAGTCCGAACAAACCAGGGCCTAAGAGCTGCGCCATCATCATTGGATAGGCTGCTTCGTGGTCGATGGCGCCATTGACTACCGGCAGGGCGCTAGGGTCGATTAAAATAATAGAGGCGAGACCAACTATGATCCATGGCCACGGACGAATGCAATAATGTGCGATGTTGAACCATAGCGCCGCCTTACGCGCATGATTCTCATCAAGCGATGCCGAGTAGCGCTGAACGCCCGCACCGCCGCCATCAGCGTTTTTGTTTAGCCAGCCTTGAATGCCAATGAAAATAAAGAATGCGCCGAACCCTTGTGACCACCATGCGATGTTGTTCCATGAAAGTCCCTCTTCGTTAGCCAAGGGCATGATTGAGGTGGTTGCGCGCGGCAACTCGGCGAAAGCTTGCTGGGCAGCAGTGAACCCACCAAGAGCGTCGATTGATTTATAGGCTAGCAAAATTGCGCCGAACATGGCAAGGGCGAATTGCATTAGGTCTGTTACTACGACTCCCCATAGGCCTGATAAAAACGAATAGCTAAGTGCAAGAATTAATCCGCTGCCAACTATGTAAATATCGTAGCTGCCATCTTCTGCGCCTAAAATGACGCGTACTAGCTTTAACATTGCAAGTAACACCCAAGTTAATACGATGGTGTTGGTAATCAACGCATGGTAGCATCCGTAAAAACCACGTAAAAAACTAGCGGGCTTTCCAGAGTAACGGCGCTCTATGAACTCGGCGTCGGTAGTAACCTCGAGTCGTCGCCACCATGCGGCAAGAACTACGAAAGTTAGAGAGCCGCCGACGGCCATTCCCCACCAGAGCCAGTTCTGCGAAATGCCCGAGCTGCGCACCCAACCGCTAATAACTAACGGAGTGTCGGCCGCAAACGATGTTGCCACTAAAGAAGTTCCAGCAACCCACCATTTGAGAGAGCGTCCTGCTAAATAAAAGTCATTCGTCGATTTCGAAGCGCGCTTGGTTAGATAAATTCCAACGGACATCGCGAACACGATGTAGCCGATGACGGCAATCCAATCAAGTGCTTCAAAGCGACCCATTTACTGCTCGTCGGCGGTGAGCAGCATACCGAGTAGAGCCGGTGAAACACCAGGCACATACCAACCACGCGCCGAAGCGGGAGCGATTTCGGAAGAATTTGGCGACCCAGCCATGTACAGTCGCGGATGCTGATGGTGAATCGCTTCCAGCCAGTTGCCAGGGATGTCTGGCAAGCCGTGTCCTTCGCGCGCACCACATAAAACCAATAAGGCTTTGCCGATGTCGGCGGGAGGATCTTCATCTGGCTGATAAACAGGCACTCCCCATTCTTCAAGGAAGCGAATCGCGTCAGGAGTAGAAGCCAAATTAAGCGCATACTCAGGCCGCGGGTGCGAGCGTCCGCCTGAACCGCCAGGTAGGGGACGCATTAAAGTTTTCATTCCTCCACCTAAAATCAAAGGCCGAGTTTTTTGAGGTTCGGTATCTAAAGACAAGCGAATTAATTTGTCGACTCGGGCAACAGCTTCGTGCACGCGCTCTTCATCTAAATCACCGCGGGCAACAGCATCACGTAAAGTCATTGCCAACGCTACGGGGTCTTTCGGGTCTAACAACACATCTACCCCCGCAGCAATCGCTTCGACTGCCAGCTCTTCTTGCGGTTCGCCGAAACCAGTCATGCTAATGGAATCCGTCACAACGAGACCTTTATAGTTAAGATCTTTGCGCAAGATATCCATTATCGTTTTTGAACGTGACGCCGGTTTACCAGATTCATCGAACATCGGAAACTCGATGTGCCCAACCATAATGCTTGGCATTTGTTCTACCAAAGCCCGGTATGGCTCGAGGTGTGGAGTCATGTCATCAAAAGACACGGCCATCTCGGTGTGAGAGTCTTGGGCGCATGCACCATGCCCCGGGAAGTGTTTGCCGCACGGGATGCCACCAGCATCGGTGACGCCTTTAATAAAAGCGCCCGCACATTCAATCACGCGTTGGATGTCACCACCGAATGCACGGTTGGCAATAATCGGTGACGAGATGTCATCAGGGCCAGTACGGTGCAAGTCTAAACACGGTCCGAAAATCCAGCGCACGTTGGCGGTAGCAGCTTCGGCAGCAGTGCGATGCCCAGCTTCGTAAGCCGCTTCAGGGCCAAGTAATCCTAATGCCCACGCATCTGGCAACGGCGTTAAGCCTTCGAATTGTTGTCCAGCGCCACGTTCGAGATCGGCAGCCAACAGAATAGGGTGCCCAGCTTGGTCTTCTAGAGTCTCGTGAAGCCATTGCACGTCTTCGGCATCACCGCCAAAGATAAGAAAAATACGTGGGTCGAACTCGCGCAGGCAACGCAAAGCTTCGGCGAGTCCCTCGCCTTTATCGAGGCGAATCGTCGGGGCGACTAAGTAATCGGTGGGAGCGTGTGTCAATGCTCTAGAAGTTTAACAGCACTACGTTAGAATATTGTTAATGAGTACTCCATTAGTTCTAGTTCACGGCGGTGCCGGTGATGTCCCTGAAGCATTGCGCGAGGACCACGCCGAGGGTTGCCGCTTATCAGCAATAGCCGGCGGAAAAATTTTGGACGCCGGAGGCTCTGCGGTCGACGCTGTGACTGCTGCGGTGGCAATGCTGGAAGATAACCCAATCTATAACGCTGGCGTTGGCTGTGCGTTAACTAGCCGCGGCCGCGTGTCTCTTGATGCTGCGGTTATGGATGGCAAAACACGTGATGCCGCAGGATTGGCGGCACTCGATGCATTTAAGAATCCGGTTATGATTGCCCGCGAAATGTTAGCAGCTCCCGAAGTGTTGTTTGTCGGACGGCCAGCCTCTGAATGGGCCGAGCGACATGGCTTTCGCTTAGTTCCAGAAGAAGAACTTACTACCGAGGCCACGCTCCTGCAGTGGCACCGCGTTATTGAACACGGTGAGTCGCCGAACTTCGCTGGCGGAACGGTTGGCGCTGTTGCGCGCGATGCCGAAGGACATTTAGCGGCGGCGACATCGACTGGCGGCGCCATGGGTAAAAAACCTGGACGTGTTGGCGATTCGCCACTGATTGGTGCCGGCACTTACGCGGATGAAGTTTGCGCAGTTAGCGCAACGGGTGAGGGCGAATCATTCATGCGCTCAGTGTTTGCAGCTCGTGTCTCAGACGCCGTTCGCTTTGGTAAAGATCCGGGGGAGGCGCTGCAGGTTATGCTTGAACGCGTTCGCGATTTCTTTAATGGTCTTGGAGGCGCGATTTTGATTACTCCTGATAGTGATCCTCACGCATTCTGGACTACTTCCGGAATGTCCCATGGTTGGTGGACACCAGATGATACCGGTAAAGGGATTTAATCCAGGCACCCTGTGGATGATTGCATCCGCAGCGTCGTTCTCGGTTATGGCATTGGCTGCAAAGTTGCTGCCAGAGATACCTGCTTTTGAAAAAGTTTTCTTTCGCAGTTTGATCTCGGTGGTCATGACAATCTATGCCTTGCGCGCCGCAGGTATTTCTTTTCATGCAAATCGTAAATGGATGTTACTGCTACGCTCCATTTTCGGCTTTGGCGGACTAGTGTGCTACTTCGAGGCCATCGCACGACTGCCGCTCGGAACTTCTGTCACCATCTATAACACCACCCCTATTTTCGCCGCGATCATCGGCATTGTTGTGCTGAAGGAACATCATGGCCCCAAACGTATTGCGTCAATTTTGTTAGCGATTGTTGGCATCGCATTTATTAAAGGATTCTCTGCCAACGCTCCTTCCGACGGAGTTATTTTTGGTTTGCTAACAGCGTTCTTTTCATCAATAGCTTATTCACTAGTACGTATCCTGGGCAAAACCGAAAACCCATTAATCATCGTGCTCGCCTTCCCGCTAGTTTCGATTCCACTGTCTATTGCACTAGGCGCCACTGATTTCCGGATGCCCTCCGGCATCGAGTGGTGGTGGCTACTGGCTCTAGGGGTTGGCACCCAGGGTGGCCAGGTTTGTTTGACTCATGGCCTAAGGCATCACACCGCTACCCGCGCCACCCAAATCGGCTTCGTTGGCGTTATCTTCGCAATGTTCTTCGGTGTTTTCGCTGGGGATGGCTTGCCAGGTTCTGTAGAGATTGTGGGAGCCTTATTGGTGTTTTGGGGAATTTATTTAGGAGCTCAGCAGAGCGCCACAGTAATATCAATAAAATGAATGACCTTCAAGTGAATGTTTATAAGGAAGAAGCTAATGCATAAACTTTTTTCATTTAGACGCTGACCGTATGCAATGCGCGCCAGGTTGGCGCTGCGCTTGGCCAAAATTGAAGTACAAATTCAAGAAATAGATTTGCACAATCGGCCACCGGAACTTTATGCCGCTTCATCAAAGGGAACGGTGCCAGTCCTAGTGCTAAATGACGGCACAGTTATTGAAGAAAGTATCGAAATCGTGCGCTGGGCTCTTGGCGGTAGCGAGAAAGACTATGCGTTAATTAAACGATGCGACGGCGAATTTAAACAGCACTTAGATCGTTACAAATACTCAACACGTTACGAAAACGTAGATCCTCAATTTCATCGGCAACAAGGATCTTTGTTTATAGATCATCTAAACGACGAATTAGGCAAAGCGGATTACCTTGCAGGCAATGAATTTGGTATTCCCGATTTATGCATTGCGCCGTTCATCCGCCAGTTTCGCGCTGCCGATGTCGAGTGGCTTGATGAGCAGCCATGGCCGGCATTGCATAATTGGCTGCAACGCTATTTGGAGTCAAATGACTTTAAGGCAATAATGGTTAAGGCAATACCTTAATTCGTACGGCATTACTTATAAAACCGCTGGTGCTGTTCTTGGCAACTGCGCAAAAACCGATTTCGTAATTTACTAATTGCGGCGGCAGACTCGCTCCGGGAGAAACCACCCATGAGCATGTTGCTTGCCCAG
>JAPKEZ010000111.1 GCA_028821845.1 Planctomycetota bacterium | reverse complement strand
GGCAGGAGTCACAGCATTTCGCCTGAACATGAGTCATGGCGATGATGAAACTCGCCTTGAATATATTAGTTATGTGAAAGAGGCTCGTAAAGAATTGAAGCGTTCCGTGGCGATTCTTGTCGACCTGCGTGGTCCGCGTATTCGTCTTGGCAATTTCGCTGGTTCACGCACTCTAGTGAATGGCGAGAAAATAACTTTAAAGGTCACAAAAAGCAGTCCAGACAAAGACGTCTTGCCTATTGACTATAATAATTTTGCGAAAGACGTTATCTCGGAACAACGCGTGCTTATTCGTGATGGCCGCATCGCACTTATTGTAGATAAGGTTATTGACGATAAAACTGTGTCCTGCACCGTGCGCCGCGGCGGAGAGATATCCGCGAATCAAGGTGTGAATCTTCCTGATACGACAGTTAGTGCGCCGGCAATCTCGGCTAGAGATCGCAAAGACATAAAATTCGCCGTTGAAAACGAATGCGATTGGCTAGCTCTGAGTTTTGTGCGTAGCGCCGAAGATGTAGCGGCAGTGCGTCGTGAACTTGCTAAATACGATTTGGCTATACCGGTGATGTCTAAAATAGAGCACCCGCTAGCTATCGAGAATCTGAAAGAAATCATCGCCGCCTCAAATGGGGTGATGGTTGCCCGCGGAGATTTGGCCGTTGAAATGGGGCATGAAATTGTGCCAACTCTGCAAAAGCGCATTGTTCGCGAAGCAATAACGCAGGCCATTCCAGTGGTGGTTGCTACCCAGATGCTTGAATCAATGATTGACTCTGCCGAGCCGACCCGCGCTGAGGTCTCTGATGTCGGTAATGCGGTTCTCGATGGCGTCGATGCGGTCATGTTGTCCGGAGAAACTGCTGTGGGGTCTTACCCGGTCGAAGCTTGCCGAATCATGCGTCGCATCGCGCGTCGCACCGAAGAGGGGCAATTCGATGATAATTGGCGCCTACGGCCAAGCATTCTGCCGACCGCAGGACTTCCTGAGACCTCTCCAGATATGGCTATAACCAATGCCGCGGTCGATGCGGCACATAAATCTAAAGCTGCGCTAATTCTGGCATTTACACAGTCGGGGCGTTCTGCTAGACTATGCAGCTCATTTAGGGCCAGGTTGCCAATTGTAGCCTGCACCATGGATGAACGTTCATTTCACCGGATGTCTCTGTTTTGGGGAGTCTCTCCAGTTTGCATACCTAAAGTGTCTCGAATTCGAGACATGAATAGATGCGCGGCTAAAGAACTTTCAGATCATCGATTCGTCCGCCCCGATCAACTCATAGTCTCATTGACTGGCACTTTTGCAGTTTCTGGTGCTACCAATACTGTCCGGTTAGTCCCTTTCGAAAGGTTAGGGCCGGCAACCACATAGTAAAATGCCTAAAGGCCGTAAAACAAAAATCCGTAAGTCGAACGTGAAACGCCGTAAGTATGGCTTTCGCTCTCGTTCCAAGACCGCAGGCGGTCGTGCTGTAATTCGCCGCAAGCGCAAGAAGCGCGGCAAATTCGTCAGCCCAGCATAAATCCTAGTTTATTAACTAGGCCTTGATAAACGCACGCAATGAGATATTGTGTGCGTTTAGTATTTGTTTTAGCGCTTCTATTTTCTCTTCGCTTAGATTTTTAAGCACGTATATCTTTTCCTCGGCGCTGTAGCCGATTAGTTTTTTCAAGAAGGCCATAAGCTTGCCTTTTGCCGAAGGCGCTGCATCTTCCTGCTTTAGTTCAATCAAACTTTGATCGCCATCTTTGAGAAGCGCTAGCTTTAGTTTGCCCTTTTCTCTGTCGCCAAGGTTGACTTTATCAATAGCCATCTTCAGCTTTAGTTGAGTTAGCTTTAGTTGAGTTAGCTTTGTAGAAAAGTGACTTGGGAGCAACGAGCTATAGCCGGAGTGCTTTGCACTGACAGCAATTGCCACAATTGCAGGTTTGATCGGAGTACTCTTGGCTACGGCTAGCCGAGACTGTGGAGCCGCAGAATTCGTTGACTTAACTTTAGCCCCTAAGCGGCTGTTCGCTACAAAATTACGGTCGTAAGCGACTTGATAGTTGTGACCGACAGACTCTGATTTTGAAGACGCCTCAACTGCTTCAGCATTCAATTGCTGAATACTGTCGATGACTATCAGTTCTTTGTCGTCATCAATTTCGGTAGCAATAGCGGATGAAAGTGCACCAGTCGGTGCGTGGCGATCAATAGCTGTGGCAAGGGTGATTGGTGTAAAGCTTGCAAATGAAAACACTTGTGAAGACATTACTGTTTGGTAATCGCTAGACTTTGGCTGCTGTGGAACAGCTGAGTCAGCATCGGCTAGAGGTCCTAGTGGTGCAGTTCTTTGTAGTGAGCTACACAGCATCTCGCCAGCGAATGAAAAGCTGAGTAAAACTACAGCGATGCACACTAGTACGAAGTTGGGACGGTGAGTTGTGTTCATATATATATGACTGCTGAATTTGAGACGCTGTTCCCATAATTAGACATTAATTTGAGCAATTTGGAAGTCGCAGAAGTATCCTATTGCCTTCATTTCACTGAATTGACCAATGAAAGTTCACGAATACCAAGGAAAAGAAGTCCTAGAACGCTACGGCGTGCGCACACAGCGCGGAATTCTTGCTACCACAGCAGAAGAAGCGCAAGCTGCTTTTGAACAATTAGCTTCACAAGGGCATAAATTAGCCGTAGTTAAAGCTCAAATTCATGCCGGTGGGCGTGGCAAAGGTGGGGGCGTCAAGCTTGTGAAAAGCGCCGACGAAACTCGAGAAGTTGCTGAAACAATGCTTGGCATGATGCTTAAGACGCACCAAACGGCTCCAGAAGGGCAGAAGGTTCGCAAGCTGTTCGTTTGCGAGGGCTTAGACCTCGCGCGCGAGCTTTACGTCGGCATCGCTCTTGACCGTGCTTTAGGCCTGCCAGTATTAATGGCATCAGCTGAAGGTGGCGTCGAAATCGAAACAATCGCCGAAGAGCGTCCAGAAGCTCTGCTGCGTTTGCCTATTATTCCTGAGACTGGCCTGACTAGCGAACAAGCTGCCAAGGCAGCAGATTTCTTAGGCCTTGATGGAGAATTAAAAACTAATGCAATAGAGTTTTTGATTTCACTCGCTAAGGCTTATATTGAGCTTGACTGTGAAATCGCCGAAATTAATCCATTGGCTATCACTGAAGATAATCAGGTTGTCGCACTTGACGCGAAAATAAACTTCGATTCCAACGCGCTTTATCGCCACCCAGATATCGCAGAGATGCAAGACATCCACGAAGAAGACGCTCGTGAAGTCGAGGCAGCGACATTTGGCTTGAACTACATTACTCTGGACGGTTCAATTGGTTGCATGGTGAATGGCGCTGGTCTTGCAATGGCAACGATGGACACTATCCAGTTACACGGTGGCTCGGCAGCTAACTTTTTGGATGTTGGTGGTTCAGCAACCGAAGAGGCTATCACCGAGGCCTTCCGCATTATTCTTAGTGACGAAAACGTGAAAGGCATTTTGGTTAACATCTTCGGCGGCATCATGAAGTGTGATGTGATTGCGCGCGGAGTGATTGCGGCAGCGAAGAATGTCGATTTGACTATCCCATTGGTGGTGCGTCTCGAGGGCACTAATGTTGAGCGCGGCCGTGAGTTGCTAAATAGCAGTGGCCTCGATCTGATATCTGCCGATTCACTTGATTACGGCGCAAAGTTAATTTGTGAGGCGGTTACGTAACAGATAAAAACATGGCTATTTTCATCAAAGAAGACACTAAAGTAATTTGCCAAGGTTTTACTGGCAAGAATGGTACTTTTCATTCTGAACAAGCGATTGCTTATGGCACCAACATGGTTGGCGGCGTGACCCCAAAGAAGGGTGGCCAAACACACCTTGGGTTGCCTGTATTCGGCAGAGTCGCAGAAGCTAAAGATGCTGTTGGCGCCGATGCGAGTGTGATTTATGTTCCGGCGCCTTATGCAACTGCGTCTATAATCGAGGCCATTGAAGCTGAGGTCGAGCTAATCGTTTGTATCACCGAAGGCATTCCGATACTGGACATGGTACGCGTTAAAGCTGCCCTCGAAGGGTCGAAATCGCGTTTAGTTGGCCCTAACTGCCCAGGCGTTATCACACCGGGTAACGATGGTAGCGGTTGCAAGATCGGCATCATGCCGGCTTACATTCACAATCCCGGCACCGTTGGTATTTTGTCACGTTCTGGGACACTTACTTATGAGGCAGTGTGGCAAGTTACCCAAGAGGGTCTTGGGCAGTCTACTTGTGTAGGCATCGGTGGCGATCCAATTCCTGGTACCAACTTCATTGACGTGTTGCGTGCTTTTCAGGACGACCCAGAAACCGATTCAATTATCATGATTGGAGAAATCGGCGGCACCGCCGAGGAAGAAGCTGCTGACTTTATTAAGTCAGAAGTGACTAAGCCGGTTGTTGGCTTTATCGCTGGTCAAACGGCTCCTCCTGGTAAGCGCATGGGCCATGCTGGTGCGATTATCTCTGGCGGAAGCGGCACTGCTGATTCAAAGATTAAAGCACTTGAAGCAGCTGGCGTGTGCGTGGCACCGACTCCTTCAGACTTGGGCTCAACTTTAACAGCATTGCGTGCCGAATAGCTTTTCATACCGTCATCCCGATACTGGAGAATGGGCACACAATATGTCCTCCAATATCGAAGACGACGTTTGTAAAACATATATCGATCCAATATGGGATAAACTCTTAGATAAGGGTTTGTCCCATATCCGCGTTTTAGAGGTTGGGTTTGGGCGCGGATATAACTGTGCAGAACTGATTAAGCGTTGCGGAGGCAACCCTGCCGTCAGCCTAGAGTTGATTGGCCTCGAGCCGCACCCGGAAATTTTACAACCGTGGCCACCACGACCGGATGAATTAATTGCGCCGTGGTGGGGCGAAATGCAGGATAGATATTTTGATGCTGATGGCGGCTGGTCGTTAGAAATCCGCCCACTTGCAGCACAGCATCCTGCTGCCTTCGCTGGCGGACCTATTGACGCTTTCATCATTGATCTGTTTTCCATGAAACTTCACTCCGCGCATTGGGAACAGCCATTCATCGCAAACATGAGCGCGTCGGCGGCTAAAGGCGCGATATTGTCTAGCTACGCTTGCGCTAGGAGCTTTAGAGACGAATTAAGCGCATACGGATGGCATCCTCAGGTGCTGCGGCGTGAAGGGTGGAGAGATACTCTTGTGGCTGTTTTCTGTGGTTAATTTCTGTGGATATTTATATACTATATTCAATCATGACACTACGCCCATCACATTTCGTTGTTGCTCTCACCTTAGCTTTGCTGCTTCCTAGTTGCACTATGCCCGGTGGTGCTGAATTGGCAATTATTGCCTTGGTCGTGTTGCTAATGTTTGGTGGTGCAAAACTGCCGAAATTGATGAGAGGCATGGGTTCGGGTATTACCGAATTCAAGAAAGGTCTTAAAGAAGGCGATGGTGACGATGACACTGCTGCTGATGACACTGCTGCTGATGACACTGCTGCTGATGACAGCGAAAGTAAGAGCGACGAAGATTAATGAGCGAGTCGCAATCCGTGCGGCACACAACGTGGGGCGGATTACTCTTGGCAGGAGGTCAGTCGCGCCGAATGCATGTCGACAAGTCTCAGCTACGTAGCGACAAGTTGGACTCCTCGAGTCTAGTTGAGCATGCTTGCCAACAACTTAGAATAGTGAACGATAATAACTTCTTTCTTGCTCAGTCTTCT
>JAPKEZ010000110.1 GCA_028821845.1 Planctomycetota bacterium | reverse complement strand
GTCTCATCGCCGTGCTCAAGTAGCCCGTGACAACTCACGTTTTGCAAAAGAAATCATTCCCGTAGTCGCACTAGGCACCCGTAAAGGAAAATCATCGATACGCCATGACGATGGCATCCGCGACGACATGCCTATTGAAAAATTGACCAAAATGAAACCGTACTTCGAGAAGCCAGATGGCATCGTAACAATTGGCAATGCCTGCGGTATCACTGACGCGGCTGTTTCGTTATTAATCACAACCGCCGAACGGGCTGATTCACTAGGTTTAAAACCGTTGGCTGGCATTCGCAGCTTTGCCTGGGAAGGCATGGATCCGGCCCGCATGGGATTGGGCCCGGTTTACTCGAGCACCACTGCTTTAAAGAAAGCCCAACTCAGCTTGAGCGACATGGATGTCATCGAGCTCAATGAGGCCTTCGCCGCGCAAGTATTAGGCTGCGTACGCGCCTTTGAGAAACAAGGTATGGGCGAGGTAAACATGGACACTTTAAATCCGAATGGTGGGGCCATTGCTCTCGGTCATCCAGTCGGTGCAACTGGAGCGCGACTGTTGTTGACACTCGCCCATCAATTAATCGAAAGCGATAAACAATTTGGCTTGGCGACACTTTGCATTGGTGGCGGACAAGGCGGCTCGGTAATTCTTGAACGCATTTAGAACTATGACTGAACTACTTAACGGATTCCCTAAACCTGCAAACTGCCCTGAACCTGGCGAGTGCATTCGTGTTGAGCGCCCCGAAGACGGGCTAGCGATTGTTGTCTTAGACCCACCCCACCGCAGCTTGGCTGTGCTTGATGCGCCACTACTATATGACTTAGATAAAGTAGTTCAAGAGTTAGAGAACGACAGTTCGCTCAAAGCAGTAGTTTTCTCCGGGCGCAATCCGACTCAATTCGCTGCTGGCGCTGACATAGATGGCATCTCTGGTATCACTGATAAATCTGAAGCGCATCGCGTAGTTAGCTTCGTGCACGACATCTTCAGCCGCATCGAGAGCTTGAAAGCAACAACAGTGGCCGCCGTGGGTGGCGCAGTCCCAGGTGGCGCTTACGAATTGTCGCTGTCATGCGATTACATAATCGCTCTAAACGACCCCAAAACGCGCATTGGACTGCCCGAAACGCAACTGGGCATCATCCCTGGCTGGGGAGGATCGCATCGACTACCTAAGCGTGTCGGCATCCCATCCGCACTTGATGCAATTTTGAGCGGACGACTTTACAACGCCAAAACTGCTATGAAGCGCGGCATGGTTGATCGCTTAGCTCATGCCGATCAATTGGTCTCGATAGCATCAGATGTCGCGATGGGTCGCATGAAGGTGCGCAAGAAAGAACGCGGCATTTATAAATACTTAGTTGACCGTAATCCACTAGCCAGGTTAGTAATCGGGTATCAAGTGCGAAAAATGATTATGGCCAAAACCAAAGGCCGCTACCCTGCGCATCCACTCGCCATTGATTTGGTGCTCAACTCAATGGGAGCTAACTCGCATAAGATGTCCGAGAGCGAATCAGAAGCGGTTGCTGATTTAGCTACCGGAGATGTCTGCAAATCATTAGTCAGTATTTTCTTTGCCAGCGAAGCAGCCAAAAAGTATGCGCGTGGCACTAAAGAATTCGAACCGCGCAAACTTGAGCACGCCGCAGAAATTGGCGCTGGCGTTATGGGTGGAGCAATCGCTTCAGTATTAGCTGAAAAAGGGTTGAACACACGATTAATAGACTTGTCGCGCGATGCTCTTGATGCTTCAGAAATTGAGCACCAGCAGACCATACTAAAAAAGATGAAGCGGCGACGCTTAAAGCCCCACTTAGCTGATGCAGCAATTGACCGCCTACGCACCAGCACCAAAATAGATGGCATCCGCAACGCGCAAATAGTTATTGAAGCCGTTGCCGAACGTTTAGACATCAAGCAGCAGGTACTGCAGCAAGTGGCAGCTCAAGTCGATGACAAATGCATCATCGCCACTAATACCTCATCACTTTCCGTAAGCAAAATCGCAGAAGGCATTCCTAACCCTGAACGTGTCGTGGGTATGCACTTCTTCAACCCAGTGCGTAAAATGCCTTTAGTTGAAGTGATTCGCGGCGAACATACTAGTGAAGAAACAGTAATCGAAACTGCGGCTTTGGCTGCGCGCATGGGCAAGACTCCGGTAATAGTTAAAGACGTTGCTGGATTCTTAGTAAATCGTTTGCTCGGCCCATACCTCGACGAGGCGATGCGCTTATTTGTTAATGGCGTTAGCCCGAGTCGTATCGACAAACTAATGCTAAAGTTCGGAATGCCGATGGGGCCGCTGCGCTTGCTTGACGAAGTTGGCTTAGACATAGCGATGCATGCTTCTGAATCTCTTGAACAAGCTTATGGGGTACGCATGACTCCGTGTCCAGGCATTAGTGCACTGGCCTCTGATCAACGATTGGGCATAAAGACTAAACGCGGTTTTTACGATCACAGTGGTAAAGGAAAGCCACAGCTTTGTGACGACCTCGCAAATTTTCAAACCAGCGATGATTGTAAAGGTCTAAGCGATAGCGACATCGTCGATCGTTTGATTTTGTCAATGGCCAATGAGGCCGCGCGCTGCATGGAAGAAAACGTAACTGCAACCCAGCAAGAGCTAGACTTGGCAACTGTATTCGGCATGGGCTTTGCCCCATTCCACGGTGGGTTATTGCGTTGGGCAGAGAAAGAAACACATTCCGAGATAATAAAGCGTTTAGAAAAAATTGCCGCAGCTGAAGACATCTTAAATAGAGCCGGTGGAATAGAGAAATTCACGCCGTCAGCATGGTTTGTTGAGTATTCTTAGGTAATATCTCCTACATTGGCCTGAGAATGGGCTATATTGGAGGAAGACGCATCATCTCCGGTGCACTATTGCCTAATTAAACTAATCGGGTTCAAATGAACAAACTACTGAGGACATTCTTTGTGGCAGCCCTAATTGCTGGCTCGCCATCAAATCTTATATTCGCTCTCACCAGCACGGACTACTATGTTGATATCAGTGCGGTGGCTGGCGGCGACGGCTCGGCGGCAACTCCCTGGACTACTATCACTGAAGCATTAGACTCAGGCTTGCTCGTTGCCGGAGATACCGTAAATATCGCTACTGGTATTTACGACACAGAGAACTTCCCGCTCGATCTTGTTACCGGTGTAACTTACATTGGCGCGGGTCCGGCAACTGAAGTTAGCTTCCCTAGCACGCTTGTTGGTGTGGGCTCTGTTTTTGAAGTTACTCCGGTGCCCGGAGTTTCTGCAACTACCATTTCTAACATTAGTGTCGATTTAGAAAGTGGCGATGCCGTGAATCTTAGCGGCGTAAGTGCTACAACGGCATTCCAGCTAGACCAGGTTACGTTCAATGGACACGGCCAAGGAGATTTACTAGATTTCAACACTCAAAATGTCGTTAGCAATTTGAGCATTACCAACTGTGATGTCAGTTCAGCTAACATTCTCGAACTAGAAATGGACTTTTCTAGCATGTCTTCTGCGTCAAACACAATAGAAGTTAATGGCAACAATGTTAGCAATGGAGACTTTGATGTTATCGACATCTATCGCGTGAATGGCGCAAGTGTTAACATCGAAATTTCTGGGAACGTCATGAATACCGTTGGCGACAATGCCATTGTTTGTGACATCGAAAACGCCCCTGTTGCAAATGTCACCATTTCTAATAACACTTTTGACCTCGTGGACGACGAAGTCATTTCTGCAGATTTCCAAGGCATCGATGCGGCAAGCATCAACATCAGTAACAACACTCTTACCAACGGCCAAGGTAACGGAATGGTGATTTTCATGTCAAGCGACAGTAGCAGCTCTGCTACCACGCAGGCTACTGTGGTAGTTAATATCAACGACAACAACATCGATGCTCAGGAAGGCATGAGCATCAATCTCGGGGTACATTCCACCTCGGCAGCTCTTGATTACGATGTGTCTATCAATTCAAATACTATTACCAATGGATCGGATACCGGAATTTTATGCTTTGCCTTGCTTGACTCATGTACTGACGGCGACATAACTTTTGACATAAATAATAATTCGATATCAGGGTGTCAAAAGGGCGTTATTTTCGCTGCTGGGGCCTCCAGCGCGACTGGTGAAATATCTTACTTAATGCGCGACAACACGATTACGTCAAACGACGGTACTGGAATAAGCCTTATGGGTGGTGCATCCTCGGCTAATCTTGTTCTAGATTTCGACCTCGGAACCTTAGCAGATGGTGGCAACAATACCATTCACAGCAATGGCGGCAACCCGTCAGTAAACGTCGGCAACTCTAGCTCTAGCTATGAAATATATGTGTCGAACGGATCTGAATTTTCGAGCATAGAAATTCCGGCTTATGGCAATGACTGGAATACTTCTGATTTGGCGGTAATCGAAGACAGCATTTACCACAAAGTTGATGACCCGGTTCTAATGGAAGTCTTGTTCGATGCCGGAGCACCACTACCACCCGGCCCACCAGTTGCTGTTTACGACACTCGTACACCTGCGGACTGTGGCCCACTAGTCATTGATGTTGCCGACAACGACCTCGACGTAAACAACAATCTCGATCTCGAGTCAGTCGTTATCACGCAAAATCCAGGGCACGGTATCGTTATCGTCCTTGGTGGTGGATTAGTTGAATACACTGCTGACTACGCATGGGTCGGTGCCGACACTTTCAACTACCACATCAGCGATTTAACCGGGCTGGTGTCCAACATCGCGACTGTGCAAGTTGATTCACCAGGCAATAACGAGCTTCCGGAAGCAAACTACGATGCTTACACAATGTCCGAGGCCGATGCGCCGCAAACATACGACATCGCCGCTAATGACACCGTTCCATCGGGGCGACCTCTGGATTTGGCTTCAGTAGCTATTACTCAAAACCCAGCTAAAGGTAATGTTATTAACAACTTTGACGGCACTGTAACTTACGCCTTTACTGGCGATCTAAGTGGTGCGCTTTCTACGACTGACACCTTCAACTACACCATTCGTGATGACTGCGGCGTTCTGTCAAACGTTGCAACGGTTGAAGTTGAAATCACTCGCGTGGTTGGCACACCCCCCGACAGTGGTTCTGGCTTCAGCTTAGCCGTTTCACAGATGAGCGTCGGCCAATCAGCCTCGCTTAACTTTGCGGGCGCCACGCCTAATGTCACCGTTAAGATTTATGCTTCGCGTATTCATCAAGTAAGTAACACTAACTTCGGTGTTAGCGAACTAGGCAACCCCCGAGTTAATCTCGGTGCCGCTCAGTCAAATATGTTCGGCAGCGGGTCTATAAGCTTCAATGTGCCGGCTAGTTTGCACGGCCAAACAATTTGGTTCCAGGCCTTAGACACTAACGAGAATGCACTTAGTGCAGCTGTTAGCGCCGACGTCAACTAAGACTACTTAACGACCAACTCGAGCTCGATGAAATTATTTTCGTCGGGCTTTATTTTTATTATGGCATTGCCCGCTATATTTATTTCTGGCAAGTCAAAAAACGAGTTGCCTTCTATTTGCAACAGCACCTTGTAGTCACCGGCGGATAAATCCGGGTAATAATACTCGCGGCGTTCATTGACCGAGCTAGCAATAGTGCGGCGATACGGTTGCACTATTTCGCTATCAGCAACGTTCTGCAATGCATAACTTAACTCAAAAGGCTGAACGTCGCGTGGCATCAAAAAAGACAAATGCAGAGCTGCACTCTGCGGATCAGGGACGAGTGCAGCGCTTTGGTTTTGGCG
>JAPKEZ010000015.1 GCA_028821845.1 Planctomycetota bacterium | reverse complement strand
GCGTGCAAACTTCCATGATCTTTTGCAGGTATTTGAACGGTGTGTTACGGTCAGCGCGCAGAAGAATTGGGTCGTCAGGTAGCTCTTTGCCTAGCGTCTCGTCCATCTTCCATTCAAACTCAGGAACCCATACGAGCTCCATTGTCTCTGCAAGCTTCCAGTAGTAGTCAGGTCGGCCACGACGAATTGGGTCGGTTCGACCACCAGTATCAATATTTGGGAAGTACAAGATCTGCCCACGCCAAACGATGTCAGACCACTCTTGATTGTCAGGGATGTCGACTCCAAGAGTTTCGCGGTATTGATTAACGATGCTCTCAGGGACGCCGCCAGCAGGGAACCAACGAACGTTCAGTATTTGACGGCGTTCTGGAGGCTCGTCGTGCCCAGCTTCCATTGCAATCGGAAGTTTAAGCTCTTCGAGATCTTTCTTAGACATGTCGTTTACTAAGATGAAGAAAATTATCAACAAGAATGTCATGTCGATCATCGGCGTCATGTCGATTACGATCTCTTCGAATTCTTTCTTTTTACGCGTCATAATTAGTTATACTTCTCTACGGAATCTCTCGAACAAATCTTCAACCATGGTGCCAATCTCTAGCGCCATTATTTGAACTTTGTTACGGAAGAAAGCATAGAAGGCTGTCGTAGGAATCGCCACAACAAGTCCAAGTACAGTTGTCATTAGAGCCAATGAAATAGTACCAGCGAAGTCGGCAGGGTTTACACCGCCAGCACCCGCAGAGCTAATCTTGGCGAAAGCACCAACCATTCCCCATACAGTACCGAACAGACCCATCATAGGGCCCAAACCGGCAATAAGGCTTAGCCAGCCAATCTTGTGTTGAAGCTTAAGGTTCTCCTCTTCGTTTTTCTCTTCGAGGTGTTTCTCGATAGTAGCAAATGGGTGTCCGATTTTAATGATGCCTTCGCGAACCACATTTGTCAGGTAGCAAGGGTCAGCTTCGCAGAGTTCTTTTGCTTCTGCGTGGTTGTTGTCGGCGAACAATTCTTCAAGTTCTTCGAAAAGCTCTGTTGGAGCTAGCTTGTCACGCTTGATGGTCATGAAGTGCTCGATTACCAATGCCATAGCGACGACAGACATAAGAATAATGAAGGCACCAATTATACCAGCACTTTTGATGCCGTCGATGATGGATGCACCACCGTCGTCTGCTGCAAGCAGTTGAGGTGCGGTTAGTAGTACGCCAGCTAGAGCTGGGATGAAGTTACGAACTTTTGACATGATTATGGTTTGTTTTTTACGGGAGAGTCGCCGCAGTTTGAGGTGTCGATTCTAGCAATCTCATGAGGTTTATAGACCTTCAGAGTTGGCTTTTATTGCCCAAGTTGAGTTAGGGTAATTAGTTGTCAGGCGCATGGCTGCCGAACGTGAAGACTTTGTGTCTTCGAGTGAGGCGCTCACAACTGCTAATTTATATAGCGCTTGCGGTGTAACATTAGGTGAAGCTGGCATTACGGCTACAATTTTCGCTAACTGTAATTGCGCTGAACGCAGCTCATTTGCTTCAATGGCAGCTTCTGCTAGGCCTAGCCAAGCAGCAGAGCGCACGACAGGTCTCGTTGACTCGCCATCGGCTAACTCTTTCCAGTAGGCCTGAGAAGCATTTACGCCCTCGATGGCTTGAATAGCCTGACCATTTAGGATTTGTACCTGAGAGTGAAGACCCCGCGCCTTGCTTAGAAGAGCAGATGGTGTTTCAGCATTGCGAATCATACTGCCTAAGGTATCCTTGAGAGAACTAAGGCGACTTTGCGCAGACTGAGCTTGTCCGCCAATCAGAAATGCTTCACAGCGAATAACGTTAGCTTGAATCTCGATGTGGCGAGCCAGTGTCTCGGCGAAAGCTAAATTTGACAGTTCTTCCATCATTGAAGCAGCGCCGTCAATGTCGCCAGTGTTCGCCAAGGCACGAGCCAATGACATCTGTGCGCGAGGTAACCAGAATGAGCGAGAATTTTCACTTACCCAAGAATTGAGTAGAGCGATCGCGGCACCATATTGCGCGGGGTCAACTTTTGCCCAAGACACTAGAGTTTCTGCATTGCGTAGCTCGGCAAACTTTTTCATGTAACCGTCTTCTGACTTAGAAGCAGCTTCGGCAAAAGCATTGCTAGCATTCATGAAGTCAAGGGCGTCAAGAGAAATTTGAGCTTGGCGCATTAATGCCGTTGCCGCCGGAACGACTTCGAGGATGTTTTCGTTAGCTATGACAGTAGCGTCTTCTGAGCCATCAACAACAATAGTTACTGCATTTAAGTTTATGTCGGAAATTTCGCCAAAAACTTTTGAGCCATCAAGCAAATCTACTCGTGATTGAGCAGCAAAAAGTACTAATGATATCGTGGTTAAAATCATGATGTTATTTCTGTGATAAAATCCATTTCAGAGAAGCTGCGACTCGAGGCCCGGCAACGTCTTTGCCCAGATTCGGCGCTTGAAGACTAAGAGCATTAACGAATGTAATGTGCTTGCCCATGTCGGCAGGGTTAGTTCGGTTACGTTGGTACATCACAAAAGCTTGAGTGACTTGCGCTTCCCACCATTCGGGGTAGTAGTACTTGTTGCCAGAGTTATCGGGGTCGGCAGCCACGAAGTCATTAGCCTGAAACGTTGCAATCTTCACAATGGAGTTAGCTAGTTCCGAAGCTGTGGCGAGGGCTTCTGGAGAAAGCTCACCAGGAATAACACGTATTTGATCTCGTAGTCGAGTCTCGCTAGGGTCATAAAGCAAGAAGCCGGCCTTCACTTTCACGGCAGCTGTTTTTACTCGAAGATTCTTTGGGCGAGATTCAAGCAGTGAGTCAATAATCGCTACAGCGCGTCCGATTTGACCTTGCTCTAGCATGGATTCGACATAGCCTATTTCAACTTTAAAGCGGAAGGCATCGGTGAAGTCACTAGCTGACGAATGCTTGTTTAAAACCAATTCGTACATCTTGCTCGCATCAACGTTGTTGCCTATTCTCCTCAGTAGATCAGCTTCGCCAATCAAGTTCTGCCAACGCGGCGAGGTAGAGTAATAGTTAAAATCGTGCAGGTACTTTGCTTCTTGCGCCATTCTGAGATTAATAGTGTCGAGGCTTGGCATTGCACCCTCTGCCGTAGACGAAAGCTTATTGTAGTGCTTATAAATGTAGTAAGCGCCGATTGCAATACGAGCGCCACTAGCTTCTATTTCATGCATGGCCTCGTATTCAGCTATAGCGCCATTGATGTCGTTTAGCAGTATGAATGCTTCAATGCGGTATGTCATCGTCGCGAAAGCGAGGGATGGCTGCGAAGGGTAGCGATTAAGGAAATCTTCAAAGCTACTTAGCACACCAATGCTATTACTATCACGGCGCTGCGCTAAACCAAGATAGAACACAGCTTCGGGTTCTTTGTCTTTGCGAACCTTTCGCTGCAATGGATCTTTCGGGGCATTAGCTTCGTCAGTGATGTAGTTATTCACATAGTCACTGAGGATTGCTGTTGAGCGCGCTGAAGATGTTGCGTCAAATTCGCTTGCGTCGTATTCAGCAATGCCGGTAGCGACAAGAGCTAGTTCGTAGTAACCGTTATCACTAGGGATTTTGCCCAGCGATTCTATCGCCCGTTGGAACGCCGCAGCTGCTTTACGTGATTCGGTGCTTCCTGACTCGGTGCCATTAGCGGCACGCGCGGACGACTTTGCGAGCTTGAGCAATTGCTTTGCCTGGTTCCATTCTAGGTTGTCTCCGCCTCCGCCCAAGACCTGCACTGCCACCGTAGCTTCATTGCTGAATTCTCTAAGTATCTCGTCGTTAGGGTTATCTATAGAAAGCTTCTCAGCAGCTTTCTGCCACTTATCAGCATTTTTAAGAGCGAATTCTTCGTGTTCCGGATAGCTCTGGTAACCAACTTGGTGACTCACCATTGCTAGCAAAGCCTCGTTCTGTTTCGACCATGAAAGACCTAGATAGTAGTATGCCTTTGCGCCTATTTCTTCACTTGACGCGTTTAGTCGTGGGACCAGCAAGCGGAAGCCATCGACAGCGTCTGCGAAACGCTTTTGAAAGTAAGCTCCCTCGGCAGAACTGTAAAGGATATCAAGTGAAATGTCGGCGTCGGCAGGAGCTAATGAAATAGCGCGACCCATAACCGAGTTAGCCTGTAGCCGCAACATATTACGTTCGTTCGCTGCGGCAACAGCTGAAGCCAGGTTGATTGCTTCAGCCGAGCGCCCTTCAATAACCATTTGCCTGGCAGCAGATAGGCGCAGAGTGTACCCCATGCGACTAACCGCTACCTCGTTATTAGCTACCCAGGCTTCGAAGTCGTTGTAGGTGTCCCAGAAACTGACTATGTTGTTGCTGCGTTGGTACATTTTTGCCATGCCGAGCATTGACTCTTGGCTAGCATCTTGAAGTTGGGCAACGTAGCTGAGTCCTAGGTTGTTACCCTCTTGGTCGATAAGGTCAGTAACTTGCTCAGTTACGTACATATAATAATCGGCAGCATCTTCGTATTCACCAATAACAGCAAAACAGTCGGCAAGGGCTGAGTAAGCGCGCTGCTGCGGTAAGAAGGGTGCTCCCAAAGCAAATTCTGAAAGTAGGTCAATCGCCTTTTCAGCCTTTTGGCCACGGTCTAGCGAATCCTTTTCATATAGCTCTGACCAATAGCGGTAGACGAGCGCTCGGTTGTAGACAGAAGGTAGGTAGTCAGTGTATTCGGCGCTAGCTTTCTCAGGATCATCGTCAGAGAGATTTTCCCACCATGAAATTACAGAGTTCATGCCGGACAATGCTGCCTTGAATATTCCCTCGGCTTGCTCGCTTGCTTTAACCAAGTCGACACTGCCAATGCCGCCACTGTTGATAAGTTGGACTAAAGTTTGGCCGTAAATGAAGGCCAAGGTTCCAAGATTTGATTGCGCTTTTGTTGCACGCGATGAGCTTGGTCCACTATCGAGATAGGCGGAGTAAGCTTCACCTGCTTCGCCAAGGGAGAAGAGACGCTCGAGCTCGTCAAGCTTACGGCCGGCAACCATGCGCAACACGTCACAGCGCGCTAGTAACAAATCAGACTTACCATCTGCAGATGTAGCAGAGGCAAGAGAGCGCTCGACCAATTTTCCGGACCAGTAGTCGAGACCAAACTCGGCTGTAATCGCGCGAGCCGCATCAGCGTTTTTAGAGGCTAGAAGGTCTGAGCCGCCTTGCTGAGGCAGGGCGAACATGAGGCAAAGGGTAATCCCAGTAATCATTTAGAGCAGAATTAGTTTTCGAGAGGGGGCTTTGAAAAAGCCGGAGACGTATAGACGTCTCCGGCAGCACAGTTTCATGTTTTCTTACAGGCGGTCAGGAATCGGGACAGGCTCGTACTCCTCTGGAAGAATAATTTTAGCGGTAAGCAAAATCAGCAACTTCTGGTAAGTCTCGTACGATCCTTTGCGGGAGAAGAAGAATGAAAGAATTGGGATATCACTTAAGAAAGGGACTCCTGACTCTAGACTTTGTTCTATAACAGTCTTCATGCCGCCCAACAGCAGTGTTCCTCCATCTGGCACCAATGCGCGAGTACGAACTTTTTGTAGCTCTAGCTCTGGCAACATTAGGTTAACAGGCGAACCAGTACCCAGAGATGTTTGCAAGGTAGCGATAGGTCGCTTCAGTTTGGCAACTGTAGGGCGGACGTCAATCCAGACGAAGCGACGGTCGGCGGTAACAACAGGGCGGACGTCAAGGAAGACGCCGTCGTTAGCTACTGAGACAATCGGGTCTGCGATAGAAGCAGATGATGCGATTTCAACATCGAAGTCAGAGATGTAAGAAACCTGATTAGCAACAACCAAGTTAGCGCGCGCAGTATTGTGAACCATCAAACTAGGCTCAATGACCAGCTCTGAGCGCTTAGACTTCTTGACGGCACGCAAAATCATTTGCAGCTCTACGTCGTCTAGCCATGCGTACTGCATTGCTAAGCCACCGGAAGCCTGGAAATCTTCGTCACCAAGTTGGTTATCGTAAAGTTGCTCGGTGCGTGAGATAACTAGAAAGTCTTCGCCAGACTCAGAGTACGCAGCGCCAATGTCCTGGCCGGTACCCAAAACGCCTGGTGCACCAGGAGAACCATAGTTGGTTGAGTCACCGAAGTCGTTAAATACTTCGTTGATGATGCCAGAATCTCCAGGAACGCCCGAAGTAGCGTCGTCGCCTAAGCCACGGAAATCGACGCCAACGTCTTCTAAGAATGAATCTTCTACAAGCAAGAATCGAACCTTAATATCAACCATGATGTTGGCTGGGGCACGAAGGTCTTCGAGCATTTGCGCAATCTCATCAAGAACTTCTGGGCGGTGGTGGGCAATTAGTGTGCCGTTTTCGATGCTGAGCGAGTGTAACTCGCCGTCCCAGGAATCTGGCTCGATGCTTTCTTCAATAGTGGTCTGCAGATCGTCGGCAGTAAGAACGGTAGCCTCTGACTCTGGTAGCTCCTCTTCGCTTGGCTCGATGCCTCCTGAAGGCGCCAAGTTGTAGTCAGGCAGAGGGAAATCTTTAATCGTGTTAACAATGTCGCGAACTTCGTACTGGCGAGTAATTGATTCGGTGTCAGCCTCGTCGGCTGTCACAACATAAACAGCGCCATTACGCACAACAAACTTAACCTCGCGAAGCATTACATCTTCCATGATGCGAAGTACGGTGCTAATAGGCAGCGGGTTTTTGAAGTTGATGCGTATCATTTTCAGGTCTTCATCTATGTCGTCCTGGACAGCACGTGTGATGAAGAAGTTTACTCCCGAAAAAGCACTTAGGTTAGGCACAATCTCTTCGAGTGAGTTCTCGAAAGAAGGAGTGATCATTGTGTTGTCAAGCTTTTCGTTGATTCTTAGAGCGGTAGCATCTACTATTCTTACTGAGCCCGTAGAGTCGAGCGAACTGCGCTTAGCGACCACTTCATTGTAGTAATCGACATCGAAGGCGAAGTGAGAATCAGTCGGGATAGCGATATGGCGTAGATCTTCAAATGTGCGCTGCCATTGCTCGCGGAATTGCGATGATGTTCGCGTCGAACGATTTTGGTGAGCAGATTCAAGCGCGATTGCTCGTAAGCCAATAGCATTGGCATTACCAGGGTCAATTTGTAGTAGTGTATCTAGGGTCGCAATTGTCTTTTCCGGGAAGCCATTTAAGAAATGCTCGTTGGCATCAGACAGGTGAGTGGCGATTAGGTTGGCACGGTAGTTGATGCGCTCAGTTTCGAGAACTGCTGCTTCTGCTTTGGCTGCCCAGGCCATGTCTTCGCGCTCTGCCGATTCAGAGTTATTACGCGCACTAATGGCCTGCTCGTATTTTGAATTGACAATCTTTGCGTCTAAAGCGCCAACAGCTAGGTTGGGGTTGTAATCAACAGCTTGCTTTGCGATTAAGTAGTGCTCGGCTGCCTTCGAGTATTGCCCCTGTGACAATGCTCTATCGCCGTCGCGAACAATGCCTTCAATTCGGATTCGATTTGCAGTAACGCGCGCTTGTGCAGTTTGCAAAACGTTTTCAGCAGAGTCGATGTCGTAACCATTGCCATCTAGGGCAGCCTGTGAACGGCGAGATCCGTCGCGAGCCTGGACGTTGCTGGGGTCGAGTAGCGATGCTGCTGCGTAATGGGTAGCGGCTCCTTGGAAATCACCACGCTCGAATGCGTCGTTGCCTAATTCGACACGAGTGCTAGCCATTAACGCATTGCGCTGAGAGCGAACAGTCATGGCGTCGCCGACTTCTTGCTGTAATTCAGAGTCAGTGCGCTGAGACTCGCTACCACTATCAGTGGCATTTGAGTCAGCGTAAGTAGGTTCTGAGCTTGAGCATGCGCTTAAAGTCAGTAATGTTAGTAACAGATAGTTTCTGCTGTAATGCATCAGGATGAATTGCAAGTTTATGGAATGGCTACGGTTACACCGGCCGCTAAGGACTAAAGATTATGCCGATGCGGAGTGATGCGTCAAAGGAAAGATGCCTAGTAATCCTAATTATTTATGATTTCTTTAGCAGCTTGCAGGTCATTCCAACAGGATTTCTTTGAATCTGGGTCGGACAGCATATCTTTCAGCGATTCGGTTATCAAGACCGGATTGCTGCAGTAGCTCGAATGCAGCAGCTGGCCACGAGGTATATCGCTGCCAGAACCATAGTTCGGGAAGAGTTGTATGCCGTTTCCTATACCAAGAACGATGATCAGCTGTGGGGAGTATGCATCGAGTGTAGATTCAATTGTTTGCGCATCCTTCTTCAGTAAATTTATGTGTATAAAGTCTTTAGGCACGTTTAGCCCCTTGTCGGCAATGGCGATTAGCAAATCGCTAGCCTCACGGCTGTTTTCGGTACCTAAGAACATGATTGTCACTGGCTCGGCTTTACCGGTACTATCTATATGAGTGTCAGCCGGAGATAGTGGCGCCAAATTAAGGCCAGCCTCGGCCAAATCGCTTAAAAGGCAGTGAGTAGCAGCAGTAGCCACATTGTTGGGGACGGAATCTGTCATTGTTGTTGCGATTGTATCTTAGTCTCGTTATTATGCCTAAACATAACAAATGGCACCCAAAAAACGACATTTACTGGATATTTTACGCGACAATGAGACGCGTGAAGGTTCCACGGAGGGCTCTGGTTCACAGCAGAAGATAGATGTAGTGCCTTCAAACGCTGCTATTAGACCAAAAATAAGCGCTAAAGTTGTTGTGTTGATATTTGCTGCTGTTGTTGTGTTCTTCTTTTCATATAAGTTTGCCGGTGGTGTCGCAGAGGCCGATAACTACCACTATTGTGTGGTAGCCCGTGAGTTCAATTCAGAAGATTTAGAGCTTGCCAGAAAGTTGGGCACAGAACTCAAGAGTCAGGGCTATAATGTGACTCTTGCAGAGATAGGTGTCGGCTCAGAAGAGTCACATTATAAGCTTTTCGTCGGTGACCAGCCGTCTGAAGCAGCTCTCAGCGGGACTCTTGCAAATCTGCAAGCACTAAACTTAGATGGCCTTGGTGGCGCGAATCCATTTAGCGATGCGCGAATCAAGCTACTTCCAAAGAATTAAAACGATGTCAATTCATAAGTCACTAAACCTTGGTAGCGGTTTGTCTACCGCTCGCTCTGTGTACACTCGTCGTGAGCGCCTAGAGATCTTGGGCGAAAGCGGAGATTACGTAGAGGGCGAAAACCCAATAGGCGTGCGCAAGGTTCGCACTGCTTTCAAAACAGCTTCTAAAAAGCAGCTTAAAGAGGCAGCTAAGTTGGTTCGCGAGGAAGAAGCAGCTGTCGACGCAGAAGCAGCATCAGCACAGCGTGACGTAGACGCTGAATTCGTTTAAGCAACCAAGCTTTTCGAATTTTCCCAATTTAATAACGTCGAGATGATTATGTTAAAAGGTCATCTCGACGAAATTTTTTTTAGTATCCAGGGTGAAGGCGGGGAAATAGGCCTGCCACATTTGTTTTGCCGTTTCGGCGGATGCCCGCTACGTTGTATTTATTGTGACACCCCGCGTTCATGGAATAGGCGCGAGCAGTTCGAATGTCATTCTGCAGACGGCACGTTGCTAATAGATAATCCAATTGCAGCAGATAGCGTTGTTAATATTCTTGAGGACTTGTTGGCTGACTACCCTGTAAGCGCCGAGAAAGTTTGTTTGTCATTGACTGGCGGCGAAGTCCTTGAGCAAGCAGAGTTTGCTGTTGAAATAGCTAAACTTTGGCCGGGTGACGTAATGCTTGAAACCTCCGGCAGCAATGCCAAAGTGTTCTCTGAGGTCGCTTCTGAGTTCGATGTAATCTCGCTTGACTGGAAAACCCCATCGTTAATGTCAGGCGAATTATTTGCCGAGCATCAGCAGTGCCTTGAAGCAGTCGCACAGCAGAAGTTAGTCGCACAACTTAAGATGGTACTAAGCTGCCAAACAACCGCCGCTGAGGTGCTTGAAATGTATGATTTCGTCGCGCAAACGGTGCCAGCGACCCAGATTTATTTGCAGCCACTAACTAAAGTGCCTTTGTCTCCAGATCCTCCATCAAGCGAGCAGATGTTAAAATGGTTAACAATGGGAATTGCTCGTCAACTAAATGTCCGCGTTCTTCCGCAGGTGCACCCGCTTCTTAATGCAAGGTAATGATTACTCCTAAAAACAAAAAGCCTTTAGTGGCCATTATCGGGCGCCCTAATGTTGGCAAGTCGTCGCTGTTTAATCGCGTAGTCGGCGAGCGACGGGCGATTGTTGATTCTACCGCTGGTGTGACGCGCGATCGCTTTGTGTTGCCGGTGCGTGTTCCTGACTATAAATTAGGTTTCGACATCATGGATACTGGCGGTATCGGTATCGTTGATAATCATAATCTCGAAGATTCCGTCGAGTATCAAATTGTAACCGGCTTAGCCGCTTCCGACGTGGTGTTGTTTGTAGTTGACGCGCGCGAAGGCGTGACTTTGCTCGACGAAGAAGTCGCAAAGTATTTGCGCAAGAGTGATGTGCCAGTGGTGATGGTAGCTAATAAGTGTGAAACGCGTCCCGCGCAAATGGCGGTGAGTGATTTCGCATCATTTGGTTTTGGCGACCCAATACCAGTGTCAGCGCAAGAAGGCCAGGGCTTCAGCGATTTGTACAAGAGATTGACCGAGATTTTGCCAGAAGAGCAACTCGTCGAAGATAGGGAGTCAATCAATGTAGCGATTCTTGGGCGACGTAATACCGGCAAGTCATCTTTCGTTAACGCTCTGACCGGAGAAAACAGGGTAATCGTTTCTGATGTCGCTGGCACGACTCGTGATGCGGTTGATATTAGTGTCGACTATAATGGCTCGGCGATTACTCTAATCGATACTGCTGGTGTTCACCGCAAAGGCAAGGTTAATTCATCAATAGAATATTATTCTTTGGCACGCAGTGATCAAGCTATTCAACGTTCTGATATCACTTTACTGTTTGTTGATATGTCACAAACGGTGGCGCGCATGGATAAAGAATTAGCGCGTACCATTAAAGATCGTTACAAGGCGATTATTGTGGTTGGTACCAAGCACGACTTGGTTCCTGATATTACGATAGATCAATTCAGAGATATAATCGATCATAAGCTGCCGCACCTGCAGGGTGCGCCGATTGCAATGATGTCTAATGTGACTAAAAAGGGTATTGACAGGGTAATGCGTGACATTCTTACTGTATATGAAGAGGGGCAGCTGCAGTTGGGTACAGGCGTGTTGAACCGTGCTATGCAAAGCGTCTTCGAGAATATGCGCATTCGCGGACGTGGCGAGCGTCCTCGTTTCTATTATGCTACACAGCTGAACACTTTGCCCCCGACCTTCTTGTTGTTTGTGAATAAAAATCGTTTGTTCTCTAAAGAGCTAATGCGCGCTTTGCAGAACGAGTTTCGTCGTAAGTTTAAGATTACTAAAGTCCCGGTGCGGTTCGTGTTGCGCGAACGTAAGCGTTCGGCTGCCAAAAAAGGTTAATAAATGATTACAGAAAAATTATTAGTGTTGCTTCTGCTCTGCTCGCTGTCGTGGTCATGCGCTTCCGAGTTGCCAATTGACGATCCTAGCGAGGGCCGCTGGGAGCAAATCGTTCTAGAAGGTACTATGCCGCGTCGCGATTTGCTGTTAGCCTGCGAATACGCTATTTCTCAGGCAGGGTACCCGAAGGGTACTACCGATGCCTTGCGGGGCACGGTTTTTTCTGACTGGGAAGTTCGCTTGCAACCGTTTAGGAATAAAGGTATGAGGTATAAGGCAATTCTCAGGGTCTCTGATAGTGATGGTAAGATTGCGGTTCGCTCGCGTGTGATTTCCGAGCGTAATATAGAAGGAGACGACACTCTCGACTCTAGCGCTGCTGAATGGGAAGCGGTTAACGATGACCAAGGGCAATCACGCGTTCTAATGCAATTCTTGAGTTCGCAGTTGTTCTTGCGCGGTAGTTAAATGGTAAAGGACTGGCAATATTCAAAGCGCAATAAGCAATGTGACGATTGCGATTACTCCTTCACCGATGGTGAAGATGTGTTCTCTCTGTTGCGCATGATCGATGGAGATTTGCAGCGCGCAGATTTGTGCCGAGCCTGTTTCGATAGCCGAGACGAGGCCGCCGATGTTGTCTATTGGCGAACAACTCAACATGAAAGTCGCCAATCCTTGCGCCTAGATTTTGACATGTTGCTCGCGTTGCTTGAGAAATTGCTCGACGACCAGCGTGATGACCGAAAAGATCTAAGCTATTTGCTGTCACTGCTATTGGTCAGGCACAGAAAATTACGCCTAGAGCGTGTTCAGGTGAAGGGCCAGCAAGAAGTAATGTTGCTGCGTAAAACTCGCACCAAGAAGACTTTTGCTGTTGAATCGCGCGAAATGACCGATGAGAGGCGTGCTGAGCTGAGTAGGCAGCTAACAGAGTTGGTGGACCCGACGAAAGAACCGCCAATTTAGGCTAAAACCCCCGCCTAATCGATAAAAACTAAACCCAGGATTTTTCTGGGTTTTTTTATTTGCATTATTTGAGTGGGGCACTATGATATGTATGTGGGGAAAAAGAACATGAATGTGGGGAAAATGTTTATGTTCGTCCCAACCTTCTTTTACCATAAATAAATGTCTTACTTCAACGGAGAATTCGCACATAAAATCGACCAAAAGGGTCGTGTGTTTGTTCCTCGTGGGTTCATGGACGCCATTGATGACTCTCACGAGCGTGAATCGTTTGAGTGTGTTATTAACGCGCTAGATGGCTGTTTAGAAATATATACAGCAAGTGAGTTCGCGAAATACATTGAGGCTAATTTGCGTAATGAAAAGAATGCTTCGCGTGCCAAGAAGCTGCGCCGTTCGCTCGGTGCTAACTCGCGCAAGTTGAAGGTAGACGCCCAGGGGCGAGTTTTGTTGCCAGAAGAGTTGCGTTCGCGCATCGATTTAAGTGGCGAGGCAATGATCGTTGGCGCGCTCAGCTATTTCGAAATATGGAGCCGCGATAAATATGAGAGTGGTCTTGTCGAGGCAGATGATTACTTCAATTCCGCGACTGGCGATATGACTAGTCCTGATTACCAACCAACGGAGAACAACTCGTGATTTTATTATGCCGTCAATACCGCAAACAACTAAGTGAATTAATGTCAACTCGCCACCTTCCAGTTCTGTTAAATGAATCAGTTAAAGGGTTGCGCGCAGAGCGTGGCGGCGTTTTCGTCGATGCAACACTCGGTGGTGGAGGGCACACCGAAAAAATATTAGAAGCTCACCCCGATAACATTGTGATTGGCATTGATCGTGATGCCCAGGCAATCGCCCGCACTAAACACCGCTTGCAAGCGTACGGCGACCGTGTCATTTACGTTCACGCCCCGTTTTCGTCAATAGAGTCTGTTGTCGAGCAGTTTGCAAATGGCAAGGTAGATGGCATTCTTGCTGACCTTGGCGTTTCTTCCGATCAAATCGAAGACCGTGATCGTGGCTTTTCGTTCATGCAGGACGGTCCATTAGATATGCGCATGGATTCCACAACGCAAAAAGCGTCGGCAGCGTCTTTGTTGGCTGAGGCTAGTGAAGATGAGATTGAGAGTTGGTTGCGCGAGTACGGTGAAGAGCGCTTTGCAAGAAAGATAGCTCATGCGATTATCAAGCAACGTCGCTTTGGACAACTATTGCGCACTACGCAACTCGCTGACCTAGTCGAACGCACTGTGAGCCGCGGTATGGGTGGCCATCATCCTGCTGCACGCACCTTTCAGGCCATACGCATTGCGGTAAATCGCGAATTAGATGAAGCAGCCGTGTTGCTTGAATGCGCGCCGCGACTGTTGGTTGACGGCGGGCGACTGGCCGTAATTAGCTTTCACTCTCTAGAGGACAGATTAGTAAAAAATTCATTTCGTAACGAAGCACGAAGTTCAGATTTCGTGAATGTCTATAAGAAAGGTATTGTGCCTTGCAGTGCCGAAGTGTGCTCAAATACCCGTTCGCGTAGCGCACGCTTGCGCGTTTTGTCTAAAGAAACAATTTAACTTTGAGCGAATCATCATTCATCCTGTTGGTAGCCATCGTAGCTGAGATGCTACTCGGCTTAGGTTTGGAGAACGAGGCTATGGCCTCTCGTGGACGCATTGAGGAAAGCCGCCGTTGCGTCGAACGTTGCGAACAGCGCATTGATTTCAACGAAAGCCTGTTTAATCAAATAACATCACCCTTGAACATGAAGCGCTTGCTTGATGAGCAGCGTAACGCCGATTACGATAATAACCGCTCGTGAGTAAACAGGCAGTAGCGTTTAAACCATTGTGGCCACTTAGTATCTTGGCCGTTTTTTACTCGCTAAGCATTTACAGTTTTTTTGTATTAGTCGACGAGGGGATTGCTGGTACTAGTCTAAGCGAAGTTCAATATGATCGAGTGATACCGGCGGAGCGCGGTCAGATTTTAGATCGTCATGGGTTAGTGCTTGCTGAAGATCGTGGCAGCTGGGATTTGGTAGTTAACTTCTTTCCCCGGAACCGCTCGGTCATTAGCAATTTTGATGATGGAATCTGGACTGAAAAAGATATTCGTGAACGGCTGAGTGATGTTGCCGTAGCTACTGGCTTGTCAGTTGAGCAGTTGTACCAAGCAGTAATGGTTAATGAATCGCCATCGCAATTATTGCTGTCGAATATCGCTCCATTTGATCGTGAGAGAATAAAAAAGTCCTTGCAGGCTGTGAGGTACAGCGGCTTGAATTTGGTGCAGTCTTTTAAGCGTATTCGTCCGAATGGGCCTGTTTTGAGCCACTTGGTGGGTCTGTTGAAGGATGGAGAAGAGCGTCATGGACGGTTTGGCTTAGAGGCTGGATTGGACTCGCAACTCTCGGGGGCTGATGGTGGACGTTCAGCACTCAAGGTAGGCCCTGGGCACGGAACAAACCCTGCCCTTGGGAAAGATGATGCCGTGCCAGGCGCGTCAATTAGAACTACCCTAGATTTAAATATTTCTAGTTTCGTTCGCGAGCAATTGGTGATGATAATGGAAGACCATGACCCAATGCATTGTGTTGCGATTGTGGTCGATGTGAATAGTGGGGACATCTTGAGCGCGCAGGGATTGCCAGATTACGATTTGAATGACCCGGAAAACAGCATGAAGCTTGTGTTCGATGAGAAGCAGAATAACGAGGTGTATGATGGTTGGAACTTCCCCGGTCTCGAGCGAATTAGTCCTGGATCGACCATGAAGCCATTGATTGCAGCTTGGGCGTTAGAAAACAAGTCCATCACTGCGAAACAAATGTTTAGCAATAAGGGTGGCGCTTACTCCCTACCTGGTAGAGTTATTCATAACTCATCGCAGTACCGCAACGAAGCTATGAATTACTCTGATGCCATAGTCCATTCATCGAATATTGTTATGGCGCAAATTGGCCGCGCAGTAGGGCGTGAAAAAATGGCAGACTTCTTGCCTCACTTCGGTTACGCCAAAAAGGCAAAGCAGTTGCCGGGTTTGAGCCTTCAGTTTCAGGATGGTAAGTATCCAGAGCGTGCAGCCTTCATGCGCAAAAAAGGGCCCGATGGAATGGTTTTTACAATTCCGTCCTTGTCGTTTGGCCGAGAAATTGAAGTACCAATAATGGACCATGCCATGGCATTAGCGTCGATAGCAAATGGTGGTAAGTTGCTGCGCGCTAAACTGGATTTTGAGCAAGAGCCGATCGAGGTCGGCCGTGTTATGAGTGAAGGTGTAGCAGGAAAGGTGCGCAATGCAATGCATGACATGATTATGTACAAAAGCCGCAGGTGGCTACCGCATCGCGACGATTTCAATTACTGCGGTAAATCAGGTACTTCGAAGCATACCTCTGGACCGGCCAAAGACAAGTACACCTCGCTATTCGTTGCTTACGGTCCTCTTGAAGAGCCTGAAGTCTTGGTGCTGATAGTGGCCTTCGGTACCCACGGTACTAAGGCGCATTATTATGGTTCTCAGGTTTGCGGTCCTGCGGCAGCTAACATTTTGCAGTATGCCTTGAAATCGCGCGGAACATTGCCGTCTTCGGACTTGGAATCAGGGGCTAATAAGGCTAATCTTGACGAGTAACATGCTTGTCGCCGACCTCATCAACGCACTGCAAAAACGCGGATTATCTCCCCAGTTGTCACCAGCTCAAGCCCAGTTGCTTGACATGGATTTGACGCGCGCATGCTTCGACTCACGGCGGGTGAATCCTGGCGATATTTTTTGTGCTATTCCTGGGCATAGTCAACAGGGCGCCGATTTCATTCAATCTGCCTTAGATGCTCAGGCGTCTATGTTGTTGGTCGACCAAGTTCGCGAGCAATTCAACTGCCCACAGCTGGTTGTTAGTGATGAATTAGCTTTGACTGCTGCGCACTGTGCTGACTTGCTCGCAGGGCGACCGAGTTCGGAAATATGGTGTGCGGCTGTCACCGGTACTAATGGTAAAACTACTGTTGCCCACTTGTTGCGTGGTGCCTTACAGCAGCTAGAGATTAAAGCCGCCTCATGTGGCACTCTTGGCATGATTGACCTTAATGGCGCCTCGCCAAATTTAAACACTACTCCATCAGCTGATATCGTTCACTGTTGGCTGGCCGGATTGGTTGAGGCGCAGTGTGAAGCGGCAATTGTTGAAGCAAGCTCGCACGGCATCGTGCAACATCGTGTTGCAGCGGTTGATTTCGATTGTGTCGCTTTCACTAATCTAAGTCATGAGCACTTAGATTATCACCACACTCTCGAGAAGTATGCGGCAGCAAAAATGCAGTTGATCAACGGTTTGCCATCCACGGCCATCGCTTTTGTGCCACACTCAAAGATGTTGATTGATTTATGCAGTTCTGCAGAGGCCGAAATAATGAGCTGGTCAAGTCGCGACCAGCAAGCTGACGTGATTTGCAAAATTACAGAATCAGTAAATGGTGTTGAGGTTACTTTTGATTGGCAGCAGCAGCATGGTGTCATCAATAGTGAAATATGTGGATACCATAATGGCGAGAATCTTTTCTTAGCGGCGCTGATGATGCTCGCTAAGGGGTTGTCGATGAGCGACGTGTGCTCGGCATTGTCATCTCAGCCAGCAGCCGACGGACGCCTCGAACAAGTAACTGTGCATCAAGGTTTGGCATTCGTCGATTACGCGCACACTCCGGACGCTATTGCGAAAGTGTTGACAGCCTTACGTGCTAGTTACCCTAATCGCGTTCTTAAAGTTGTTTTCGGCGCCGGTGGTGATCGAGACAATGCGAAACGTAAAGTTATGGGTAGGGCCGTTAGTGACAATGCAGATTGGTGCGTGCTAACTTCTGATAATCCACGCACGGAATCGCCAGAGTCTATTATTAATCAAGTTGCCGCGGGCATTGATGAAAACGCAGTCGATTTTCATAGTATTGTTCAGCGCGATGACGCAATTCGTTTTGCGGTTGAATCACTTAACTCAAATGATGTGTTGATAGTGGCAGGCAAAGGCCACGAGACATATCAAGAAATCAATGGTGTCCGTCACTCCTTCGACGATCGCTTACAAATACTTGAGGCAGTGCAATGTCTGGCATGACCATTCATCAAGTGTATGCCGCATTGAAGACGGCATTGCCTAGCGAGGTGTCGGATGCCGAGTTGCCGAAAGTTGAGGTTGACTCTAGATTGATTACCACTGGCGATATTTTTGTCGCGCTGCCAGGAGCGCACAGTGACGGCCACGAGCACCTTGATAACGCAATTGCAAACGGTGCGCAATTGCTAGTAGTGCAGCGCTACATGGGCAAAGAGTTCCCCGTACCACAAATCGTTGTTGCAGATGGTTTGCGTGCACTTGCCGATTTAGCGACTTTCCATCGCGCACATTGCCGCGGGAAAGTAATTGGTATAACAGGTTCTGTCGGGAAAACGACAGCTAAAGATTTTCTGTTGCAATTATTTTCTAAGAGCCAATTCTCTGCCTACGCTGCTCCTAAGTCCTACAATTCAGAGATTGGATTGCCTTTAGCAATGCTTGGTGCTCCGCGCGACGTCGATTTTATTGTTCTTGAATATGGCATCAACGAGCCAGGCGAGATGCAGTATCTGATTGACGTGGTCAAGCCAGACATGGCAACGATTGTGGCGATTGGCGCCGCTCATCTCGAAGGGCTGGGAGACTTACAAACAATTGCCTACGAAAAAAATAGGCTATTGCAGTCGGTATCGCCACGTGGCTCGGTATGGATAGATAATTTATGCCGAAAATTACTTAATGGCGAAGAGCGTCGTTGGTTGGCGGAACCGCACTTTTACGACCACGATACATATAGCTACAGCTTTGACGGGACTAAGTTCGCTGTGCGCAACCATCCGCGGCTTGGTGAAGCAGAAGTGGCTTGTATTGCGCCTCATGAATTACGCTTGGCGATGCTGATGGCTGACATTGCACTTGGGTGTAAAGTTTCACCAGGACATATTAAAGAGTCCTTGTCAACCCTGGTTAAGCCACACGGGCGACTTCAACAATTACGTGCAGGTGATGTAGATTTCATTGATGATTCGTATAACGCTAATCCTACATCAATGCTTACCGCGTTGCAGGCCTTGTCCGAGTTGCCATGTGCTGGCCGCCGCATAGCGGTGCTTGGTTCTATGCTAGATCTAGGTTCACAGCAACAAGAATTGCACGCGAAAATGGGTCGTTCACTTGACGAGTTTGCCATTGATACTGTGCTTTGTGTTGGTGACCTGGCGTCGGTGATTGCTGATGCGGCTCCGCAGCATATTCGAGTGGTGCGCGTTGCTGATTGTCCCGCCGCTTCTATATTTTTATCTAGCTATTGTGCCGCTGACGATTTGGTTTTGCTCAAGGCGTCACGCGCCGACAAACTCGAGAGCGTTCTCGTTGATTTTGAAGAACTTTTGTCTACCACTGTAAAATGATTAACTGGCTAATTCCATTCTTGTCTGATTTGTTTAGCCCCTTTGGCGCATTTAACTATATAGGGGTGCGAGCGGGTGCGGCATTTATTTTTTCATTTGGCGTTGCCTTGATAATAGGCAAGCCCCTTATCGAGCGTTTACGCGAAAGCAAGGTTGGCGAGCGTACAGACAACTCCGATTGCGACGAAGTCGCAGAGGCCTACCGTAAGGCTGGTAAAGACGGCACACCGACGATGGGCGGAGTCTTTTGGTTAGCATCGGTGCTGATTAGTACGATGGTATTTGGGCGCATCGATGAGCCGTTGGTTTTAATCGGAATGTTTCTGATGGTCGGTATGGGCACCATTGGCTTTTTCGACGACCAAGTTAAGGCGAACCCGAAGGACCCGCGTAAGGGCTTGTCGCGTACGGCGAAAATGGTCCCGACGATGTTGCTAACACTTTTAGTCGTTGGTTTGCTATGGAAGCTAGGTGATGCCTCTAGCTCGTACCCACAAATGCGACATATTTTTATGCCGGTGTTCAAGGATTTGGTGATTGGGCCTGGGATGAGCTTGCTAGCACTAGGTGCTGTGTTCTTCGTCATACAAATAATGTGCATTCTCGGATTTAGTCACGCAGCTAATGTTACTGACGGACTGGATGGTCTAGCAGTGGGGTCAGCTGTTCCGGTATTGGCTGCAATGGGCTTGAGCACTTACTTCGTCGGCCATGCTAACTTTTCAGAATATTTGCACTTGCCATTCATCCCAGGCTCGGGCGAGGTAACTGTCTTGGTCGCTGCTACTCTCGGTGCTAGCCTCGGTTTCTTGTGGTTCAACTCGGCACCAGCATTAATTTTTATGGGTGACAGCGGGTCGCTACCACTTGGCGCTGCAATGGCTTATTTTGCGATTGTCTCAAAACAAGAAATACTACTCATCTTAATCGGCGGGGTGTTTACTATTGAAGTGGCCTCTAGCTTGCTGCAAATTTTATGTTGCAAGTATTTCAATTGGCGTCCTTTTCGGAAAGCACCCATTCACCATATTTGGCAGCTTGACAGTATGCCTGAAGCTCGCATCGTCGCCAGGTTTTGGATAGTATCCGCGCTGTTTGCTAGCTTGGGTTTACTTCTGATTAAGTTGCGCTAATCGACGATGACTAATCCTAGTAAGTTCATGCCTGCTACACTTGCGTTATGCGCATGTGTAGGTGCATTGGCTGTTTTGGGATTACTAGTAGCGGTTTCATCTGCTCCTCCAGGCGAAGCCGGAGACGTGTTATTGCGCCACGGTTCTTTTTTGGCGGCCGCTGCTGCAGCTTTTGCGGTTGGTATTCACCTTAATCCACAGCACGTCCGTAATTACAGCGTTCACGCTAGCATTGCGTTGTGGGTGTTGCTGTTTTTGATGTTGGTTACTGGGCTTGGTCATACTGCCAACGCCGCCACTCGCTGGATTCAAGTCGGTCCAGTATCGTTGCAGCCGTCACTGTTTCTGCAGGTACTGTGGCCAATTTTGCTATCATCATGGATTGCTAAAGACCCGCTGCGCGTGCAATCTGTTTCGCCAATTTTTAAAATGATTGCCCTCTTTTTCGCGTTGATGCTGCCGGTGTTATTACAGCCAGATTTTGGCTCGGTTGTTATCCTCATCATGGTTTCCGGATGCGTGCTGCTGTTCGCTGGTTTGCCTTTGCGGGTATTGATAGTGTCGGTGCCAGCATTGTTAGTCGTTGGAGCGTTGGCGGTGTTTTCTTTTGATCACGTGCTGTCACGTCTTGACAGCTGGTCTGCCGGTGTGCCTGAACAAGTACTGCGCGCCCAAGAAGCTTTTCGTTACGGAGGATGGTTTGGCTCTGGCCTCGGCAACGGCGTGCTTAAATTCGGACATATCCCTGAAAGCACCACCGACTTTGTGTTGGCCTTAATAGCCGATGAATGGGGCATGGTCGGCGTTCTGATGGTTTGGTCGTTGTTTATGGCCTTCACTTTTTTTGGCTTGCGCGTAGCCCGACAATCTAGTCACCGTTACGGTATATTGTTAATGGGCGCAACAACGGTAGTTATTTCCTTTCAGGCAGCTTATAACATGGCAATGGTTGTAGGTGCTTTACCTGTAAAAGGTCTGCCGTTACCTTTCGTTAGTCGCGGCGGTTCATCCCTGATGGCGTTGTCGTTACTACTTGGCATCGCTATCAATTCAACTCGGAGTCGCATCCGTACTCAATCTGCTCCCTTTGGTATCAAATGAACAAGATCACAAAAAATTCATTACTCGGTTTCCTTGCTCTTTTCTCAATAGCAATGCTTGGTTCTTACTTCGGGTCAGAAAAATCAAATCCCGCAGACGCCGAACCATCGGCGGTCATTGTGCAGCCTAGTGATCTAGATGCTGTGCGTTTGTTATCTCCAGAGCAGCGAGCGCAATATATAAAACCGGACAATTTTAATCCTAATCCGACTAGAGTGTCAACGCCGTCTCCGAGCGTAACTCCTGGTGTGATTCCGCTGCCCGCCACTTTCTCAAATGATGTGCGGGTTGTTGTAGTTCGTCAGGGCGAAACTTTGAGCGCAATCGCGTTGCGCGAACTTGGTGAATCAAAGAGATATAAAGACATCAAGCGCTGGAATAACATTAAAGATGAGACGGTAATTCCGGTGGGTATGAAATTGCGTATTATGCTAAATGAAGTTGTAACGGCAGTGCCAGCAGCCATATCTATAGGGACTGGACCTACAGCTCCGCAAAGCTATACCGTGGAATCAGGAGATTTCTTAGGTGCAATCTCGCAAAAGTTTTACGGCACTAGTAAGAAGGTTGATGTGATATTAAAAGCTAACAATCTTAAAAACCCAAATAGTATTAGCGTTGGTCAAACTTTAATTATTCCTGCTGAATAATGCGCGTGGCGTTTGTGGGCGGAGGTACAGGTGGGCATTTGACTCCCGCAATTGGGATTGCCGAAGAATTGATGTCCCGCGGGCATCAAGTTGAATTTTGGCTTAGCGGTCGCCAAGTCGAATTGAACTACATCGATGAATCGATTTCGCATCGCAGCCTTGGCATCGACGATTCTGCTTTGCCGCGATACTTTGCAGCATTAGCTTCCTTCCCACGTGTGCGCAAATATTGCCGAGATTTCAGACCTGATTTGGTGGTCAGCCTTGGTGGCTATGGCGGCGCTACTGCAATGGCTGCCTTGCCACGGCCATTGGTTTGCCTAGAGGGTAACGTCGTAGTTGGCAAATCAGTGCGCTTAGTTAGCCGCTTTGCCAAACGGGTGCTGGTTATGTTTGACAAGACCGCAGCTGATGTGCCACGGGCAACTGTTGTCGGTCCTATTTCGCGTAGCGCTACTACTCTGCCGAGCCGCGAACAAGCTTGCGCTAAGTTTAACTTAGACAGTCAGCAACGAGTGTTGCTGACTATGGGCGGCTCACAGGGTGCGTTTAGTTTGAATCAGGCCGTAATCGAGATGCTTCCAGAGTTGAAGCGCTTGAATTGGCAGCTACTTTGTTTGTGCGGTCCAAACAAGAGAGCAGCAGTGCAAGAAGCCGTTGAAGCAAGCGGTGTCCGTGCCGCAGTACTTGAGCATTGTTCTGACATGGGTGCCGCTTATGCCGCGGCTGATTTTATGCTAAGTCGTGGCGGAGCGTCGACATTGGCTGAGATATGGCTGAGCCAAACGCCAACCATGGTTATGCCTTATATACACAAAGATCGTCAGCAGCAGTTGAATGCCGAGCAGCTTGCACCTGGAGTCCAAATTTTTGATGGCGGTGAAGAGAGTCGCAGTCGGCTTTACGAATTGTTGGCTAACATAAACCTGCGTGAGCAAATGTCTCAATCACTGTGTGAATCGCTTGTGGGCGATGGCCGCAAAATTGCTTGCGATACACTAGAAGAAATAGTGGGTGAAAAAGCATAAACTATGGGCGTGCAAACATCCACCGCTAGCGCTGCTGGTCTCGACAAACTTGCCTTAGAAAATGGCAGGGTGGTGGTTTTTGTCGGCGTGGGCGGTTGTGGTATGCGCGGCCTAGCGACTTTCTTCCTGCAAGCAGGATGGCAGGTTTACGGCTGCGATGCCAGGCCTCTGGCTGCCGATGACAAGCTGTTCAAGTTAGGCCTCGAAGTTTGCGATGTAGACTCTGTACCGCTCGCATCATGGGTGGTTCGCTCAGCGGCTGTCCCCGCAAGTGATGATGTCTTTGAAAAATGCATCGCCGAATCAGCCCGTCCTTGTTTATATGCTGAGTTCCTAGGAGAAATATCTAAGATTCGCGAGGTTGTTGCCGTTGCTGGCACTCACGGTAAAACTACTTGCACTGCATGGATTGCTTACGGCTTACGTCAAGCGGGTGTTGAGGTCGGTTACTTAGTCGGTGCCGAAGTTCCACAGCTTGGATCTTCTTCAGAATGGGGCGATCCGAGTTTGCCTCTAGTGATTGAATCATGCGAATACGCTCGTTCGTTTCATCATTTGCGGCCGAGCAAGGTCGCGCTAATTAACGTCGCTGCCGAGCACCCCGACACATATCCCGGTGGCTTACCTGAAGTAACCGAATCGTTTGCAAAGTTCCTTTCAAACACCGTTGATGGCGGCACAATTATTGCCGGCCCTGAGGCACCGTCGCAGTTACAGCAACACACTTCAGCAACATGGATGCCAGCTTGCCCACTAAACAGCACTACAAATATTGGCTTATTTGGTAGGCACAATCGCAGCAACGCCGCTTTGGTGGCTGCAGTGTTGCGCGATTTTGATTTAAGCGACGAACAAATATTGCATGGCCTAAGTACCTTCACTGGCGCAGCGCGGCGCCTAGAGTTTCTTAAAGAATTAAACTTAGGTAATGGCGAAAGCATAAAACTAGTAAGCGACTATGCACATCATCCAACTGAAGTTGCAGCTACAATCAACGCCGCCAGAGAACGCTGGCCGCAAGCAAAAATCAATGTGATGTTCCAGCCGCATCAAGCGCAACGCTTTCAAGACTACCGTGAATTATACATAGCATGCCTGGACGAGGCTGACATGGTTGCGCTGCTACCAATTTTCCGCGCCCGCGATGTAGACTCGTGCAGTGCTGACTCAAAAGAGTTATTGCCTGACCTCGAGGCTCGACACCCGCAGCGTTTGCATAATTTTTGCGAGACAATCGAGCAGAGCATCAACTGGACGCTATCAAATTCCACTACGGGCAGCGTAGTACTTTGCCTTGGCGCCGGAGACATAGATGGATATATTAGAAAATTACACTGAGTTCGGCCCTGCGCGTAAATCAGTGGCGCTTAGTGATTACACAACTCTACGAGTTGGTGGTCCTGCAGCCATGTTCTTTGAACCGCAAAAGCCGGAGCATTTTGCCGACCTTCTTACGCAGCTAGAAAAAGACGATATCCCTGTGCAAGTTATTGGTGCGGGCGCTAATTCGGTCCCGAGCGATTCTGGTTTTGATGGCGCTGTGATTCACACTGGTAACATGCGGCGCATCTTTCAGGACGGCGACGGATTTCGGGCGTGGTCTGGCGCCACGTTGCCATCTTTGATTCGTGCCGCTTACGAACTAGAGTTGTCGGGTCTCGAAAACCTTATAGGTGTTCCCGGACAACTAGGCGGAGCCTTAGCAATGAATGCGGGTAGCGCACAGTGGGGTATCTGGGACTTAGTCGAAAATATCACTCTATGGGTTCCTGGCAAAGGCGATCATCTGAAAATTGAAGAACACACGCGTGAGTCAGTAAATCCACAATATCGTGACGGAAATTTGCAAGGCAAAGTGGTACTCGAGGCATTGCTGAATTTGACTAAATCGTCTAAACCGCAGATTAAGCACGATCAAGAGAACCTATTAATTAAGAAGAACAAATCGCAGCCGGTTACTATTCCGAGTGCAGGTTGTGCCTTTAAGAACCCGCAAAACGATTCTGCCGGAAGGCTCATTGATAGCTGCGGTCTAAAAGGATTGCGAGTTGGTGCAGCTGAAGTCTCTGACAAACATGCGA
>JAPKEZ010000014.1 GCA_028821845.1 Planctomycetota bacterium | reverse complement strand
AGCATATTCACAGCGATGAAGTGAATGAGCTTGTTAACTACTACCGCACATACCTCAGTCAGGAGTCAACAGATAGCCTGATTCGACGTGCCATAGCGACTCTAATCCCACAAAAGTTGATGCTTTCCGTCTTAGCGAGCGAAGCAAAAGGGCTAGAAGAGCAAGTCGCTAGCATACATGCTGAACTTGTGAATGGGGCAGATTTCGAGCAACTCGCTATACAGTTTTCACAAGATTCCGAAGCGCCTACTGCTGACGGGCGCTACACATTCGGGCGCGAGCAAACCGTGCACCCTTTTGATTTGTATAGTTTTACTGTTGGCATTAACGATTACTCCCCGCCTTTCATTACTAAGTACGGATATCACATACTGCAACCACTGCACTTCATTAACGGCACAACGCCATCCGACTTGCAGGTTGAAGTGCGCCACATTTTGTTAATGTACCCAACAATGATAGCTCTTGAAGATGAGGAGAAAGATGTCCGCGAATATATAGAGCACCAAAGGCAACAAGCCAAAATCGTTATTTACGACCTTGGTTTGAAAAATATTGTCGCGCATGATTTGCGCGACCAAGTAACGATTAGCTCTCTTGCGGCGGCGCCAAGCGTATCAGTGGCTGATTAGCCTCGACGTTGTCGCCCACAGCTACTAACACTTCGACAACAACGCCATCATTCTGGCAACACACTTCGTTTTGCATCTTCATCGCTTCTAAGACGGCGACGGATTCTCCAGCTTGCAATTCAGCGCCAACTTCGGTATCGAGACTGATTATCAAGCCTGGCATCGAAGCCTTAATCAACTCGGCCATCGGCGGACCTTGACCTGCAACTGCTTGAGCGGCACGTTCGCGCTCGTCGTAGGCGGTCATCTCGAATGATTCTCCGGCAATATTCACCGTCAGATGCTGCTCGTCGGTTTCTTCGATGGATGCGGCAAACGAACACCAATCTAGAACTGCCGCGTATTGTCCACGTCGATCGACATCGATGAAATCAGCTGAAATCTCGCGACCATCGATAGTAATAGACATCGCTTCGTCAGCCAATTCATTCACTTCAACTTCGAAAGTGCGGCCTGATTTTGATTCTAGGAAGTACTTCATTTAATCGCTTCGCGAGTGCTGTTCACGGCGCGCCGCAGTGACCCATGAGTTAGCAGAATCGGTCGCCGATGAAACAGTACGGCGTTTGCCAGCGCGCTGACGATGCATTGCCGCAACAATGGCAGCGATTTCTTCTAGATCGTCTGGGGCCTCGTCGCCAATGGCATGATGGCGCTCTTCTTCCATGTAGCGCTCAAGAAATCCGGTGTCATAGTTACCTTCAATGAACTCTGCACTCTGTAAAACATTAAGTGCGATACCAGCCGACGTTTTCACACCACCTACATGCAGCTCTTGCAACATGCGCAGCATACGGCGCCGCGCCTGCTCGCGATCGCAACCATAAGCAATCAACTTCGCCAACATCGAATCATAATAAGGAGTAACCTCCATTAAAGAATACATTCCTGAATCAATGCGCACACCCGGACCGCCTGGCCAACGCAAATTGTCTATTACTCCCAAGCTGGGCATAAAATTATTCTCCGGGTCTTCAGCATTAAGACGAACTTCGATAGCATGCCCGCGCGGATGGCGCCCGCTTAAGTGATCGACTTTATCGCCTTGCGCAATCTTAATCATTTCGGCAATCAAGTCGACGCTATAAACTTCTTCGGTGATTCCGTGTTCTACTTGAATGCGCGTATTCATTTCTAAGAAATAAAACTTACCTTCTGACCACAAAAATTCGACAGTGCCCGCGGATTCATAATTGACTGCGGTAGCTGCTTCCACCGCAGCCTTACCCATTGCCTCGCGAGTCGCAGCATCGATAACCGGCGACGGGGCTTCTTCAATCAACTTTTGATGACGACGCTGAATACTACATTCTCGTTCTCCAAAGTGAACAACGTTGCCATGGCGGTCAGCCAAAATTTGTATTTCGATATGCCGTGGTTTGACAACGAATTTCTCGACGTACATGCGGCCATCGCCAAATGCCGATTGCGCCTCACCAGAAGCAGTATTAAACGCGGCCTCAACCTCGCAGGCGGCATGTACTACACGAATGCCTTTTCCCCCACCTCCTGCAGAGGCCTTAAGCATGACTGGGTAGCCCATTGCATCAGCTTGGCTACGCACCTCATCAGCATCGGCTACAGCATCTATAGAACCGGGCACCACTGGCACTCCCGCTTCAATCATCGCAGCTCGCGAAGATAACTTGTCGCCCATAATCGCCATAGCCGCAGCCGTTGGCCCAATAAATTGCAAGCCTGCTGCCTTTACATCGTCGGCGAATTGGCCATTCTCAGACAAGAATCCAAAACCAGGATGGATGGCGTCGGCGCCACTTTGCTTAGCAATTTGTAAAATCAAATCGCTACGCAAATAAGATTCTGCCGGAGTATTACCCCCCAAAGGATAAGCCTGATTAGCGTAACGCACATGCAAAGCGTTGCGGTCAGCCTCGGAATAGATAGCAACAGTCTCAATGCCCAAATCACGACACGAGCGCTGAATACGCACCGCAATTTCGCCGCGGTTGGCTATTAGTATTTTCTTAATCGTCATCGTTACAGCGGAATAGAGCCGTGCTTTTTCGGAGGATTCGAAACGCGCTTAGTACGTAACAAAGCCAAAGCCCGGCACAAACGCGGCCGCGTCTGCGACGGAATAATCACATCGTCAATCAAACCGCGTTCAGCAGCCATGTAAGGGTTAGCAAACAAGTCTGTGTATTCATCAACCTTTTTTTGTTCAGCAGCGACTGGATCATCGGCTGCTGCAATTTCACGGCGGTGAATTATTTTCGCCGCACCTGCAGCACCCATCACTGCAATTTCTGATTGTGGCCAAGCAACGTTCCAGTCGCCGCCAGTTGGTTTGGAGGACAGCACGCAGTACGCACCGCCATAAGCCTTACGTGTTACGACCGTCATCTTCGGCACAGTCGCCTCGCAGTACGCGTAGAGCAATTTAGCGCCGCGACGGATGATGCCCGCGTGTTCTTGATTTGTCCCAGGCATAAATCCAGGCACGTCCTCAAAAGTAACAAGCGGAATATTAAACGCATCGCAGAAGCGTACAAAGCGCGCTGCCTTTTCACTAGCGTTAATGTCAAGCACACCCGCTAGTACTGCTGGCTGGTTAGCAACAATGCCAACAGCGCTGCCATCGAGACGCGCTAAACCGATTACCATGTTGCCGGCATATCCTTCTTGGATTTCAAAGAAGTCTCCGTCGTCAACAATCATCTTAATCGCCTTCTTAATGTCGTAAGGCTGATTAGAAGATTCCGGGATTAAAGTGTCTAGCCCAGCATCGCAACGATCAACTGGATCGCTACATTCAGTACGTGGTGCCTCTTCGGTATTATTCGAAGGCAAGAATGACAACAAGCGACGTAACTTCGCCAAGCATTGCGCATCGTCAGCGGCAGTGAAGTGACTAGTGCCAGTTACTTGCTCGTGAACTGTTGCACCACCTAATTCTTCGGATGTGACGTCTTCGTGCGTTACAGTTTTAACCACGTCAGGACCGGTGATGTGCATATAAGAACTGCCATCCACCATGAAAATAAAATCGGTCAGCGCCGGAGAATAAACCGCGCCACCAGCGCACGGTCCCATGATCGCCGACAGTTGCGGGATAACTCCTGAAGCCTGAGTGTTACGCAAGAAAATTTCAGAGTAGCCGGCCAGCGACACCACGCCTTCTTGAATGCGCGCGCCGCCTGAATCGTTAAGACCAATCATTGGGATGCCAAGCTTCATCGCGATATCCATCATCTTGCAAATCTTAGCGGCATGTTCTTCGGCCAAGCTGCCGCCGAATACCGTGAAGTCTTGAGCAAACAGCGCTACAGCGCGACCATCAATAGTGCCTGTGCCCGTAACTACGCCATCGCCAAGTGGGCGTTGCTTATCGAGCCCGAAATTAGACGAGCGATGTCTGCGGAAGGCATCATATTCTTCGAACGACCCTTGGTCGAGCAGTAAATCAATACGCTCGCGAGCCGTCAACTTGCCTTTGGCGTGCTGAGTTTCAATTCGCTGTTCACCGCCGCCCAACTTGGACTCGGCGCGCATCTGTTGTAATTGTTCAAATGAGTTATTTGTCATGTTCAAAACCTTCGCCACCTTCCACCAATTCGGTAAGCACCCCGCCCATAGAGCTAGGATGCACAAATGCAATAGTAGTACCGTGCGAGCCATCGCTAGCACTTTCGTTAATCATGCGGACATCCTGCTCGCCGCAATGGTCGATTGCGCTTTGGCAGTCGTCGACCGCAAGCGCCAAATGATGTATGCCGGTGCCACGTTTTGCAATAAACTTTGCGACTGGCGAATCGGCGTTTAGTGGGCAGACCAACTCAATGCGAGTGTCGCCAGCGTATACCATTTGAATTTCAACGCCTTGCGCTTCAATTCTTTCACGCGCTCCGAGGCGCATACCCAACTTAGTGCCCCATAATTCGGCGGCGGTGTCGAGATCGTCGACGGCAATGGCAATGTGATCAATTCCGAGGATGTTCGTCATGGCTTTCTATCGCGTTAAATTATACTCTCGCCTAACATAATAGCATGGACGTACCGCAACTACCCGCCACCTCTGAATTTAACTTCATCGCCGACTGCTACACGCGCTGGTCTGACGAAGATAACTTAGGTGTACTCAATAACGCTGTTTACTTAACCTTACTCGAAGAGGCGCGTTTCCAGTATTTCTCTAATTTAAAGCTGTTACACCTAGCAAAGCACTTTAATTTCGTGCTAGGACAGACAAACATACGATTTATTGCCCCAGGCAATGGATCTGCCCAGGTCAAAGTGGCCATCCAAACGTCGAAGCTAGGAAATCGCTCTTTTACCCAGAAATATCGACTTTACTGCCCATTAACCGATATTATTTGGGCTGAAGCCGAGGCTGTAATGGTGGTATGGAGCCAAGAATATCGCTCTGCGGCTGACATGCCAGACGAATTTAGGGCGAAAATAAGAGAATTTGAGGGTATTTGACCCTCGCCTAGAGATATAGTTTTCTGCTATATTAGTAAATACCTTACTCATCCTAGAAAACCTTCAAAATGAAAACCACTCTCCTCTTCTTTGCTGTTACCGCTTTATCGACACCTGCATTCTCACAATCGCGCCTTATGACTTACGGCGACGTACTTGGCGCACCCACTACATTAGCTCTGTCAAATGTAACTCCTGGCACCAGATGCATGATTATTCCTTCAATGTCGAATAATGGGAGCAATGCCCTTATAGGAATGTCCGGTGACGCTAACGATTCACTTCTAGTTGGCGTCGATCTCGCTGCCAATGGTACACGCTTCACGAAAACATCTAACGCACAGGGTATTGCTTCGGTCACCATCACTATTCCGTCGTCATCAAGCATGCTCGACCGCGCTGTTTATTGGCAAGGCTTCGAATGGCCCACGGGAGGCTCTGGAACAGCCATGTTTGCTAATTTCTCAAACATGCGCACCATGAGTCTAAATACGGGCGACCGCTGGCAAGCTGAACAGAGCAATGCACCAGTTAGTGCTGCTCTTCAAGCATACATTGGTTATTCCTCTACCGGCAACGGTGGTGCAGATAGAGTCTTCGCTTGTGGAGGCGGACCAGTTGTGCTTACAGACGTAACAAACCCTTTCGTAACAAATGGAAATACATGGGAATACAACCTAGAAAATGGGACGCACACTTTGCTCTCAGCCACAATGAACGATTCACGTGCTTTCCATAATGGCGTACAGCTTCAAGACGGACGCTTTATGGTAATTGGTGGCAACCAAGGCCCTTATGGCAGCGCAGGCAACTACTACACAAAGATCTTGAACACTTGCGAAATCTATGACCCATCGACTGGCACATGGAGCAATACTGCCAACATGTTTAAGTACCGAGCAGGCGCAACTGCCCTAGTTCTACCAGACGGACGTGTGATTGTAGCCGGTGGGTCAGAAGGCAACTCATCGCACAACCTTGCTGATGTAGCCGATCTGCTAGGTACTGCACTGAAAACTACTGAAATCTACGACCCTGCGACCGATAGCTGGAGTTGGGGGCCTAGCATGTCAGAACCAAAAGCGGGCGCGATGTCAGTTGTTCTCAATGACGGCCGATGGATGATTGCAGGTGGTATCACTCACATCACTATCTTTGGCTTAGACATCCCTGATTTCTCTGCCAACATTTCTATTTACAACCCTAGCACTAACAGCTTCAGTAACGCTGGCACCATGAAAGACAAGCGTGCTCTAGGTGCCATGACAGTAATGGGCAACGGTAAGGTGTTTATTGCAGGCGGTGGCGGTGGCGATATTTTGAACATTGGTCCAATCAGAAAAACCGAGGTTTACAATCCATCAAACAGCTCTACGACACGCAAGTCTGACCTGTCAAGTGACTCCGCTTTCGGAGTAGCAGTCACACTAGCTAATGGCACTGCAATGGTTATTGGCGGCGCAAACGGCAGTCTTGACGATCCGGCACCAATCAATAACTGTTGGATTTACAACGATGCCAGCGGATCTTTGTCTGCAGCAGCGTCTATGCCTGAAGCTCACGCGGGTGGTGTAGTTATTGCGGCTGAAGATGGCACGGTGTTCATCTCTGGCGGTGAAACCAATAACGGCTTAGCTACAGTCGCAGCGCGTAGTTACTCAACTAACTAAAACGAGTAGCTGCAACCCAGCATAAACGAATACGCGAACTGTGTATATTCGTCATAAGATAGGTCGGATAGAAGTGCATTCTCTCCGGCCGTCCATGTTTCTGGCAGGGTTACAACGAACGCCATGTGCACGTCTAACGGGTCGCGGTCATTCGCCCAACTACTCATTCCGAGTGATACTTGCCAGTGATTAAATGGCGTTAGGCCAGGTAAAGCAGCGCCTGACACTGGGTTTGATGACCAGCCTAAACCGCCGCGCAGAGTGTAATCATTTACTTTCTTGTAGCGATCACTCCACTCCGTAATATTGAATGAGATGTCGTGCTCAAAACCAGTAGACACAGCTAAAGTGTCACGCCATTCGATACCCATATCGACATTGAGACTACCATCGCCACCAATGAAATCAGCAAATTCAGGGTTGCTTGGATTGCTCAGGTGAGCGGTCCAACCTGTCATTGATTTACTCCATTGCGTAAAAACTGCTTTTGAGTGCCATCGGGTCGTATCCGTAGCTGGCGATGAATAAGACACTCCAGCTTGTGCAGGAAACCTAACATCCGCAATAGCGAAATCGTAACCAGATACTAATTCGTTCTCTAATCCAATGTCGATACCGGAGTCTCCAAGAACTGTGATGAAAGTACCTAGGTCGTCACGCATGTCGACGTCTATCCGCCCTTCAATATCCGACGACGTCGAAGGTGGACGAAACCAAAAACCAATATTACTCCCGAGATGATCTGTGTAAGTAACACCAAGTTTCAAAAACACTGTAGGCGTGCTAGACGATGCGTCAGCGTCAAAAGTCGCTTGAAAACTTTCGCCACCCGCAGTTTGAAAGAAATCACCCCATGTGCCAGTGCCCAACACGAAATCTCCCTGTAATTTATCAAAGTCTACTTCGGTCGCCGAGCTCATAAGCATATCGGTATTACGGATAGAAGAGCCTATGCCAAATGACCATGACTCATTCATGCGAACGCTCAAATTCGGTTCTAAGGCCAGCTGTAGTAACTTGCTACTAATATCCACGCGCGACTGTTTAAGTGGCGAATCAGGATCGAATGGATCGTCGGTCACTAAATTCAAAGTTGTGTTGCGCGAAGCAGAAAAATCTCCTGCAACAGTGGGCTGAAAATTAATACCCCACACCATGTCATCATCTATCCTTGAGGCGTAACCCATCCATGGTCCCATACCAATCGGCAAGTCGCTCTCCAATTCTTCACCGGCAGCAGTCGTAATCGATGTGTTGTAATGCACCGAGCGTAACATACCCTCGTAGCGTTGATCAAAGCGTCCGGATCTACTGTTTTCAAATACATGGATTAAAGTCGACGGGTTACTCGAAGAGTCAAGAATACTCTGCCCTGAACCAATAGATGCGCCTGCCGTGCCAGCTGTTAATGGTGATTCGCCGGTAATCTCACCGCCTTGTTGTGAAAAGGCGGGTGACATAGTTAAAGCAATGATAATAATGTGTTTACACATTAGTACTTCTTAAATGAGTCAATAGGTTTTGCATCTCTTGCGGATAATCTACGCAAAACTCAACCTGATCTTTAGTTCCAGGGTGAGTGAATTGAACCCGATATGCGTGTAGCAATGTTCGCGTAACCAATGGGCTATCTTCCGGCAAGAGACCAGCGCCATAATTCTTAGCACGGTAAATAGGATCACCAACGATTGGCAGTTCGGCTGAACACAGATGAACTCTGATTTGGTGCTTGCGCCCCGTTGAAGGCTTGATGCGCAACAAACATGTGTCTGAAAAATATTCTATAACCTCCCAGTAGCTAAGGGCATCGCGAGTTCCGGGCCCCGTTAATTCTGTAGTGGTTACACGCGTTGGCTTGCGCGGGTCTGCCTTGAGGCGCTTCTCAATCCAATCAGACTTGAACCGAGGCACACCATAGGCTATAGCGTGATACTCTTTCTCTACCGTGCGCGCAGCGAATTGCTGCTGCAGATGAACGAAAGCTTCTTCATCAAAAGAAACGATGCACACTCCGGAAGTTTCTTTATCGAGGCGGTGGACGATGCCGGGTCGCTCTTTACCTTGGCAAATTGGTAAATTATCACCATATTTTGCGACCAACCAATTTGAAACGCACATTTGGGTGTCGCCGACACTGTTAGCATGCATTGGCAATCCGGCAGGCTTATTAATGACCGCCAACAACTCGTCTTCATAGATTATCGTCGGCTCGAGGGTAGACCCTGGCTCAGGAACTTCGGCTTCAGGCACCGTAAGCTGCAGTTTTTTACCTTTTTCCAGCTTATGACCAGGCTTCATCACGGCTTTACCGTCAATAGTGACTAGACCATCGCGTATCCAGGCGGAGAGGCGCGAGCGTGAATATGCACCATCAAATAGTTCTACAACCACTTTATCTAGGCGTTTACCAGCGAACTGGGGGTCAATGATAGTTGATATTTGTTGTTTAATCACGAGAGTTATGTGAAACCACGGGGACAACACAGTCTATACAAATGGTTAATTCTCGCTAGCAAAAACTTCATTTGGCTATTTGGCGAAGATTCGCTAAATTACATGACCCTCACTACATGCCCCCCCCTTTTGTAATGCTGTTTTCACTGACACTTTCCGTAATTGCGCTAGCTCAGGCTCCGCAACAATTCAATGGTTTTGTCGCCGTACCTGGCGGACAAACTACTATTGGTGCTGAAATAGAAACGACTATCGAGCGTATCATCGAAAAGCCTCTCGAGGGTGATATCTACGCTGGCGAGTGCCCTCGTCAATCTCAGTTCGTCGACGGCTTCTTTATAAGCCCTACCTTAGTCACCAACGAAATGTATCTTGCATTTGTTGAAGACACTGATGCAACACCACCACCACTGTGGGCAAAAATTGACAAAGACTTACGTCAAGAAATTATTAAAGAAGGAGTTAAACTTGAAGGACCAGGGTACAAGTTTGATGAAGAGGCCCAAGCAAAATGGTGGGAGGACCACTGGCAAGACGAAGGTCGCGAGTGGAGTATGCCATCCAACAGCGCGCTTGAGCCTGTAGTCTTTGTAAGTTTTAATCAGGCACAAGAATATTGCCGTTGGGCTGGCGTGCGTATTCCTACCGAATTCGAATGGGTGCGTGCGGCGCGTGGCGACACCGGAAACGAATATCCTTTTGGCGACGAATTCAATCGCGCAATTGTAGGTCACATCGCGACCAAGCCGAACATCTTTGCTGTGAAGCGACTGCCGGTAGGTATGTTTCCCGGCAATGCCTCTCCATACGGAATTCTTGATATGTCGGGCCAGGTACATGAGTTCACTGATACTTCTGCCAATAAACTTGCTGGCTTTAAGTCGTTCAAGGTTACTATCAAAGGCGAAAAGAAAAAAGACAACAGAGTTATTTACCCGTCTCCTGTATGGGATTCGTCACGGATAATCCTAAAAGGTGGTTCATACATGAACCCGGGAATTAACTGCCGCGTTGATTCGCGCATTGCTTTTTCACGAGAAGCTGCGGTACCTGTTGTTGGTTTCCGTATTGCTGCTAGCGAGCAACCATGTCGCGATGCGGCATACGCGGCAGCTCCAGAAATTAAATCTTCGATAATTGGCGGAAACCCGCGACGATTGCTTGACTTCCCTAAAACAATCGGCCTCGAAAAGCATAGCTGGGCTGATATATCTAAGATTGAGATGATGCGCGAATCACCGGAGACGCCTTTGATTGAACCAATTCTGCCTAGTGAGTATGCTGTACTTAGCAGATACAGTGGCATTAGTATTACGCCATTGCACGATCCGTTTAGTGCTGGCTCGCACCCTTCAGTGTCGAAGATTGAAAAAGAAGCCATAAAAGATGGCTACTTATACCCAATCGGAATTTTGACCAGCACTGTTGATATCAACGGTTACGATTTCGGTCCTGGAGTTTACACTTTGGCTTTATTGCCAGAGCTAAAAGCCGATACTCTGGAAAAGATGGGCGTGAAAATTAAAGTCGAAGAGGGAGAAGAAGTCGAAGAGGGAGAAGTTGTTGAAATAGTTGAAATAGAAATTAAGACCGCTTTTGATTTAACCAACCTTGAGCTGATTCCAGAGAAAGAGCATGTCTTAGTCGTCGACAACGAAGGTATGGCTATCGCCGCCTTTGAAACGACCAAACCAGTTAAGTTAATAAACGAAAATATAGCTGCACACGGCTTCGAATTTGATGAGAAAGAGTCAGAGCTCGACATCAATCTCAGCATCACTGGATCACGCGGCAAAGTTTACTGGGTTCGGTTCTCTATAGACCCAGTCAACGCCAACGGCAAAAGCCTGTCTGACATGAAATACTGGTTGAAGGCTGCTTACCTAAACAGATAAGCAGTTGTTCACGCTAGAGGTTACGTAAGTTAGCCTCTACTGTTTGGCACTCGGCTTGCAAGTCTTGCATGCGCTGGCGTTCGCCCTCAACTATTTCTGGGCCTGCGTTCGCCACGAATTTATCGTTTGACAACTTCTTCTCAAGGCCGATTAAACCGCCTTTTATTTTTGACAACTTCTTCTCGAGGTTTTCACGCAGCTTAGAAGTATCAGCATCAATCGGCATGGGCAAGAAAATTGCGCCGCCAGCGAAGACGTCTGTACCGGTAGCAACTGGTGTGGCCTCATTGGCTGACTTGACATCTAGATTGCCCACGTGCGCAGTGAAGGCCACAATGCTTTCTTGATCGGAAAACAATTTAACATCTGCGTCTTCATCACAATGAATGGTGCATTCAGGATTTTCGCTAGTAGATATTTCAAGCAAGGCACGGACGTTGCGAATAGCACGCACGGCATCGCGTAATTTATCAAACTGTTGCTCGATATTTGAGTCTTGTGCCCCTTTGTCAGCAATTGGCCACTCGCTGCCCATTAGCAAGCCACGGTCTTCGCGCAAATCTTGAGGCAACTCTGCCCACAACTTTTCGGTAAGGAATGGTGTGAATGGGTGCAGCAACTTTAGAAGATCAGCCAGCACCTCGCCGAGAGTAACTTTTGCGGCTTGAGCGTCTGCCAACATTTCGTCAGTAGCCTCTTCATCTTCTATAGCCCACAAACGGCGCTTAGAAAGTTCTACATACCAATCACAAAAGTCGTCGTTAGTGAAACGGTACAGCGCTTGCGCGGCATCGTGGAAATCGTAGCTTTCTAGAGCTGCAGAAATGGTTACGTTCAAGTTAGATAATCGCGATTTAATCCATTTGTCTTCGAAGCGGAAAGATGCCGCAGCTGGTCGAGAGATATCTCCTTTAAGATGCGTCATCACATACTGCGATACGTTGAAAATCTTATTACAGAAACGTTGCCCCAATTCAAAACGGTTATCGGCAAGTTTCACGTCTTGACCATCGCGAGTCATAATCATCAATGAATAGCGCACAGCGTCGGCGCCATACTTATTAATCATCGCGACGGGGTCAATACCGTTACCAGCAGACTTCGACATGCGACGCCCTTGACCATCAAGAACTGTGGCGTGAATGTAGCAAGTCGAAAAAGGGCAGCGGTCGGCTTCGGGCATGTCATCAAGAAATGCGTAACCTGCCATAACCATACGTGCCACCCAAAGGTAGATGATGTCGCGACCTGTCGATAAAAACTGAGTTGGGTAGAAACGATTTAAATCTTTATTAGACTCTGAATCCGGCCAGCCTAATGTAGCAAATGGCCACAACCATGAAGATGCCCATGTATCAAGCACATCTTCATCTTGGCGAATAATTGGCTTTAATGTTTCTGGGTGCAAGGAGCCAATTTCGACGTCTTCAATTGACGCCAGAGGCACGCCATCTTCGTCATACCAAACCGGGATACGATGCCCCCACCACAACTGGCGAGAGATGCACCAATCGTGAACATTCTCTAACCAATCAAGGTAAACTTTCTTCCAGCGCGCTGGTTTGAAATTAAGGTTACCACTATTGACAGCATCAATTGCCGGCTGTGCCATTTCACTCATACGCACAAACCACTGCTCAGAGACCAAGGGCTCGATAACAGACTTCGAACGATCTGAAATAGTCACATTATGGGTAATCTCTTCTACGCCCACAAACAAACCAAGTTCATCGAAGGCAGCGATAATCTCTTCGCGCGCTTGCGCACGAGGAAGACCAGAAAATTTGCCACACTCCTCGTTCATGGTGCCATCGCCATTAAGGATGTTCATAACCTGCATACCGTGACGGCGCCCGCGATCGTAGTCTGCCTGATCATGACCCGGCGTAACCTTTACTGCACCTGTGCCGTAGTCGGCTTCGACTGACTCATCGGCGACAATCGGGATTAAACGCTCGGTTAAAGGCAAGGCAATTTGCTTGCCAACCATGTGTGCATAACGCTTATCATCGGGATGCACTGCGACACCCATATCGCCCAACATTGTTTCGGGGCGTGTAGTCGAGACCTCGATGTATTCATCTGAATTTACTATGGGGTAACGCAAAGTGTAAATCTTGCCCTTGCGCGTTACGTATTCTATTTCATCATCAGAGACCGCTGTTTCCAATTTACAATCCCAGTTCACTAAGCGGCTGCCGCGATAGACCAGTTTCTTATCCCACATTTTTACAAATGCGGTACGTACTGCCAATGACATTTCTGGGTCTAAAGTAAATTTAGTACGCGACCAATCACAGCTCGCCCCAATCTTTTGCAGCTGGCTTAGAATGACATCGCCATGATGCTCGCGCCATTTCCAGACTTCTTCAAGGAAAGCCTCGCGCCCCATATCGGCACGCTTTAAGTTCTGTTCACGGTAAAGTTTCTTTTCGACAATAGCCTGCGTGGCAATGCCTGCGTGATCAGTACCAGGCACCCACAGCGCATCGTAGCCAGTCATGCGACGATGCCGTATTACCACATCTTGCAAGGTGTTATTTAAAGCATGGCCCATATGCAAAACGCCAGTAACATTTGGCGGAGGAATCATCACCGTAAAAGTCGGTCGCAAACCATCTGCTGGTGGCGAAAACAAGCCACTCTCTTGCCAGCTTTGATAAATAGAATCTTCGAACTCGCTAGGAGTATAGCGTGCTCTAGTGGATGGTTCTTGTTGCTCAGTCATTGTCGGGGGAGTTTGCTTGAAGAGTGCAGTCGCAACAACGTAGCCCACAAGGATGGCGGCCGATACCCCAGCTGTTGCTGGGCACGCGCGCTGCTTAATGCAAGTCGCGGGCTACGGCGTGGGCCTTGAAAGTCGGCTATCGATGATTGTCGAAAGTCGGCTGCCACATTTGCTGCCTTACAAATCAACTGACCTAACTCGTAGCGAGTAACGACATCAGCGCCTGCAAGATGAAACACGCCCTGTATTTTACGCTCGCCGAGCATATTAATCATCGGCCAAATCTCGTCAGCTGCAACCGGAGCGCGCCACTCGTCGATAAATAAGGATGGCTGACAGTTGTCGGCTAATGCGCGCAATAATGAAAAATCAGCGCCACCGCCCTGTCCGTCATATCCGGCGCCGAGCAACAGTGGCAAACGCACCACCGCGCCACCATTGTTCAATACGATATCTTCGGAGGCAGCTTTAGATTTGCCATAAGCCGTAAACGCGGACGGCGTGCTATCTTCGGCATATGAAGCGGCGCTACCATCGAACACCTGCTCAGTTGAAATATATATTAAATGCGCGCCGCATTGCTGGGCGGCGTCCGCTATTTCCTGGGTGCTATCGATATTGATTCGTTGGCACAACTGCTGCTCGTCGGCACACTGCTGAACGCTAGAGATACAGGCTGCGTGAATAATGGTTTGCGGCTGCAGGCTACTGATCAGCAAGGAAGCGGCTCCGACATGTGTTAGGTCAAGCTGGTGATGCTGCGCCGGGAAGTGGCGATGAGAATTACGCGAAAGATAATGCGAATTAGTCGGCAGAGCATGCTGGCTGAAGCCGCATCCTAGGACTCCGCCTACCCCAGAAAATAAGGTCGGTGCTACACTCTGTGCGCTAGACATCGCCACAGGCTACCATGCTAGCAGCATCTAATGAACATCGAAATCATTGCAAACCCAAATTCGGGTAGAGGTCATGGAACCGAGCGAGCGCAACGTATCGCTGAATTGTGCAGCACGCGTGGGCATGAGGTTGGCATCCACTTTAGTCGCAGCCGTCAGGATGTTTCCGACTGGGCTGAACAAAGTGCAAAGACCGCCGAGCGATTAGTCATTGTCGGAGGAGATGGCACTGTTAACGCAGCTGTTGATGGATTCAAATCGACGCCACCGCCGATTGCGATTTCACCGTTGGGCACCGCAAATGTTTTGGCGCATGTCTTGAAAATTTCGAAGCGCCCAGCTGATACGGTGACGTTGCTCGAGCGCGGTGTTTCACAAATGATTGATGCGCCTACGGTCAATTTACAGCGCGACGACGAGACTATTACGCAGCGAGCTTTTTTGTGCATCGGCTTTGGGTTCGACGGCGAAATCATACGCATAATGGATGAACACCGCAACGGCCCCATTCACATGGCGGAATACATCAAGCCACTGGGGTTAGCATTAAAAAATTGGAAGCCCTGCCCGCAAATGGTGATAGCTGATGGTGAAGAAATTGGCGAGTTCGCCTATGGCATTGTGTCAGGCGTAAATATTTATGGCAGTCCAATCTTACGATTGGGCAGCAGCGCGCTTGATGACCAACTATGGGAGTTGTTTCTCTTTAAAGACATCAACTTGCTTAGTGGCGGGCTATTCGCCTTAGCAGCGGCTAGTGGACACTTGCGAAAGCATCCACATGTAACTCATCTAAGTGCCAAGCATGTTATCATCAAGGGTAGCGAGCCTGCTCCAGTGCAGATTGACGGCGACTTTGCTGGCTACTCTCCTGTAGAATTGGACTTCGATGAATCTCAAATACCTGTTTTAATCACTACATGAGTCTCTCACCCAACTTACTTAAGCTCGACGAGCGCCCAATACTATTAGCTGGCCCTTGCGCCATCGAAGGCCCGCAAACCATCGACATTGCTCACCAAATCGCCGATGAAATTGGCGACCTCGGGTTCAACTGGGTTTTCAAGGCTTCATTCGACAAGGCCAATCGCACTTCTAGCGACGCCGACCGTGGTGTCGGCCTTGAACAAGGATTAGATATTCTTGCAGAGATTCGCGAGAAACTTAATGTGCCCATTGTTACTGATATTCACTTGCCAGAACATTGTCAGAAGGTAGCTAGGGTTGCCGACGTCTTGCAGATTCCTGCATTCTTATGTCGTCAAACTGACTTATTAACCGAGGCAGCCAAGACTGGTAGATTTGTAAATATTAAAAAGGGACAGTTCTTGGCGCCATCAGCAATGCGTCACGCAGCGACAAAGGTGGAGGCCTGTGATAACAATAATATCATGCTAACTGAGAGAGGAACTTTCTTTGGCTATGGCGGCCTTGTAGTCGATTTTGCAAGCATGCCAGACTTCCGCTACAAAGATTACCCATTAATCCTCGACGCCACTCACTCAGTGCAGCAGCCGGCCTCCGAAGGAGACAGCACTGGCGGCGATTGGCGACGCGCACCTATTTTGTTACGCGCAGCGGCAGCAGCCGGCTACAATGGATTTTTCATTGAAACGCATCCGCGTCCACTAGAGTCACCATCGGATGGCAAGAATATGATTCCGCTTGAGGACCTAAAGCAAATACTTAGCGAAACGCTAGGTTTTTACAATCTCGCTAAATCCGCTCTTCGAATCTAACTCGCAGGCGCTCGGTGATACGACCGAGAATTTTCGAGACACGCGATTGCGACAGGCTATACAGCTCGCCTATTTCTTTAAGCGAATAGTTCATGAAAAAGCGCAGATATAAAATCTCGCGATCTTCTGGGTTTAAAGACTGCGAAATCATTTCGAGCATCTCGCTAGCATGAATATTCGATTCGGGAGATTCATCGCGCGGGTCTTCGTAGAAATCTAGCGTGCCATTTGACTCGCTCTCGTCGGTTGATACTTTACTGCCAGCCAGCACCGGAGAATCACGACCTCCGCCATACTTACGGTGATACTCTTCAAGGTCTACACCAAGCGCTGCAGCTATTTCAGGTTCGCTAGGTTCGCGTTCTAATTCAGCACGTAATTCTTGAACCACTTGCTTGAGGCGGTTAAGCCGCGTGCGCATCGGACGTGGCACCCAATCGTGTCGACGCAATTCGTCGATTATGGCCCCACGCACTCGGTAGTTACAAAATGCTTCGAATGGCACCCCACGCGAGGGGTCGAATTTTTGAACTGCCTGAATTAGTCCGACATCGCCAGCAGATTCGAGGTCGCCATATTCAACACTACGCGGCAACTTTGCTTTTAAGCGGCGCGCGACCATATTAGCGAAAGGTCGGTAATATTCAATTAAGGCGTTACGCGCTTCAATTCTCTCGCCGTCGCGATACTCACTCCACAACCGGGTCAAGGTTGGGTTTTCTTCTTTCTCGACTATTACTCTTTTTACCATTAGATGAAAACGCGACACCGTTGCGGGTGTTCAACGCTTCTGTTATACATAGAGTGCGCTTGGAGAAGCGACTATTCAAGATAAAACTAACTAAAAAATATTGGCTGCAATAGCCTGTTTCAAAATATTTTGTTCGGCTGCGCGCATTTTTTCTGTATCTTGCGGCTGATGGTCGTCAAAACCAAGCAAATGCAGTGTGCCGTGCACCACATATAGCAGCAGCTCGTGAACAGGGCTGTGAGAGAATTCTGGTGCGCGGCGTACTGCCATTTCGACATTAACCAGCAATTCTCCACAACAGTCGTCGTCATCGTACGGGAACGCCATCACATCAGTGGCGCTGGGATCGTTCAGGAACCTTTGATGAGCAGCGCAATGTTCTTTCTCATTCATCAAACACAGCTCTATAGAAGTTTGTTGCGGCGCGTATTCAGAGAAACATAGGTTAATTATGTCGCTGAACTGTTGATCGTTGCAGCCAGCCAATTCTGTAATTTTACCTAGTTCGATTTGTTGGCTAACAATAACCGCAACCTGGGGATTAGTTGTCATAAGCCTGCACAATTCTTGCCACCAAGCTAGAGCGCTGAACATCCTGAGCAGCGAACTCAACAGCACCAACACCTTCGAGACTACCGAGACGGCGGATGGCGTCTTTCAGTCCAGACTTCGTGCCCGGCAAGTCGGTTTGCGAAACGTCGCCAGTAACTACAGCTTTAGTGCGTTCGCCTAAACGTGTCAGAAACATTTTCATTTGCACACGAGTTGCATTTTGTGCTTCGTCAAGGATTACGAATGAGTCATTAAAAGTTCGGCCACGCATAAATGCTAATGGCGCTACTTCAATAATATCTAACTCGCGCATTCTGCGCGTAGCCGCCGGACTCATTAAGTCGTTCAAGGCATCAAATAATGGACGTAAATACGGATCAATTTTATCTTCTAAGTCGCCGGGCAAAAAGCCTAAATGCTCGCCTGCTTCAACAGCTGGGTGTGTTAGCACCAAACGTTTAGAGCTTCCCTCGCGCAAGGAGCGCACTGCTGCAGCAACGGCAAGGTAAGTCTTACCCGTACCCGCAGGCCCCGACGAGAACACCAAATCTTTAGCGCGCAACAAGTCTAAATAACGCTGCTGCGCTTCGGTGCGAGCTGTCGGCCACTTACCACTTGCGCGAACACTGCCACGCTGATCATTCTTTCTATGGGCATCACCACCCGCTTTAGATGACGACGTTTTAGAATCCATATCTTCGTTAAAAAGCATTGTCTCTATTTCGCTCGCTTCAAGTTCACGGCCGCTACGTAGCAACTCGAGGATTTGTTCAACACGGGTGTGTATCATGTCTATCTGTTCTTGTGGTCCCTTAAGGCGCAACGTTCCGCCTCGCGATGACATCCGTACCTGGTGACGGCGCGCTACTTGTTTGACATAGCTGTCGTACGGACCAAAGAGTGATTGCTCTTCTTCGAGCGACATTAGTGGGATGCGGTGCTCCATTAACTAACTTTATTCATTAACAATAAGAAAAAATACAGGCTTGGGGCGGCAATTAAAAACGAATCGACCATATCAAATGTGCCGCCGAAGGCAGGTAGCATGCTTCCTGAGTCTTTACTGCTACAGCCACGCTTCAACAGGCTTTCAGTAAGATCGCCAAATTGTGCGCCAATGTTGGTGATGATGACTGCTCCCAACCACAACTCGGTTGCTGGCATTTCTACGAACGCATTACTTGCGACGAAGTATCCGCCGATACTGGCACCAATAATTGATGCGATTGCCCCTTCCCATGATTTATTAGGACTAACTTTAGGGCTCAGTCGGTGCTTACCGATTGCAGAACCAACGAAATAAGCTGCTGAGTCTCCGGCTTTACAACCAACAATTAGCATTACCATCCATGCCCAACCATCGACAGGAATGTGACGCACCAACATCGCGTAGCTAAGCAACACTGGGACAACTATCACCGGCAGCAGAGTAGCAGAAATACGGTTGGTAGCGCCCTCGACATCGCAACTCAATACCTCGTAAATCAGATATAAAACAATACTGCCACACAGTAACTCGAATCGACAATCAGGTGCGAACCAAGCTGCTCCAAGAGCAACTGCACCCATCAAAGCACCCCACCATTTACGGATAGGGTTTGAGTTGTAAGACATCATCGCATACAACTCTTGTTGAGCCGCTAAAGCAAGAACAGCAAAAACTAGAGCGGCTGCCGCAGGAAAATAATCGCGATCAATAATGAGCAATCCAATAATCGCAGCTACTAAAATACTACCTAGGCTTAAACGCTGTTTTAGGTCTTTAATCATTCTCTACCACCTTACCGAATTTGCGCAACCGCTGCGAGTAGTTAAGCACTGCTTCTCCTAAATCTCCTCTTCTAAATTCTGGCCACAGCTTATCTACGAAGTAAAGCTCAGCGTATGAAGACTGCCACAATAAAAAGTTGCTCAAGCGATGCTCATTAGCTGTGCGAATCACCAAATCTGGATCGGGCATTTGCGGATCGTATAAATTGTTTTGAATTAATTCTGAAGTGACATCATCGATGGCCAACTCGCCACCGCTAACTTTCTGACACACGCGTTTTACCGCGGTTGCTATTTCTTGACGCCCTCCGTAAGACAAAGCGAGGCGCAAAGTCATCGTAGTGCAATGTGCGGTATCGGCCTCGACCTGACGTAATACTGACAATACCGCATCCGGCAAATCTTCAAGTTGCCCCAAGCCCAGCAAGCGCACATTATTTTCTAATAAGGTGCTCTTTTCGGCAAGCAAAAAACTTTTTAGATACTTCATTAAACCCGAAACTTCGAGCTGTGGACGCGACCAATTCTCAGTTGAAAAAGCATATAGCGTCAAGTTGGCAATACCCCATTCGGCACATGCCTCAACGACATCGCGCACCGAATCGATACCAGCTTGGTGCCCGCGTAATCGCTGCCAGCCTTGTGATTTAGCCCAACGCCCGTTGCCATCCATGATAATTGCTACATGGCGCGGCATTACGCAGTCTGGGCGGTCTCCGCTAGGCATTCACGACCTCAGAGATCTCGCACTCAAAAGACTGCGAGCGTCCTGGGCCGACAGAAAGGCTGACAACTGGCACACCCATCTGCTTTTGCATGAAGCGCACATAGTTGATGCAATTCTCAGGCAAGTCGGCAAGCGAAGTTGCCGCAGTCAGATCTTCAGTCCAGCCAGGAAATGCTTCGTAGATTGGCACTACACCTTCAAGGTTGGCACCATCAGCTGGATACTCGGTCACAACTGTTCCATCAGCAAGGTTGTAAGCCACGCAGACCTTGAGCTCGTCGAAACCGGACAAGATGTCTAGCTTTGTCACAAACACGCCGTCGAGCCCATTAAACTCGCACGCGTAGCGCGCCTGCACGGCATCAAACCATCCACATCGGCGTGGGCGCCCTGTGGTTGCGCCAAATTCGCCACCAGCCGCACGTAGGTCTTCGCCCATTTTATCGTGTAGCTCTGACGGGAATGGACCTTCGCCAACGCGAGTACAGTAGGCCTTAGTTACTGCCAACGCACGGTCGACTTTATTCGCTGGGAAACCAGTACCACCAGCGATGCCAGCAATACCTGTCCATGACGACGTAACAAATGGGTATGTTCCGGCGTCGAGGTCAAGCATTGCGCCTTGGGCACCTTCGAACAATACATTTTTACCCGCGGCATATGCCTCACGAACAAGCTTACCGCCATCGACTATGATGTCACGTAATGCATCGGCCTGCTTAATAGTAGTTTCGAACAAGTCACCGTGTGAATCTGGCTCGACGCCATACACCTCGCGCATGACTGCATCTTTTTCTGCGAGTGCTGCATTGAGGCGTTCTTTAAAGTAATCGGCATCAAGCACGTCAATTAAACGGATACCGGTACGAGCGACTTTGTCGGCATAGGCTGGACCAATGCCACGCCCAGTCGTGCCAATGCGACCAGAGCCACGCCACTTTTCAACCATGCCATCGAGTTTGCAATGATACGGAAAGATTAGGTGCGCCCGTCCATCAATTCGAAGCCGTTCAAGGACTGGCACGCCACGCTCTATCAACCCTTCGATTTCTTCATGCAAGGCTGCAAGGCTTACCACCAAACCGCGACCAATTAAATTAATTTTGTTGTCGTGAAGAATTCCGCCTGGGATAAGATGCAAAACATATTTTTCAGGACCTACGTATACAGTGTGGCCGGCATTATTACCGCCAGCATAACGGACAACCATATCTGCATTAGCGGTTAGGCTATCGATGATTTTTCCTTTTCCTTCGTCTCCCCATTGGAGACCAATTACAGCTGTTGAAGACATTAGTGTGTTGGGGTTTGAGTCGACGATATTGTCGTATTTTCAACCCAGTGACGCAATACACTAAATCAATTTACTCATACTTTTGGGCTTCGAAAGATGGTAAATCACGCTGGAAATCAGGGATGCGCCAACGCGTATAAGGAACCTTGTGCCAATCCCGCAAATATACAATCTTGGTGCCATCTTCTGCGGGTGCGCGCCAGATAACAGCCTTCAGCCGCAGCACAGTGCCTGGAGGCTCGTGATAGTACGATTCTTGCTCGAATCCCTCTAACGAAGAACGCCTTACGTAGACATAAATACTGAAAATCTCAGACTGAACTCCGAGTAATTCTTGTATTTCGCCCTCGGTCTCTGGCTCGAGATCGTCCGAATTAAAGCCAGGAACTTTTTCGAGATCGGCTAATGTCCTAAAGAACTGCTTTGGCTCATTTTCGTTGACACCAAAGATTGACTCACGCAACTCGATGTCTTCTAGTTCCTCTTCGTTATCTTGGCGCTCGGCGAGTGCATCATCATCGACTTCGTTACGCCATTCGAGAAGAGCTTCGGTTTTAACCGGAGGCAACTCGTAGGTTGGGAACAGCCCTTCGACCACCGCGCGCGGTGCAGTATTAATGTTGATTTTAGTTCCGGTGACAGAGGCCAAATCTAATACTCCTTTCATGCCTCCTTCGCCATCAATGACGTTGCCAGCATTGTTAGTAACTTCTTCTTCAGAACCGCCGGCCGCGGCGTCGTCAGACAAAGCGTCATCCACTTGCTCTTCATCTATTTCTTCACCTCCGTCTAGAGTAGTCTCTCCGGCAGTGGTGAATTTAGGCAAGGTGTAAACTGTAAATACCGATTCAATACCAGGAGCGATTCTGTCACCGTCACGAACTTGATCGTAGAACAAGGCTGGTGTGATACCTTCAATGAGCATCAACTCTTCGAGAGAGTTCAGCAGTAGCGTTTCGTGTTCTTCTTCATCGAAAGAGAGGCGTGGCGGTTGCGGCCAATCAACAGATCGCGAGTCAGGATTCATCCATAAAATGATCTCGTCAACAATCATTCTCGCATCAGACTCTGACAAATCGTCATCGAAGTCATCGCGCAACGCATCGAGAATTCTTACCGTACGCCCGATAGCCTCATCACGTTTTTCGACATCTTTCTCTGCCAACAGTACCAGACTATATTTGGCATTTTCGTCATCGACAAATGTGGTCATCTCGAAATCTCCAAGTTGCATACGCATTGGTCTCGCCCATGAATCTTCGAAAGAATCGACATTGGCCTCTTCTTCGCCCTCACCTTCAGTTTCGCCACCTTCATCACGCTCGTCGCCAGCTTCACCTTGTGCGCCACCACCAAATTCACCACCCATGCCATCGGTCAATCCCTCCGGCATCGACATCGCACCACTTGACAACGCCGACGAAAAGCCACCTTGCGATGCTTCGCCATTAGCGTCATCACGAATAAGCCCGATCAACTCTTGCGCTGACGTACGCCCTACCAAATTCATTTGGATTTCTGCAGCGCGATTATTCGACGCTTGATACAAGACCTCTGCACCAATCGACAATTGCGTAATAAGAGCAATGACTATAAACAGCGTAAACAGTGTCATAATCAACACAACGCCGTGCTGTGACTTTCGCGAAACGGAGCATTGAAGCTTCATGCTAATTAAGACGTGCGATTAGCCGAAACAATTGCACTACTCTTGTAGGTTTTCTTCGGCGAATGGATCGAAGTAATCACCAAACGGTTCAATACTTGGACGTCTTTTCAGAACCGGTCTAATGACAAACGAGACACTTGTTTCTTCCTCTGATGATTCTTTAGAAGAGAACAACCAACCTAATATCGGGATATCCCCCAGGAATGGCACTTTGTTTTCGTTAAGCTTCTCTGACTTGAGCTTGAGTCCACCGATTACTACATACTGACCATTTCTAACATAAATATTAGCATCTGCAGTACGCCTATTAAGCGTAGGAATACTAATTGGATTATTTTGCCCATCAGAACCCACAAAGAAGTCGCGTCCGAGTCGGCTTACCTGCACAGAAATAACCATATGAATAGTATCGGCACCCACGAGCACCGGAGTTACTGTCAAAGTTACGCCCGCTTCTTTAGTGCCGATTGAATAAGCATTCGTTCCGGTAAGACTGACTGTAGTAACATTAAGGTAAGGGATCTCTTCAACAGAAGAAACAGACGCTGTAACCCCTGATCGAGTAACAATACGTGGCTGCGACAGAATGTCTACGAAGCCTTCTTGTTGCAACACTTGAACAATGCCTCCAAGGTTAAATGACGAGTCAAACAAGCTAACCTCGCTCGCCATGCCTAATCCGCCGCCAGACAGCGAAGGGTTAGATGACGTACCAAAATTAACACCTATAGTCTTAAGGAAAGTTTGGGCCTGGTTGTCAGCGAACAGCGGGTCAGCAGACTGTACGAAACCACGCTCGTTATCTATAGCTGTAGATGTTTCAAACACTTCGGCTTGAATTTCTATTTGCGGTGATGAATTGAACCAGTAATCAATCGCTGAAAAGATACCGCGCAATTCATCTTCGTTGCCACGCGCACGCAAGATATCGTTTACTTCAGTAAATTTGGCACTAATATCTTTTACAGTATTCGGCCCGGAATAGACCAGCCCCTGCTTCGAATGCAACTCGACAGAAGCAGTTGCGCCCTCACCTTTAACGTATGCACAACTATCGCCAATACGGTCGATTACATTTTGCCCAGAGTTAAGCGGTACGGTGATTAATACAGAGTAAGTACTATCGTCATGCTCGGTCATGCGCATATAAGGATACTCTTCCTGAAATGACAGAGGCGCTGCGACCACAGGTATTTCTGAGAATTCAATTTGCTCTTCGCCATTGACGACATCATCATCGCCAAACATTGGCAAGCCACAACTTGCAATCAAAGAAAAAGCCACTAGCCCATAGACTAGTGACATCGATTTATTCAGTCGATTAAATAGCAGAGATGATAGCAGCTGTTGCATCGGTGACATTAGAGTAACCTGAGATGCCGCCTTGTTCTACAATTAAAACGTAACTAGAAGCATTCGCCACCTTTTTCAAAGCTGCCTTGTAAGACGCTGTAGCCTGGCGAATTAACTTGTTGTAACGGGCAGTGCCCTTCTCAACCCCTTCTTTTTTGATGATTTTGCCCGCAGGTGTGGCGTTATACACCTCTGTTGAACGCACAGTAGCAAGCTTTGCGCTGCCAGCTGGATCGAATGAAGACGCATTACCATGACGTACTTTCGAACGATCTAATCGAACTTCAGCATCTGCTATTGCAGTATCAAATGCCGACAAATCGGACGAAGCCACCAAGAATACTGGTGAAGCAAGCAGCGCGAGTGTTACGAAGATGGTTTTCATGGTGTTATTTCCTCTATTGTAAGTCTTTACGGCACTAAACATAGG
>JAPKEZ010000109.1 GCA_028821845.1 Planctomycetota bacterium | reverse complement strand
AGCCTGTCGATGTCGCCTTCGTTGGTGCCAGAGATTAAGGCCTATTTGAGCGAGGTTGACTCTAAACCCTTGTTTAAGCTGGCCATGCGCGTAACTCACGAGCCAACTGCCGACGAGGCCTTCCAGTTACTGCGTAATGAGACTCAGGCAGTATGGCAAAAAATGCTTGATTCGAAAAGTAAGTAAAAAAACTATTTATTTGTTGGCGATAATCCTGTATCTTTGAATATTGGATTATAGCTAAAACCCTCTTACTGATGCCAGTCTCCCCTGAACGATCAATTACGCATGCCAGATAAACCTGTTAAATCTGGGCAGTGGTCGCAGCCTGATATAGGCTACTTGATGCGTATGTATGGCAGTACCAAGTTGGCTGAAATCTCTCGTAAAATTGGACGCCCCCTTGCGTCGGTTAATAAAATGGTGTCTAAGCTGTTTCCAGATTCAACCGAAAATTCTAACACCCCTTGGGGTGCTACTGATGTGGCGCGACTTAAAAAACTTTACGGTAGCGTTGGCACAGTTGAGCAATGGGCGCGAATTTTCAAGCGTCCTGTTTTAGAGATTGAGCGTAAAATCAAAAGTTTCGGAACCGAAGTCAAAGAGCGTCCATGGACCCGCGATTCATTGGCTATAATTAAGAAGCTTTATGGTAGCCGTACCAATATTGACTTAGAATTAATTTTAGGTATGCCAGCAAGGCAAATCGAAGAGAAGGCTGTAGAGTTAAGCATGGCTAAAGATAAAAAGTTCTCTTCATCATCTATTGGCGATAGCACAGGGACTAATATGCCACGATGGACTGCGGAAGATGTTGAAACTCTTAAGCGTATGCACGGTGCCGCGTCGAACAGTGATATAGCGAAGCGTCTTGGTCGGACGACAAAGTCGATAACGTCTAAGGCTAATGCCTTGGGTCTTTACAAAACTCCAGAACATTTGCGCCAAATGGGGCGCGACAATGTCGATTGGCGTTACCATCGCGATAAGTGCGAAGAAGAAGAGAATGCTCAATCTGCCGATGGCAACCCTTAGCGGCGTTAAGCGCTTAGATGCTGGTCTTGAATTTCGCTGGCAAGACGAGCCGATCATTGTCTTAACGATTGGCGAATTGCGTTTTTTATGCCCGTGCGCGAATTGCGTTAGCGAGATAAACGGTGATAGAATAATCAAACGTGACGATGTCGCTGCTGACATCACATTGGTCGATATGCAGCCCGTTGGCAACTACGCCTATCGCCTTTTATTTAGCGATGGTCACGATAGTGGTATTTACCCACTGAAATATTTGCACCAATTGTGCGCTGAGGCTGATGAGTAGCACTGCTTTTTTTGCTATGGCCGACTTGTTACTACAGCCTGCTGTGGTGGCTGGCGTTTTGTTCTTCCATTGGTGGACAATTTGGTTTGTACTCGGTCGGAACTTTAGCACTACAACACTAATGTTGCTGTTGTCGCGCGTTCTGACTATTGGTGCGCTGTGGGTTGTTCTTGCGAGTGGCGCAGTGGGCAGTGGAGCAGAAGTTGCTAGCGAATTTAGCGCCAGTAAAAACATCACCGCGGTCCTGATATTGTTTGCCTTATTCTACAATTCAGACATATTGATACTGAAAATCGTAATGCGTCGCGTCCGCAACGGTTTCACTTGGAAACGGCACGATCTAATTTCCTTCGCCGTCGCTAATTGCGCTTACCTTGTTGGCGCCTTGTTGTTGGCGCGCTAGTTCAAGTAGTTGAACCATTTTGTCGGTCAAAAATGACGGACTAGTGGGTTGCTCGAAGCGGCTTCCGGCGGCGACAAATTTAGGATAGCGAATAATTAGCGGGATGCGTTTGTCGTTGTCGATGTACGAGGGAAGTTGATTGCCGATGATTACAATAAAAGTGTCTTCACGAACTTCTTTATCGTCTAGTAATTCCATTAGACCTGCTACCAGGCGGTCTTGATACCAAAGGCATTCGTCGTACTTAGAGATTAGTTTCTCTCTGTCGGACGCCGCAGCCGCCGAGAAGTGCCCACGTATATCTTCAGGAACATCGAAGTTTTCCTCGCAACTTTGTAAGTTGTAGGCCAAGAAAAATGGCTGACCGATGAGTATGGAATCGCGGAGGAAGTTTTTGGCTGCGTCAAGCTGCGCAAGGTCACCAACAGGACGTTTGCTGTTGAATGCGTTAATGCTAAGCCGGTCAGCTAGTGACGGATTTGCGATATTACTGCTTGCCGCGAAATCAGCTGAGGAAATTAGTGATTGCTTACGGCTTATCAGCATAGTTGAGTAATCATCGCCGAATGATTTTGCCAGGGAACTAATTGCATCGGCAACCGAGATGGAATCTTTAGATAATTGACAATCGTTTAAAGTTAATCCTTCCCTAGACAACGTGTCGATATTAGGGCTAGTCGGGCGGTGGTATTCATCCCATCCGAAATGTTCGCTTAGTGCGTTATCGATGATGACAACCAATACATTTGGCGCGGATGGCTTGCTGGCGTTAGGGGCGTCAAACGCACAATAAATAACGATGATGGAGAGCAGGCCACAGCTGACGGCGTGAGTGAATGGCGCGAAGAAGCTAGAGGCGGCGAAGGCGTTTTCGCGGCTGAATAGATACTGCAGCGCGATGTAACACATTAGAGCACAGCTACCAGCAATAGGTGTCAGCAAATTAAAATGGAAATTTACGGCAAATGTTGTCAATGCAAAAACTACCAACAGAGCAGATGCCATATAGGCAGACGTCTTGCGCAGTGCTCGTGTGCAGTACAAAACGCGAAGCGGGTGAACAGTTAGCGCAAGGGCTGCCCCGACTAACATGCTGCGAAACAAGGGGCCTGTTAAATCGTGTTTCGAGAATAGGCCAATGTAGTCATAGCTAACCGCAAAGAATTCGATTAAGCACAGCCATCCCGCGAGGGAAGCTCCTATTAGACTGCTGAATAGCCACTGTCGAAGTTTCATTGCGGTTATTATATGTTATGTGAGCCCTCGGCTTTCGTTCATCCATGTTAGTTTCTCTGTTGCTTAGCAGCCTGTGCGCGCTGCAATCCACGCCAATTAATACTTGGGCGAATTTGATGCCGCGTCACGCCGTTCCACGGCGTAGTTTTGCGATGCCCCACGAGGGCGAGTTGCTAGAGCTGCTTACTGATCGCGACGCGGAAATGAGCGAGCGCCTTGATGCGTTAAAGGCATTAGCTTACCTTGGTGTTGAGATCGATTATTTATCGCTAAAGGCGATGAAGCGCAACATTCATTCCGATGACGCCTTGATTGCATATGTACGTTGTCTTGCGCGTTGCTCCGAAGAAGCGCGTGCGCCAATACAAAAATATTTAACGCATCGCTTGCCAGCAGTGCGCGCTGAAGCTGTTTACGGTCTTAGCAAGTACTTCGAAGGTGGACGCGATGTTGCACGTTCCTTTTTGTCACAGCGCAAACTTCATCCGTGGCAACGGGTGGCTGCAATCCGCGCATTAGCCGAGGTTGATTTGTCGGCGGCACAAGTAGAGGTAATGCGCAGAATTAATAGCGAGTCTGGCGAAGTGTCGCTGGAGTTTCTCGAAGTACTGCGTCGCGATTTAAGCGATGACCATATCCCGGTACTGATTGATTTATTGAAGCTGGGGCGTAGTCGGGTGACAGCCGAGGCTGCTGCTATGTTGCAGCATATTACTGGTTATAGAATAGGTAACGATTACCGTTCTTGGCATGTGGCTTACTTGCAGCACAAAGCCTTTGAAACGCCAATGCGCTCGCCCGAGACAAGTGACTTCGAGTTGAAAACGGTTGCTTACATGGGTATCCCAATTTTTAGTGACAACATTTGCTTCGTGTTAGATTCATCATCGTCAATGACTGAGCGTATGTATGAGTTGCGGCGGATGACGCGTGCTATGAAGGTGATAGAAGAGTTCGACAAGATGTTGCCGATATTGCCGTCGTCAGCGAAATTTAATGTAATTTTCTTTGAATCGATAGTTCGTGAAATGTACGAGCAATTAACCGCTGCAACCTCAGACTCTAAAGAATATGCTTCGGCTTTTGTTACTCATAACAACTTTTCTGGAGGAACCGATTTATATGGCGGTATAGAGCGTGCCTTCGACTTGCAGGGAATCGAAGAGGTAATCGTGTTATCTGATGGCGACCCTTCGGTTGGCGACTACACCGAGCCCTGGCAAATTATGGTCGAGTTAGATCGCTTAAATCGTTGGCGTAATATACGTATTAGCAGTATTTCATTCTCGGCGCCGCGTGCTGCCGAATCGCTGATGTATATGATTTCGGCATACAATGCAGGTCACTTTCGAGATATTGACTAGAAGCCGTTACAATATAGGGTAATGACTGAAACCATGAAAGCTGTTCGCGTGCATGAGCATGGCGATTTTGATGTACTGCGAATTGAAGATATCACCGCCCCGGTGGCAGCAGCGGGGCAGGTGCGTATTCGTGTCGAGTACGCGGCTTTGAATCATCTAGATACTTGGGTGCGACGTGGCGTGCCAGGACATAAATTCCCGCTGCCGATTACCCCTGGTTGCGATTTCAGTGGCGTGGTTGAGAGCATTAGCGACGGTGTGGTTAATTGTAAAGTTGGTGATCGCGTTACCGTTGCTCCTGGCTATAACTCTCAGCCATCCATTCAGGTAGCTAGTGGAAACCACAATTTAGCGCGCGATTATGGTATTTACGGTGAAACTTGTGATGGTGGTAATGCTGAGTTGGCTGTGGTTAATGCTGAGAATGTTATTCACGTGCCAGATGATTTTTCTTTGCGCGAGGCAGCTGCGTTTCCTCTGACTTATTTGACGGCGTGGCACATGTTGGTTGGGCGCTGCAAGGTACAGCCTGGTGACAAAGTATTGATTCACGCAGCGGGTTCGGGTGTGTCAGTCGCCGCCACTCAAATCGCCAAACTGTATGGCGCCGATGTCATGGTAACTGCTGGTAGTGATGCCAAATGCGCCAAGGGCATGATGAACGGTGCCGACTTGGCCGTCAATTACAGCAGCGAAGATTGGCAGGCCGCTGCCAAACAATTTACTTCCAAGCAAGGATTAGACATCATTGTCGATCACGTCGGCGCGGACACATTGCCGTTGGGCGTATGGGCGCTAGGAAAAGGTGGCAGATTGGTTACTTGCGGGGTTACTAGCGGAGCACAAATGGAGATGAATTTCGCACCTATTTTTTTCAAATCACTCAGCATTTTAGGCAGCACAATGGGTGGTCTTGGCGAGATGCACCAAGTCGCTAAGCTAGTCTTCGACAATAAGTTATCGCCGATCATCGATAGCGAATTCAGTATCGATGACATTCAGGATGCGCATCGTAAAGTGGCTGAGCGTGACGTGTTTGGAAAGGTGCTAATTTGTCTTTAACTTACACCTTAACTTTCGAAGACTGGGTTGAGTTTACTTTAGATACTCACCAACGCGTGCCGCAGATGCGCCGCATGAGAGCCGTTAGCCATTATGCAATCGGCACGGTTTACGCTATTTTTGGCTTGATGGTGATGCTCAAATACGACGAAGTGTCATACGGAGTCTCGTTTTTGTTCTTAAGCTTGGCGTGGTTTGTCCTTTTCCCAAAATATCATAAACGTCGCACTATTAAGTATTTGCAAAAGCTATTAAAAGATGGCGACGGCAACATGCTCACCGTGCATACAATAGACTATGATGAAACCGGCATTCATGTGCAGCGTGAGGGGCAGTCATCAAAAATAGAATGGACTAGTTTTCAAGATTTAATTGTAACTGAGCAGCGAGTTTATCTTAAGCTAGAGCCAACGCAGGGGCTAATCGTCCCGCGCAACATTGTGGGTAGCGAACAATTTGTCGAGGCCTGCCAAACACACATTACATCATCATGAAAACAATACTCATTAGCTCTTTAGCACTAATG
>JAPKEZ010000108.1 GCA_028821845.1 Planctomycetota bacterium | reverse complement strand
TATTTATAAACCACATCTTCGACATGGCTCGAGTTGACTAATTGCACCAGGGTACCGGCGCCAGAAATATTGGTGCCCGATCCAGGAATAGCGTTAACCATAGTGACGCCACCAGCACGGCCCACTTTATGTAACTGATTATTGGCGCGTATGGTATCGAGTGTCCGCAACTCTGGGTTATCAGGATGCACCATGTCGTTAATATCACCCCAGCCACCCGTTTGCGTGTGAGAGTGTAAATCAACTCCGCCCGGCCACACGAATGACTCTGGGAAACTTAGGTGTTGATAACCATCCGGTATTTTCACCTCAGATTGGCGACCGAGACTTTCGATATTGCCAGCTGCACTAATCAGTATCCGCGCATTGTGTATGACATGGCGGTCGTCCATAGTTAAAGCTACTCCTGCATCTAAAGCGATTTGCGGAGTAACTAGACTAAGGGCGATTAAACTTAACATTTAATTTTAGAAGCGACGTTTATCGGAGTCGGTGTCGTAAACTTTTTTACCACGAATCCATACTTTCAATACTGATGAACGCGGGTCGACAGGATCGCCTGTCCAGCAAACCATGTCAGCGTCAAGGCCCTCAATTAAGCGCCCAGCGACGTCTTCCATTAACAGCGCTTGTGATGCGTAAGCCGTCATACCTTTTAGCGCGGTTTCGTTAGTGCCAGCACCAAGGCGTACACCCATCGCGGCCTGTAAAGGTAATTCTTCTTGCGGCACAACGGGAGAGTCGGTGTTGTAACCGAGAATCAAACCTTCGGCTTCCGACCAACCAGCAGCGTTACCCATGATGCGCGCATTGGAGCGGTCGAACCAAAACTGACGCGGACCGTTCATTACCGGGACACCAAGCGCAGCAGCGATGGGACCCGTTTTGTAACCGTCAAAGGTGCCGTGATCAATAAACGAACGCAAACCAAGTTCTTTAACCTGCATCGTTAGAGTCATGAGTACCACTTGGTAGATTTGCGTGTGCACACTTACTGGAACCGTGCCATTACCTAACCCTAAGAATTCAGAATAACGTGGGTTCCACTTCGCTTTGCCGGCATCGTAATCTTTAGCCCACTCTAAACCTTTAGATAAAGTGTCGCGAGTGTTCCAGTTCATTAAAGCGCGACCTACGCCGAATGAATAACGCTCGGGGTTACCCGCTTGTGCGACTTTCAAGGAACCTGGGCCACGTACTGTTACTTCTTCAACAGTGTCGCCACCCGCAGTCTTCACTAACATTCCGAAACCACCCATGTTCGAGCCTGAGCCAGGAATGAATAGTGCGCTGGTAATACCGCCCGCAACGGCGTCGCGCATCATTGGGTTGTTAGGCACTACAACTTCAGCAGTTTGCAGTTCGGGGTTTGTCAGGAAGACCGTGTCGTTTAGATCTCTCAGGCTACCTGCAATATGATTGTGCGGCTCGACCAAACCAGGAACAAGCCAGTTACGACCAAGGTCGACAACAGTAACGCCATCTGTGATTTCGATATCAGAGCGCTTACCCACGTAAACAATTTTATCTCCTTTGGTGACGACTACGCCATTATTGATCATGCCCTGCTCGTCGGCTGTGTAAACCTTTGAAGCAAAATAAACCGTGGTGTCGTCGACTTGCTGCGATGAAGCGGCTAATACTAGCAGTAAAGAAAACATTAGTTACGAGGCACCTCGTTGCCATTAACAAAAACAGTTTGCACTTGTGAGCGCAAATCGAACGGCGCGCCACTAAAGATTACGATGTCGGCATCTAGACCGGCTTTAACTCGTCCAATCTTGTCACTAACACCAAGCACGTCGGCGGCTTGAGAGGTTAGTGAGGCTAACGCTTGCTCGGCACCTAAGCCGTAACTTGTCGCCAAGCTTAATGCTTGGGCTATCGTCGCAGAGCCATCTTGTGAGTTGCTGTAAAACGCCGTCGCGATGCCGTCAGCGTTAATCATGGTAACCGGTACTAAGTCGGCGCCACCAACGCGTGAAACGGTATCAGCAGAAAGTAACAACCCGACGTTGTTGCTGCGTAGCAAGTCACCGAGCTCGGCGCTGTACGCTAGACCCATTAAGTTCATCGGTATTTCGTATTTCGCGAAAGCCGCTATGACTTCAGCGGCTTCGTCGATGCGTGACACATTAACCACCGCCACACCACGCTGTTCAAACAAAGCGCGCATGCCTTCCAGGTCATTGTTTTTGTCAGGCGCCGCAGGACCGGCATCAGCTTTTGACTTCTTCTTCTTTGGCTTGAAGTCACCAGTTTGCTCGATCTCGATACGCTCCATCGTGAAGTCAACCCCACCGATGCCAGCTAGCCCAATCGAAACGCTCATCGAATCTGGTGCGTCGATAATACCGTCAATCATCACTTGCCCTACCTCGGTCGGCATTTCAAAGTGGATAGTATCGTTTTCATAAATACCACCTTCCACTTCCAGTGTTTCACCGGAAGGGTCGTCGGGCGAACTCAAATTAGCCGTCACATCTTTACCTTCATGATGGAAGAAAACATTGATCGTTACTGGTTCAGGAATCATTTCGTGTTCGATAGTTCCTTCCCACATTCCGTTTAGTGGGTCTACGACAGCCGCTTCTTCTTCAGTTTCTTCTTCCGCGTCGTCGCCTTCTTCGTCACCTTCTTCACTAGCGTCCTCATCTTCGACAACTTCTTCTTCAGCATCTGCGCCCTGTGCTAAACGTATGCGCAACTCGCGCTCACTTTCTTGACGCGCAGTTTTCGTTTTAGAGGCGTCCTCATTCTGCCATGTGGCATATTCTTCGGCATGTGTAGTAAAGCTATCGGCGTATTTTTTACCTCTCTTCAATAAAGAGTCTAGCTTAGAAGCCTGGGCATGATCGCGAGTACTCGCATCGAAAAACACAACAGCATCGCCATCCAGGCCTGATTGGTTGTCGCCTTGCGCGGCAGTCTTAATCACCTCGGCGCGGGTGCCGTATTTCTCGTAACGCGAGGAACCGACTACAACCGAAGTAACCCCTTGACGAGCAACATGCTGCCAAGCCTGGGCATAGAATGATGAATCAGCCAGACGCGCTATACTTATGTTGGACGGCAAGCGAGTGCCATTAGTCATACCAACGTAACCCTTGGCATCGATAAAGCCCGGAGTAATATGAGCGTCATCACCAGCCTCAATAATACGCGCACCCATCGGATGCGGAACTTGATGCCCGGCAGCGATAATGCGTCCGCCTTGCATTAGGACTTCGACACCGCCGCTAAGTGCAGCGCCATCACCTGTCCATAACGTGCCTGCACGTACAACCACTGCATCAGTATCGAGCGCGTCTAGGCTTTCACGATTCCAGACGCGTTCACCATCGATGTAAACTTGGCGAACAGAGCTAGCAGGATCAAGTGGCGCGCCATCTAGAACCAAGAAGTCGGCATCAAAGCCGGCGCGTAATTGGCCAACACGATCTTCAACACCAAGCACGCGTGCAGGAATTGAAGTGATTGCCTGCAAGGCAGCGCCATCGCTTAAGCCCATGCCACTGGCGATACTCGCCGCTTCGAACAACAGCACCCAAGAAGCATTGCGTCCAGCCTTTAGAGCGACTAAAGAATTAGCGGCAACAGCCTCAATCAAGCCCTCGTCTAGGCGTGACGCACCACCGCTAAGACTAGAATACATCGGTACTTCTAATAAAGTTATTTTGGCGCTAGCTTCAAGTGCTTGATAATTCTCAAGCGAGGCAGATGCCATTCCTTGCAAGACCACTAGGCTATTCCATTCGTTGGCAATTTGCAAAGCCGCACGCGCTTGATCCGCATTGTCTGCCATGATGCGCAAAGGCTGTGCACTGGCTTTCCATTCTTGCAAACCACGCTGATTCGCTAAGCCCGATGAGTCTGGCTCGCCAGCAATCGCTGAACGCAATGCGCGCATCGCGCCGGGACGTGTTGTTGGCGCTTGTCTCTCTGCTGGTAACAACGGGTTTTCGGCGGTCGGAGGAATGGGTGGGCGAAAGTAATCGGGCGGATTAAGCGCGCTGTCTGTTAGGTTCACTAACAAATCAGATCGTGCATTAACCACGCGCTTCTCGCCTGCAGTTTTGACAACGGCACCGCGCCCGCCTATCAAGCGTGAACGATCTGGTGACAAGTAAACAGTTGTTACGCCATGTTCAAGAACTTTGGAATAATCTAACCACGGGTCGTAATTATCGAAAGCCATGTGGTGAGCCGCTAACGACAAATCAGAATTATTGCTCGCGCCGCTGATAGTTGAATCGGCGGCGACCAGGCCTGGCATCAGGTGCGCGTCTCCGAGCTCGATAACGGGCATGAGTGGTGGCAACTGACTGGCAGTAAACACGCCAATGATTTTGCCCGAGTCAACCACCAAGTAACCATCTTCGATGGCGTCTGCTCCGGGTTGATGGATTACTGCGGCATGATACGCCTGGGCATCGACCGCAGACGTCGCCAACAAGCTAGCTACACCAGCAGCTATGAATAATTTAATTAATCTCACTACTTAGTACCCTCCTCTAGGCGCTTCAATCGTGTGTCTTCCTTACGGTCATAAACTTTGTCACCGCGGATATACACTTCAAGAACTTTAGATTGCGCATGTAAAGGGTCACGGTCGAAAACCACGAATGTTCCGTCAGCGCCTTCGTTGAAATCACCGAGCTCTTCGCTCATTCCCCAGAAGCTAGCTGGGTTCGTTGTCACCGATGCCAACGCCGCCTCGCGTGGCACGCCTTCGCGCACACACATCGCAGCTTGGTAAGCCAAACGGTCTGGGCCCATGCGGCCTTCTTCTGAAGAAATTGCGAACTCAATGCCAGCGTTGTAGAAGGCCAAAGGTGCAAAAGTTTTATTGAGCTTTCTAGTCACAGGATTCGTTTCGACATGCCACAAATCTCCAGTGATGACAACAGGTCGACCCATTTCGCTAAGCGTGGCGGACGCCTTATGTGCTGCTGAGCGAACCACAAAAACAGCGTGGTCCATCAAAGAGTGAGTTGTTAACCAAGTGCGTGCATGCATAATGTCGGTTGCATTCGGAGCATAAATCCATAGACGCTCGTCGCCATTAAGGATGTCGACCATCCCGCGTTGGGTATCGTCTAAATCTTCTTCAGAGATTAAGCCCTTGCCAGTGAAGTCGTTGCCAAAGCGGATGTAACCCGCTGCACTATCCCACATGTCACCGTCGGCGACATCAGCATCTTCTTCGATGCCGGCCTTTTTACGGTCTTCGCGAACGATGCCATCGTAAGTTAGATCCTCACCAATCTCGCGCAAATCTAAGTTAAGTTTGTCGACCGCTTCGCGCAGCTCAGCGAGTTGAGACGAACGTGACCAACCACCCTTAGGGCCAATGGCTATTTTCATGCCCATGTCATCGGACAAGGTCATTTGCTCGATGGTCATTCCGGCGGGAGCGACAACGCGCCCACGTCCACCAATAACAGTGTTGTTACCGGGAATCACACCGATGGCAACAGTGCCGCCACGCAGTTCGTCTTCGAAGTAAAAAGATACCGGGTCGATGGAATCTTTGACGTTCAAGAAAGGTGCCAGTGGCACGTTCTCATTGGCGCGGTCCATACCCGAGTTGGAGTGTGCTTCGAAGAAACCGGGGAACACAACTGCGGTTGGGTATTCGTTGAGCAACACATCGAACGGCACTTCAACATCGCTACCGCCAATTGCGGTGATGCGACCGTTTTCTATAACCATGGTGCCTTGTTCAATCACGCTGCCATCTGCGCGCATGATTTGTGCAGCCTTAACGGCAACGGAGCCACTTTGTGCAGCAGCACTAGCGACGAAACAAGATGAAACTAAAAGAGTAGTTAGTAAACGCATTTTCTATTAACGGTTGTCGGCAACGACTTGGCCATCAATAATGACAACCAGAGGAATGGATGTAGGATCTAACGGATCACCTGACCACAAAACGAGGTCGGCGTCGAAGCCAGA
>JAPKEZ010000107.1 GCA_028821845.1 Planctomycetota bacterium | reverse complement strand
CGTTGTTTTTCATGGTTGCAAGGGGCAGGCAGGTGCAAGGTAGTGGACCGGTTTAGCGAGTTGTCGTCAATCCCAAAACCGAAACGGGGTCAACGGTTATCAGCGTCCCACATGAACGAACGGCCTCGCATGGTCGGAATTGTGCATGGGGCGTGTAGCGCAAATTCATTCCCATCGATGGGAATTCCTCCTAAGCTCTCCCTGTTCAAAGAATTGGCGATCTGAATGCGATGGTAAAAAAACGACCCATGCGGTTGGTGCAGACCCTACTTTGGATCGCTCTACTCACCGGTTGTACTTATGCCCTGTTTTAAGGCGTTTCAGGTGTCTTCTTCTGTCCCGCTGAAACCCGCTCTGGTCCCCCATAGGGCGCTAAAAAGGTGTCCAATAGGTGTCCATTTTTAGGTCAAGGCCGGAGCCAGGTGCCGATGGCTTACCCTGGAAGCGGTCCCGGTGGGCGGGAGGGCCTTAAAAGGTGAAGCCAGCACCCGAAATAACCGTTTTCCGGCGATTCGATCCGTGCCATACTCGGCCAGTCCCAACCCATCCAGCCATGAGTAAACCTATGCCGAAAAAGTTGATCGTTTTGTTGTCGTTGGTCTGTGCCTGTTCCATTGCGTTGGCCGACGACTCATATATTGAGAAATTTCGGGAAAAGGCTGGGGCGGGCGCACCGGTTTCGGTTTCTTCAATCCTTAAAGATGAGGAGCAGCATCTTAAAGAGATGAGCGAAAAGTCCGCGATGCTGTTTGGCGACAACTGGCGAGATGTTTTTGATAAAGCTTTTGCGGCAGAATCAACGTTCTTCATCGATTGGTCTAATAACATCAAAGATGCGGCATGTCTGAGCACGACAGCACGGTAGTCATTGGAGCTGGCGCTGCTGGATTAATGGCAGCCATTTGGGCGGCACGTTCCGGCCAAGAAACTGTTGTGCTTGAGACTAAAGCGCAGGCAGCTAAAAAAATATTAATTAGCGGTGGTGGGCGCTGCAACTTATTGCCTTCTGTTGTTAGCGAAAGCGATTACTTCTCTAACTCTTCCGACAATGTTCTTAAAAGATTGTTTCGCACTTGGACACTTGAACAAATGCAGATGTTTTTCGAGTATGAGATTGATGTGCCGCTTGAGTTAGAAAGTGAAACCGGCAAACTGTTTCCTGCTGCGCAAAAAGCAATTGTGGTGCGCGATGCTCTTCAGCGAGAGCTAGTTAACCTTGGCGGTAAAATAAAATTCGACCATCAAGTGACAGACGTAAAAAAAATGAACGGTGAATTCGTCATTGCTTGCGGTGATGAAGTGGTAACTGCTACAAAACTTATTTTGGCTACAGGTGGCAAATCGGTTCCGAAAACAGGCTCCGATGGCTTCGGTTATGAAATTGCTCGACGCCTCGGACACAGCAGCCTTGCTAACTACCCTGCCCTCGCACCGCTGACTACCAACGAGACTTTGCTTACAGATCTGAGCGGGGTTAGCCTGAATGTTGAATGGAGCACGTACAAAAATAATAAGCTTTTAGAAAAAGGTATAAACGATTTGCTCTTCACCCACCACGGATTTAGTGGGCCGGCCATTCTTGATGCTAGCCATTGGGTAATCCGCGACAAAGCTGAGCTGGTAATCAACTTCACCAAGCAAAGTGCTGAACAATGGCGCGATTTCATAATTGAGCATTCCGCAACCACTACACTAAGCCTAATAAGCGATATCGTTCCCATGCGCTTGGCTAAAGCGATCATCGAAAAGGCCGGGGTTGAGTCAAGTGAGCGCGTAGGAAATCTAACTAAAGATCGGCGCAAGGCTTTGATTGAGGCTATGTGTAATTACAAACTTGAGATTACTGGCAACCGCGGATTAGCTGTCGCCGAAATTACTGGCGGTGGAGTCCCGCTTGATGAAGTCAATCTCTCGACCTTCGAGAGTCGTAAGACCGAAGGGCTTTATCTCTGCGGTGAAATACTCGATGTGATTGGGCGAATTGGCGGTTACAACTTTTATTGGGCTTTCGTTAGCGCACGCCTTGCTGGAGAATCTACAAAATAACTTTTAGGCTTTGTTGCCAGCGGTCATCCATAGCGAAGTGACCGCCTTTGAAGTATTCGACATGTGCGTCGATATCCTGCGATTTTAGTTTTTCGTGGAAGCGGCGTAGCCCCCACTGCAGAGCGAACTCGTCTGTTTCGCCGGCGTCTAAAAACAGATGGTCGAGTTGACGCAAAGCGTCGGCATTATTTTTTTCATCGAGCATGCGCAGCGGATCGTAACTAAGCCATTTGTCAAAAATGTCATGACGGATTTCGCCGGTCTCCGGAACAACCGGTAAATCAAAGCCATGTTCAGATTCAGCATTAGGCGAGTAACAAGTGGCCATGGCAATGGCTTCGATGCCAGCGTGTTCAGTAAAACCGAACTTTGATAATCCGGGTAACTGTTGCATAAAGCTCTCAATACCTCCGTACTTCGACCAGCAAGTCAGCGCGTCGGCGAAGCCGCGAAAGTGCGACATGTCAAAGCCCATGTCTCCGGCATGTGAAGCAGTGGCACGAAAAAATCCAGGGTTGCGCATGGTCAATGACAATGCGCCAAAGCCGCCGCTAGATTTACCAACAACAACTCGGTTGTTGTTGCCGCCACAACTGTAATGCTTCTCAACGGCAGGGATGACTTCATCAATAACATAATCTTGGTAGTTGCCTGTGCCGCTTGAATTCACGTACTGCGAACCACCGAGCTTTGTTTCGCAAGCCGGCCACACAAAAACCGCAGGCTTAATCTCTCCGGATTGCATCGCCAGCGCCAAGCGTTCTGGCACCGACGGCTGCCACATCGACGACTTGTTCACCACCTTATGATTGAATCCGGTATATCCCGACAACATTACCACCAACGGCAAAGAGGAAAAATCGTCGCCCTGCGGAAGTAACATCGGCTGCGAACGTAGGGTCGGATCACCCAGCGGGTTGCCCTGAAGCACATCAGAGTCGACATCGAAGGTGGTCAGGGCGGCACCCCCAGCTAAAATGCGGTGGTATTGAAATTGCATATACGTATTTCATTGAAGCGGCGCCCCTTATTCAATAGGCTATAGGCATGAAAGCTGTTCGCTGCGCCTTTGTCGTGATTTGTGGTCTTACCGCGGGTTGCCAATCTCCTCAGCCACAAGAGGCCGAGGGTTTGAATCCATATGAATACCAACTTGCTGATGGCGAGTATGGTGTAGAACGCTTGCCGTATGGCGAGAGCTGGCCAGATTTTGCTATTGGCTGGCAACGCCGCGGAGAATTGATTGAGGCGACGCAACGCTCGATGAATTACTTGACCAAGCCAAGCTCTAAAACTTTCTTCCCGGTCGGCCCAGGCGAAGTGATTACCCACGATTTGATGTCCCGGTCAGTCGCGCGCTTTAATGAAGTCCTGCATGAAGCTAAGTCATCCGAAGATTTCTTGTCGCTATTGCAAAAAGATTTCAACGTTTGGGTAGCACGCGGACAGTCTTCCACGGGCGACGTTTTCTTCACCGGCTACGGAACACCGATTCTTGATGGCGCAAAAGAGCGTGGTGGCGAATATCAATTTCCGTTGTATGACGCGCCCGAAGATTTAGTGAAGGCTAACGACGGCGTAATTCTGGGACGTAAAACCGCAAGCGGGCAAACGGTACCTTACTACACCTCCGCCGAGCTTCGTGACAACGGCCATCTTAAAGGTCTGGAAATTGTGTGGTTGAAAAATCCATACGATGCCTACATGGCACACGTGCAAGGCAGTGCGGTGATTCGCTACGCCAATGGCGATTTATTCGAAGTCGGCTACGCTGGCAACAACGGTCACGAATACAACAGTGTTGGCTTGGCACTAGTAGCAGAAGGTAAATTTAAAATCGGTGACTTGTCATTACAAAAACTTCGCGACTACTTTGCGACAAACGAAGGCGAAGCCGAGCGTGTACTGCCAAAAAATCCGCGCTTTGTGTTTTTCCAAGGAGCATCCGGTGGACCTTACGGATGTCTCGGCCAGCCAGTAACTGCAATGCACTCTGTAGCAACCGACAAAGACATCTTCCCACGCGCTGCCGTAGTTTATATTGAAGCGCGCTTGCCAGAGATGGACGAGGACAACAAACTCGTTCAACGCCCCGTTCGCTTCTTTGCTCTAGACCAAGATCGTGGCGGCGCAATTCGCTCGGCCGGTCGTTGTGATATTTATATGGGCCTCGGCGATGACGCCATGGCGCGTGCGGGTCACGTTCAGTCGCGCGGACGTATGTATTACTTGTTTCTTAAATATTAAGATCACTTTACTGTAACTCCGAGTAATGCGGTAGCGATGCCAGCTGGGTAAAAATTTAACAATTTTGCGCAGAGCCATCACTTCTAGACTATACTTTTAAAATGTTCTCCTTCCCCTCTAAACTGCGTAAATTAGCCCTTTCCGCCGTAGCCACCCTATTTCTTGCGACTCAGAGTTTCGCGACTTGGTCGATTATTGTTGTAAATACCAAGACTCAAGAAATAATCGTCGCCTCTGCTACCTGCGTAGAAGCCATTAATCTACGCGCCGCTTTAGCTATGTTAGAAGCACAGGCCGGCGGCGGGTGCGCACAATCAATAGGGGCCACCATTATTATGCGGCAAGACGCAAGCGAAATGTTTGCCTTGGGCGTACCGCCAGAAGAAATACTGCTGGCTCTATCTACTTACGATAACTTACATGAACTGCGTCAATATGGCTTCGTCGATATGGCTGGCCGCGCCGCCACGTTCACCGGATCGCAATGTGGCGATTGGGCTGGCGGGCTCACTGGCACTAGTGGCGATTTGGTTTACGCGATTCAAGGAAACGTATTGACGGGTCAGCCCGTTATAGACGCAGCAGAGCAAGCATTAATAAGCACACCTGGCGATATGGCTCAGCGAGTCATGGCTGCCATGGAAGCAGCGCGCGACATGGGCGGCGACGGACGATGCTCATGCAGTAACACTTTGCCAACATCATGCGGCTCTCCTCCAGCAACATTTACTAAAAGCGCGCACGTTGGCTTCCTTATTTCAGCGCGACCCGGAGACCATCCTTATTGCGACAACTTTGCTTGCGCTAAAGGTGATTTATATTTTGCGATAAACAAGGCTAGCCTAACTGCCGCCGACCCAGATCCCGTCGACGAAATGCGTATTAAATTTGATTCGCTACGCTTAGCTTTAATAGGACGTCCCGACGCTTACCTTTCATCGGTTCATTCATATGCTAATAATGTTAGTGCCGGCTCAATTTCTCCAGTTTCATTTGTCTTAGACTTATCAGATGTTGATGGGAACATGCTGACGGCCGGTGGCGCCACTATCACCCTAGACCACACTGCCCGTTCTGCCGGACTCGGCACATTGCATCAAGTCACCGATCACAATGACGGCACATACACCGTCGAAGTTATGCCAGGTGCGAAAACAGGCGTTGACGAATTACTATTTATCGTTAATGACGCAATTCGCCCTGTAACTTTGTGGCCACCAACGACATTGTCTCACGAACAGCCACTCGCTCCACTTAGAGAACAGCAAGTACTTCCTGGACTACAAAATATTAGTGTTACTTTTTCCAGATTGAGCGACGACGGACTTACTGCGTACGTCGTTGGTGATGGCGGCACTGGCCTTGATTTTATTGAACTAACGCGACCGGATTGGCAAAGCGGTTTCACCGTTTCTGCAACTCCTGCAATTAGCAATTTCCCTTTGGCCAACCTCAAATCGTTTTGGATTAGCGAGGACGGATTAAGAATGACACTCTCCGCGCAGCGACCTAACGGGATTGACATTGATTTATTTTCAACATCACGCGCCACTGCCAATGATGACTTCATGCAGCCTATTGTCGACCTCGATCTTAACTCCAGTGATGCGGCAGGCGGGCCATTCTTAAGCGCTAATGAATTAGAGATTTGGTTTCATAGTACTCGAGGCA
>JAPKEZ010000106.1 GCA_028821845.1 Planctomycetota bacterium | reverse complement strand
CGAGCGAGCTCGCCCATACCGAATGCTGGCAAGCCGACTAATTCATTGGTGAACAAACTAGCGTATTCACCAGGGTCGCCGAGCAAAATGAATTTAGCGCTGCTGATATTTAGGTCACTCATTAAACTCTTGACCGAACGAGTGCCAGCGGCATCTTCAACAAAGAACCATGGCTGGCGTCCAAGAGCGCGGGCGCCGTGAGCAGCAACCGACTCGCGCAATATCTCGAGTGCGCCAGCCAATGATGATGGCCCGACGCGACCGTCACTAACTGATGATGAGAGCAGTGATACGATTTGCACAGTACTACCGTCAGTAACTTTGGCGACGCTAGCTTTGGCGACGCTAGCTTCTGAAGAAGTAGCTATCAAAGCCCCGCTGCCGGACAACACATTTGTCGGATCAGGGATCAAGTGAGCAGAAGTAACGCCATGCTTCGCCAACTCTTGCCAAGCGTCGGAGCCCAAACGGGCGCCATCTGCAACGAGCAAATCTGGAGTGACTTTATCTGACTGCTCGGTCAAAAAGATATCGGCGCCAAGTTGCGCAAAGGTGTCGATGAAACCCGGCGACAAAACACCGTCCAACTTGGTCTCGATGCCAATGGTTTTGGGAGAGACAGCAACTTCGATAATCTTGCCGCCGGCGACTACCACTTTATAGCCTTCGAGCAACTGACCGTCGGTAGCAACAATCGCGTCCGGCGCCAAAATACGCACCGGCTGCTGTGCTGGTGAAAGCAAAGGGAATGAAGCGAAAGAAGCAATTAATGAAAGAGTTGTAAGCATATTACTTAGGCTTGTGAACTTTGAAAGTAGCTGATGCGTCGAATGGAGAGTTACCCTCGAACAGCAACATCGTTGCTGACGAACCGCGAGATAGCGAACCGTAGTCACTCATGCCAAGAATTTCTGCCGGTACAGTAGTTAGTGATTCCCAGACGGTCGCTGGATCAGCGCCGCGTGAAATCAGGTCGCCAGCGCGAGTGAGCAACATCATTTGATGACCGTCTGCACCACCACTGGCGATTGCGACTTTTACCCCACCCTCTATCAGAGATTGGTAGCGGCTGAAAAAGTCGCGACCATTATCATTTGTGTGGTGGCTTGGAGTGGCGGCGAGCACCACAGGGATTTGAGCCAAGCGCAGCTCGTCAGCAAGCAAGTCTGCTTCAAAGCCTCCCAAAATCACTACATCTATGTTGAATTGGTCACGAAGACGCAAAACCGTGCGAATATCAGACAGGCGCTCGGCCTGAATGCGCACCGCGTACTTACCGTCCATGGCGGCCAACAATAGGTCGCGCTGGCCATCTACTTTAGGTGCGGACGGAGTTTTAGGGCGTTTAGGTGGCTTAGGAGCATCTTTTTCATCAACCTCATCTTTTTCATCAACCTCATCTTCTTTTTCAGGGGCATCTGGGCCATGCTCATCGATGAACTTTTGTAGTTTCTCTTGATACTTCTCGAGCTTTTCGGGAAATTCTTCGAGCTTAGTGTCGTAGTCATCGAAGCTATCGCGCCACTCTTGCGCTTCATCGAAGGCATCGTACAACTCTTGACCATTGTATGTTGCTGAGAACATGTCTCCCGACGCAGCACCAATAGCGAAATCTAGCATTGGCTTACCTGCCACCTGCGGCAGATCCAGAATCGTGAATTCTGCTGGACTTCCCACACCAAGGCGCAGCTGAGACCAACCCGGAGATAGATATACGGCGGCGACTCCGGCTTCACGAGCCGCAAGTACTTGAGAATAGAGCTGAAAGTCAGCAATCTCTACCTGAACCGGTAGCGAATCTCGAACATCGCGCTTAGCGGAAGACTGGCGGTCAGCAGTGTAGCCCTGAGGCGAAAATGACGTCCAGGCGTCAACGATTCCGGGAGCGAGCGTGCCTTTTACTTTAATCAAAGCGCCCTTGCCCTGCGACTGACCAAGAATGTTGGTCTTTTCGCGCCGCTGATCGGTGGTGGATATCCAGCCAATCTTCCCAGACGCAACCTGAATAAATGCAGGCGATATTTTGTTTTCGGGGCTTAACCACGCAGATTCGGCATGAATGACGTAGCTTTTTTCGTAACCCGCTGATGCGGGTTCTTGTTGCTGCGACGCCGTAATAGCGGACGCAATGAGGATGATGGATGAGGCTGTAATCAAGAGGTGCTTACTAAGAACGCTGATTAAATGAGCATACGCTCGACTTAGATAATGTTCAGCTATTATTAGTCAATAATCGCGACTTCTTGTCTCACTACAATCGGCACGTATCCGACTTCGTAACCAGATGGCGGCTCAACAATCAGCCCGGCATCTAGAGTCACCAGCTCACCAAATGTTGGTGGCGCCATGTAGGCACGATCTAGCGGCCACGAGCGATGAATTCCTTCAACCAAAGCCTGCAACTCACGCTTTTTTTGCTCACTAAAAGAGTACTGCTGAAACGACGGCTGATCGACAAAACGAAACCAAACGTAACTAACCTGAGAGCCATCGCCAAGTACTACCGTATACACTTTTTCAGCCGAGTGCGGGCGCGACCAAGCCCCACTGACTGGTGAAACAAAAGCCTCGCCGGGCTCAGCGTTTGCGAATTCGGCCTCCACTAAGCCTGTCGACAAAGGAACGTCATTAATCGCAACTGCGATACGCTGCCCGTCTTGGTGTTTGTAGTACTGTGGAAACTGCCCACGTGGCGCGAAATCAGACTCTTGCCAAACTAAACCCCAAGTGTTGTTGGCGAAAACCTTGGTATCAAAAGTATTCGCCACACCGACCAATGGCAGGTCGTCCTGCGAAAATTTTGGCGTACCCGTACTCAGCTCAGCGGCGAATGCACCGCGCATATCGAATCTACCACTCGGGATAACACCGCCATTGCGCCACGCAATAAATTCATCATAGAGCGCCTGCTTTGAATAGTAAGTTACATCTTGCACTAGGATCGCACGTCCGGAATCGTCTACTGGGAAATTCAGTTTGGGTATTTTTGAATATACGACACCCTCGCTATCCTGCGCTACAAGCTGCGGCACGGTGTTAATTTCCATTGCACCACCACCCATTAATCCTAGCCGTGAATCAAGTCCACGGGTGTGCAAAAATGGTTCGTCGAACACGTCGGCAATTTTACTCCATGTTTCAGGAATGTAATAGGCGATCGGTCCTTTAAAGTTTGCGGTACTAATGAAACATGTCCAAGCATGATCACCTGTAGGAGCTTTTCCATCGATGCTTGGCACCGGAGAAGTAAAGGGCAAGGCCATATAGGTGTAGCCAAAAAACTTACCTTGTGGCTTGCCCGCGAAGGGCAAAGCATCAGGCGGAATCAATAAACGATTACTCAACTGTGCAATTCCTAGACGGTTATCGGGCAAAGCATCAGTGTCGTAGAAAAACGACCATCCGGGTGAACCGACCTCGTAGTCATAGCACTGTGGTGTTGCATTCATACTGAACTTCGGTGGTCCGTAGCGAAAACGGTTTCCCCGCCAATAGCCAAGGCCACCTTCTACTGTTTGGAAAACGCTGCTATAGGTTGGGCCGCGTTCACTCCATGTTCGCGCCAAAGTTCCTTCTGGAGCAAGTGGGTAATCTTTATTATCGCGGTTGTCCGGCGATATCCAGCCACTAGCCAAGCCGATTTGGAAATCTCTTAATGGCTGATCAATTAACGACCAAGCCGCTGAGTAAAACCCCATGCCCATACCGTAAGCGCTGACCTCTTCGGGCCGTGAAGCAGAATAGCCAATGTAGCCGTGCAGGCCGCGTGACTGCTGTTGCGGGACGGCGACAGCTGACTGTTGAGCCGCAAAAAAAGATACGAGTAGAGCTATGACCATTGCGGTGATTATGTCAGCTTTTTGCTTTAGGTTCAACCATCACATTAATTACCGCGATACAATAAAGCCATGAGTCCTGCTCCTCTAGAAACCGCAATTCACCCTACGGCCGTAGTCATGCCCGGCGCTACTATCGGCGAAGGTTGCGAAATTGGTCCGTACTGCGTTGTCGAGCCGCCGGTTTCTCTCGGTAACGGCTGCAAGCTTGGGCCGCATGTGCACCTGCTCGGTCACACCATCATCGGCAAGGACTGCACCATTCGTAGCGGTGCGGTAATCGGTGGCGAGCCGCAAGACGACGACTATCATGGTGAAGCAACGCGAGTCGTGGTTGGCGACAACTGCCAGATTCACGAACACGTTACTATCCATCGCGCAACTAGCGAGGGTGAAACTGTCATCGGCGATAACGTACGCATGATGGCCGGCAGTCACGTCGGGCATAACGCGCGCATTGATGACTACGCCGTACTGGTAAACAATTCTGCGGTCGGCGGTCATGCGCATATTGGCGAGCGCGTGATTTTGTCTGGCCAATCTGCCGTCCACCAGTTCTGCAAAGTTGGACGCTTAACGATGGTCGCAGGTTCATGCATGGTGACGCGTGATGTGCCACCGTTTTCAATTGTCACGGGTGCGCATCCCTTGCGTTGGCGTGGCACTAACAAAATTGGCTTGCAACGTAATGGTTTCGAAAGCGACGAACGAGATGCGGTGCGCAATGCATTGAGCAAGTTGTTTGCGAACGAGATTAATCGCGAGAGTGTTGCTGATGAATTGGCGCAAAGCGATTATGCTTCTGTTGGTGAAATTGCGCAGTTCGTTCGCTCGTCTACGCGTGGTCTTCCGAATAAATAACCATGTCTGATTCTAAGTCTAATACAATCGAGACTCTCTTAAACGAGAGTCGTCACTTCCCGCCTAGTTCTGAATTTAGTGCGCAGGCAAACATCAACTCGCAAGATGTTGTTGATGAAGCGCATGCCGACTGGCAAGGTTGGTGGGCGACGTGGGCCGAAAAATTAACTTGGGACAAGAAGTGGAATAGCGTTTTGCAATGGGAGGAGCCTTTCGCCAAGTGGTTTGATGGTGGCAAGCTTAATGCGAGTGTGCAATGCTTAGATCGCCATGTCACGGCTGGCTTAGGCAGTCGTGTTGCTTATCATTGGGAAGGCGAACCGGGTGATACTCGCGAGCTTACTTACCAAGACATGCTTGATGGTGTTTGCAAGACTGCGAACGGTTTGAAAGAACTGGGCATCGTCAAAGGAGATCGCGTTACCTTGTACATGCCGATGGTTCCTGAATTGGCCATGGCTGTTTTAGCTTGCTCGCGCATCGGCGCTATTTTCTCGGTGGTCTTCGCCGGCTTCAGCGCTACATCGCTTAAAGACAGAATTCACGACCAAGAAGCGAAGTTGGTTATTTGCGCAGATGCCACTTGGCGGCGCGGCAATGTTTTAGATTTAAAAACAGTCGTTGATGAAGCTGTTGAACAATGCCCGACCATTGAAAATGTTTTGGTTTACGAGCGTGGCGGCGATTGCATTAGTCCCGCCGGCATGTCGCCGCGCGATGTTGCATGGTGCGATTTGATAGACAAGCAAAGTGATTGCTGCGAACCAGAATCTATGGATGCCGAGGATGTGTTGTTCATCCTTTACACATCGGGCACCACGGGTAAGCCAAAAGGAATTGTGCATACCACTGGCGGTTACTTAACCGGCGCTTACGCCACTACGCAATTAGTTTTTGATTTAAAGCCCGAGTCTGATGTTTACTGGTGTACCGCCGACATTGGTTGGATTACCGGTCACAGTTACATCGTGTTCGGCCCAATGGCAAACGGCGCGACACAAGTGATGTACGAAGGTGCGCCAAATCATCCCGGACTTGATCGTTTCTGGGAGTTAGTCGACAAGTATAAAGTAAGTATTTTTTATACTGCGCCAACTGCGATTCGCGCATTCATGAAATGGGGTGACGAGCATCCTGCTGCACATGATTTATCTTCACTACGAGTACTCGGCACTGTTGGTGAACCCATCAACCCTGAAGCATGGATGTGGTACTCGCATCACATTGGCAATGACAACTGCCCTATCGTTGACACCTGGTGGCAAACCGAAACCGGTGGAATCATGATTACGC
>JAPKEZ010000013.1 GCA_028821845.1 Planctomycetota bacterium | reverse complement strand
TTGACTCAGTGCTAAGCGACATTCGTTAGCGTCAGTGGCAGCCGATGGCGCAGAACTATCCTTCGATGGTAATCGGTAATTGGAGCGGCAAGGTGTCTGTGCTTGACGGTGGTGGCTTTGATATCGTCACCAGTGATTCCATCATTTTGCAGCGCATTGCAATTCACGAGACTTTAATGGTCGTCATCAGCTGGGAATCGCCTAAAGACAAATCAGACGATGGCCGAGAGTGTCTAGATAGTTTTGTGATTCCGCAATCGTGGCTTGCCTCTGACTTGGTAGTAAATGACATTTATCACGGGAATAGTTCTCGTGGTTTAGATAGTGACTACCCCGGCACATTAGTTATTAGCGTGTCCTTGGCTAATTCCAATACCACTAATCTTATCGACATTGAAGTTGCGTTTGTCGGACATGAAAATGCGCCGAAGTTCGAGTGGCAGTTACCAGACCTTGCTATTAATAGCAAGGCAATCGGCGGCGGCGCAATTAGCTACCAACTCGCCCTGAACACCGGTGACGACATCAGTATCCCCAATGGTATATTTCGATTAAATGGGAATGATTTAACCGCCTTCGACCCGCTGTGGCTAGCGATACCAAACTTTGCTGACGATGTTGAATACCGCTCTCCGGCGTGGCAACTTAGTCTAGAGTACGCGCCCCATCTCATTGCAGTTTCCGCGCCAATGATCAAGGTTGAGCTTAACGAGAGCCGAAAACTTAAGAATAGTGTCACACAAATTATCCCGTCTGGAAGCTCGTGGCCGTTCTTTGCTGTGGCCAATTACCGCGCCAGAGAAGTAGATGACTTTAAGTGGTTTCTGCGCCTTGACAGTAAATCCAAATTACCAGACGATGTTATTGAAGAGCTATTGCTCTTAGACAAGGTGCTTGATAGTCAACTTGGCGCACACAAAACACCGTTTACGGTTTCGAGCTTCCCGTACTCTGGCGATCGCCTGTTTAGTGGCCTGCTAGTTTTCGACGAGCAGCGTGGGTGGTTTGACTCTCCTACTGACGCGTCCATCGACAGTTTTTCTCGTCGCGTACATCTGGCAAGAATTTTATGCGAATATCGTTTCGGCATAGAATCTGCAGGCCGCGGTAGCGCAAAGTTGTTTCTAACACGCTCGCTGGCCGAATATCTTGCACAGCAATTACTAGAGAAAACTGGTTATGAAGACGCGGCTAAAAGCATGTCGGACTTCTGGCAGTTAAATGAAAATAACTCTGGGAGCCTCCCTCAAGCTTTATCGCTAACGCCAATTTACGATTTATACGGTGCGCGACGCCTGCTAAGCTTTGGTTCGATAGTGTGGCAAGATATTGCCACCAGGCTTGGTGCTAAGAAGTTTAATGGCTTGTGCAAACAAATCTACTCAAAGCCGGCATATAGTGCCGACGACCTCCTTAAAATGTTGCTGCAAGTGGCCCCAGACAACGACTGGCGCAAATACTTTCAACGGCATGTTTTCGGCAACCAATTACTTAGCAGTAGCAAATGAAAATTTACTTTCACCGCGACTTTGACGGCATGGCAGCGGCGGCCATTCTCGCCGATGCTTTGGTGACTACTCGAGGACATCAAGATGTCTCATGGGAAGGCGTCAACTTCGATCGCACCCTTGAATGGGACAACTTCGCTAATGGCGAAGAGTTTGCTGTGGTTGATTTTCATTATCATCCGCGGGCGAGATATTGGTTTGACCATCACCCTACAACCTTTCTAGAGGATAGCCACCAAAAGCAATATAGCGACGACGAGAATCGTTGCTTCGACCCCACTGCTAAGAGTTGCCCACCCATCATCCTGCGACACGCAGCAGAGCACTGGGGCTACACCCCTCCGGCACACTTTGCTGAATTAGCTAAATGGTCTGACATTATCGACTCTGCCGGATATGAATCTGCAGAGGCTGCTTTGTTTGGCACCGATCCGGCAATGATTGTTAGCCGAGCACTTACTTGCTCACCGAATTTGCAGTTTCACGATACGATGGTGCAGTTGATGTGTGACCAGCATTTGAGCGATATCGCCAAACATCCCGTTGTAGAAAAGTGCTACAAGCGCTCTTCGAAAAATCGTGACAACGCGCTCGATAATTTTGAGAGCAACGTCTTGCTTGACAATGGCACCGCCTTGCTCGCCGACTTGCGTTCTAAGAAAATACGCCGCGACAGATTTGCGCCGTTTTACTTGCACCCCGATGTTCACTTCGCAGTAACTTTATTACCAACCCGAGCAGGCGACCACATTACGGTCTCATCCAACCCCTGGAACCGACCACAAACCGATTTTAACTTGGGCGGGCTGATGAAGAAGTACGGCGGCGGTGGCCACCAATCGGTTGGCGGGTGCAATCCTTCTGACAGCGTGACCGCAATGAAATGGGCGCGCGAAATTTACGACGTCATTAAAGATTTAGGCTAATGGTTAACTCTATCTTAGATTTACATCCACGCGATTGGCCGCAATATTTTGTCGACTTAGGACACAAGAAGTTTTATGGCAAAATCGCTGCGCGCTGGGTTTTCCAACGCGGTATTTACGATTGGGCACAGATGACTGATTTGCCAGCGGCATTGCGTGAGCAGCTGGCATCAACACCGTTGCTTGATACGGAATTAATTAAATCTTCGCATTCAGAAGACGGCGCGCATAAGGTGCTTATTAAACTAGCCGACGATTCTTTAGTGGAAGCGGTGTGCATGCCTGGCTCGAAGGGGCAAACTATTTGTATCAGTACCCAGGTTGGCTGCGCTGTTCAGTGCCGTTTCTGCGCGTCTGGCATGGAAGGCCTAAAACGCAACCTGACGCAATCTGAAGTCCTGCAGCAGGCATTTTGGATGCGCCGTGAGTTTGGTGACTTTCACCGTATTGTTGTTATGGGGATGGGTGAAATCGGCCATAATCTGGACAATGTTCTGGGTGCTCTTGATTGTTTAATCGACGAAGCAGGTTCCAATTTCTCAGGACGCCGAATTACTGTTTCGACAGTTGCGCCAAAGGGTGCCATCGCCGCGATTGCCAATTTCGGTAAAACTGTACAGCTTGCAATCTCCTTGCACGCGACTACGGATACCTTGCGCCAAGAATTAGTGCCGGGGACCAAAGATCGGACTATCGAGCAATTGCTTGATGAGGCCGAGAATTATTTTAATACCACTGGTCGCGAATTCACAATTGAATATGTCTTATTAGCTGGCGTTAATGACAGTATCGAACAGGCACAACAGCTGGCTGATTTATTACGCAATAGCCGCTGCCATGTGAACTTGATTCCATACAACAACATTGACGAACTCGATTTCCATTATCCGGACGGCAAGACATGCGAGGCATTCGCTCAGCGACTGCGTGACAATGCCTTTTCGGTTACCTTACGTTTTAGCATGGGCAAGGACAAGGATGCTGCCTGTGGCCAGTTGCGCAGACGTACAATTAGTCTAGATGTCTAAATTCTCCGCCTTGTTCGTTGTTGTGGCTCTTAGCTGGGTCCCACTACACACTAACACAGGTAATCCATTTGTAGAGAAGTACATCAACGCCTCACAGAGGCACTTTGACGAAAAAGATTTTGTCGCTGCGCTGTCTGATATAGAGCACGCACTTGAACGCGATGACCAGCATTTTGGCGCTCTAGAGCAATGGGCAAAAATTGCCACTGCCATGGGTGATATCGACACAGCTGCATACGCTTGGCATTCATGGATGAAGATTGCTGTCGCTGCGGACAAATCTATCGTATCGCGCAAGCGCTTGAAAGAGGTGAAAAAGATATTGCTAGGTATCGACCCCTACGCCGAAGAATTCAGTAGTCTTTCTAACGACTACATAAAAGAGTTGTTTAAGATTGAAAAGTCACACAGTGATAAAGGTCGTTACCACTCGGCGATAAAAGTGGTGCAAGAAATACTGCACATTGACCCATTGTTAGAGCGCGCCATTGCTCGACTCAAAGAAATTGAACGCAACGGCGGAGCAGACACTGCGACAGTAGACATCTATGCTGGCTCTGATCCGACTGCCGGAGTAGACAGTGAATGGCTTGAAGAAAACAACAAAAAACATAGCGAATGGAGCACACGTTGGCACCATGAGACTGAGCACTACCGTGTGCACACTAATGCTAGTTACCTAGTATTGATGACGGCTGGCATTGCCATGGACCAAATGAACTTGGCCTACCGAAAATTCTTCCACTATCAAGAAGACGGTGGTTCGGTTCCAAAAATTGATGTTAATGTCTTTAAGAATCGTGATGAATACTTAAAGCTTGGTCAAGGTCCGCCAGTCGAGTGGTCTGCCGGTCACTTCACGGGCAACGCTGTAGAGACTTACCAAGGCGGCACCGAAGGTAAAGATGGACTACTCGAGATGTACCACACCTTGTTTCACGAAGCAGCTCATCAGTTTGTATCGCTTACTGGTAAGGGTGGAGTGCCTGGGTGGCTAAACGAGGCTTATGCCTCATTCTTTGAAGGCACTGATATTTTGTCCAATGGCACGGTCCGCTGGAATCGCGTCAACGCTGGACGCCTGTTTGCCATCACACCGCGACTTGATGCCGGATGGATGTCTGATCACAATGATGGCGTCCGCGATGAGCAAGGTGAATGGGCAACTCCAGAAATGGCGCCCAGCCTCCGCATACTAATCGAGAACGAGTATCAGTGGGGTCCACCATGGTATGCACCGACTTGGGGTGTTGTTTATTTTCTCTATAACTACCGCGACCCAGAAACTGGCCGTGCGGTGTTGCGAGCCCCACTACATGATTATTATCTGAGTGGAGCAGCTCATAAAGGTTTGTCGCAACGTGTTGAACACTTTGAAGAGTTTGTTTTATCTGGACCAAACGCACCCGTTAAGACTGTCGATGAACTCAATGAAATAATGAAAGATTGGTTACTGCGGTTACGCGACCAAGCAATTGGTAAGGAGTCTCCTGAAGATGACCTGCTCGCATTTGCTGATAAGGCGCTCGAACGCGGCGAGTCTGACTTGGCTCTTGAACTGTTAGAAGAGGCGATACTCTACGCACCCGATAACATTGAAGCACAGTGGGAGTTGGCACAGTTGCTACTCGAACTGGAACTCGAAGATCGCGCCGCCGCAATGTACGCGAAATTCGCCAACGAAGTTGCATTGCGCGGGATTGACGATGACCCACGACTTGAGAAAGCTCTGCTTATGATGCAAGAACTTGATCCATTGTTTAAGAAGCATAAAAAGCTGCAATTTAAATTAGAGGAACAAGGACTAGAGCTTGCTCATAAATACTACGATCAGAAAATGTACCGCATGGCGATGGAAATCACTAGGCGCATGTCCGCTTCGTGGTCAATGCCAGACGCCATGGCCTTCTACACGAAAATCGCGGTCGAGACGGGCATCAGCCTTGCGCGCTGGAAGGTCGCATATAACGAGATGAGCCTCGACGGCTGGCGCCGCCAGGGTGAGAGTAAATATTACCGGGCATATGGCAAGATGATTGAAGCGGCGATTGTAAATGACGAGACGATTACGATGACCGGCGGCGATTTGCAGACGCAGGCGTTGATTTATGACACCTCTATCAGCTCAGATTTTTCTCTCGAGGCTGAAATCAAGTTTAGCAATTTAGATCCAGGCATGCTCGGTCTTTGTTTCGGCTATAAAGACTCTAAGAACACGCAGGTCGTAATGCTGCACCGCAAAGGCTCGCTCGAGGTCAAAACCCAAGTTGGTGGCGCATGGATACCGCGTGACAAGCAGCAAATACCTCTGGGAAATACTTGGCATAAATTACGCATCGATGTTGTCACTCAAGTCGGTCCCAAAGCTTTGGTCGACATTTATTTTGACGACAAATATTTGCGCACCGTCAAAATGTCGCGTGATGCCGTGCGCGGCTCCTTTGGCTTGTTCACAACTACTGGCAATGGCGCCTATCGTCACATTCGCATGCTGCGCCGCGACGCTCATGACCCTGCAGCCCGCATTGAGCGCCAACTCACATTAGAGAAACGACTTTCTGATCCGGAGGCACGCGCACCTGGTGTTTTTCAAGGATTAACTCCACCGAACATCAATCAATTCGAAGGTGACTGGATTCAAGGCGAGGCTATCGACTTGAAGGATCGTCATGGTGATATTACCGTCATTGCTTTTTGGACGGCCCATCAAGACGAAATTATTCCGACGTCTGCTTACTACTCGATGCTGGCAGAAAAATACCGAAAGTATGGGCTTAAACTAATTTGTGTTTGCACCAACCAGCCGCACACAGCTCCACAGGTCTTAGAGTGGTTAACTGAGCATCCACTTGATGACATCTCGTTGTATTACGACACCCAGTACAAAATTTACCCGGCATTCAACATCGGTAATGGCGGCCTAGATATCCCACGCATTTTAGTTCTGGATGTCGACGGAAAAGTTTACTGGGAAGGCGATCCCAATCTTCCGCTCAAACGTGGATGGGACCCTGAGGCGCCAGTCCTGACTCCGCTGGATACTATTATCGAAGAGTTGATTTCTGATCGCAAGATGCGAGAAATTTTAAAGTTCTCAACTAGGCTAGAAAAAGCCGAAGAATTCTTTAAGCAGAAGAAATGGGCCAGAGCTCTTGAGGCCATAATGCCATTGGCTGAGTTAGATGCCGATTACTCTCCGCTTGTCAGCAAAGCCCGCCTATTGGTTGATAGCGTTGAAGCCGAGGGCGCTTCGTTACCGGACCGCGCTGCACGATTAATTGACGATGGCTATCCCCTACAAGCGCAACAACTACTCACAACTTTAGTCGAAGAGTTTGCGGGTACCGCCATCGCTGACGACTTAGGTGCTCCGAGAAAACGCAAACTTGAACGCAGCAACCTTTACCGTACGGCAAAGTCAAATATGCGCAAACTAGAAAAGGCGCTACAGCACATCGAAGGCGGACGCACTGATGATGCGCGTGAAATATTACGCAAAATGAAAGACGTGCAAACCTGCGCTGAAATTGCAGAGGTTGCGCATGAACTCGAAAAGCGTTTGGGCTTATAAAGTCTTTAGTGCGGCTTCAGTAATTTCGAGAGCCCTAGAAACGTCGTCGCTGGTTACTGCAAGATGCGGACGGAAACGCACTGTGCGTTCTCCGGAACTTAGACCAATCATGCCATTATCGAACATCGAACCAAGGACCTTGTCGCGCGTCTCGGCGTTTGGAGTATCGAATGCCATGATTAAGCCTTTGCCTCTAACATTGTCAATCATGTCAAAGTTTGCAGCCATTTGTGTCATTTCAGTCAACCATTTTTCACCCTGCTTAGCAGCATTGCTGCAGAGTGAATCGTTCTTGATTGTTTCAAGAATTTTTGTTGCGCGAACCATGTCAACCAAGTTACCGCCCCATGTAGAATTGATGCGACTTGACATCTCAAAGCAGTTGTTAGGAACCTCATCTATGCGTGGGCCAGCCATGATGCCACACTGCTGTGACTTTTTACCAAAGCTGAAAATGTCTGGTGTGATACCGTAGTGTTGGAAAGCCCACGGCTTACCCGAGCCAAAGTAGCCTGTTTGAACTTCGTCACACAGGAACAGACAATCGTATTTTTCACAACGCGCTTGCAAGCCTTGCAAGAATTCTGGGCGGAAGTGACGGTCGCCACCTTCACACTGAATAGTCTCTATCAAAATAGCTGCAATATCATCGCCATGCTGAGCGAAAGCGCCATCGATAGCAGCGAAACACACGTCTTCCTCGGCGACGTGGTCTACCATTTCTGAATCAGTCATCGGAAACTTCAAGCACGGCGCACTAATGCGCGGCCAATCAAACTTAGGGAAGTAATCGACCTTGTCAGGTATGGTGTTCGTCAACGACAAGGTGTAGCCAGATCGACCGTGAAACGCCTTTTCGAAGTGCAGAATCTTAGTACCGACATCGGCGTCAATACCTTTGGCGCGATTACGACGCACCTTCCAGTCAAAAGCCACTTTAAGAGCGTTTTCGACAGCCAAAGCACCGCCTTCCACGAAGAACATGTGCTTATAACCCTCCGGCACTGCCATCTCTCCCATCGCCTCTACGTAACGCGCCATCTCAACCGTGTATAAGTCAGAGTTCGCTGGGCGGTTAGCCACCACGCCGTGGACCGACTCTAACCAGGCCTTATCGGTGAGTGATGGATGGTTCCAGCCGAGTGGAGTTGAGCCAAAGCAGCCGAAGAAATCTAAGAAATCTTTACCGCTGCGACCATCATGCAGTATTGCGCCTGATGATTTGTTCAGATCGAGTACCAAATCATAGCCATCGACGAGAATCCACTTAGCTAAGCTATTATGGACGGATGTTGAATCAATTGTAGTGGTCATAATCGGACATCTTACCTGCAACGGCCGTAAAACCCAAGTAAAAAGGCCATAGAGCGTTAAAATGGTGGCACGTGACTTCTGCCGACTCCGATCCGTGTTTGCCGCGTAACTCGCAGTTACGCAGTAAGAGTGATTACTCCCATGTCTACGCAAATGGCGTACGCGTTCATGGGAAGTACCTGCGCATTGTGGCCGCGAAAAGCCCGCAAGATATTGGAGCGCGCATGGGACTTTCTGTCAGCAGCAAGTTCGAGAAGTCGGCAGTTAAGCGCAATCGTGTGCGCCGAGTTTTGCGTGCTGCATTTCGCCTACAGCGGCAGTCTTTACCTGGACTTGATCTGGTGTTAATACCTACTCGTAACGACCTCAGTTATCGGACGCCAATCATTGAAGATGAACTAATCGAGCTGTGCGCCAAGGCCGTGGCCAAGTTTTCAAAGGATTGATGTTAGCTTACATCTTCTCCCTTCCGATTCGCTCCTACCGGAAATTCATTAGCCCAATGCTCGGGCCGTCCAAATGTAGATTCGAACCTACTTGTTCGCATTACGGACTCGAAGCGCTTAAAATACATGGCGCATTCAAAGGTTTAGCCCTTGCAACATGGAGGATCCTCCGTTGCCACCCATTCTGCAAAGGCGGATTTGACCCCGTCCCACTAAAAAAGAAATGATCTCTGTCTTACTCCTCTCTGTTCTTGCGCAACACCCAAGCGCTTCTGAGCCACAAACTACTGTGCCTCAACCCTTGGCGGCGAAACAAGAATTTGCTTTGCCAGCTCGCGAAAATTTACGTTACGACGGTGAATTTTATTTTGGTACGATGCGCCGTTTGTCTACTGATGGTGAAAATGCCGAAGGGTATTTCTCTTGGGGCGGCACTCGCATCACATATCAAGCAACGTTCGGTGACCGCGAATGTGACCAAATCTATGAACTCGATTTATTGAGTGGCGCACGGCGCATGGTTTCGACAGGTACGGGTCGCACGACATGCTCCTACTTCATGGCTGGCGATGACAAAATCATTTTTGCTTCTACGCATGGGTTCGCTGAGGATTGTTTACCACCGCCAGATCGTTCCAGCGGCTATGTCTGGAAGATATACCCGCAATTCGATTTATATGTGCGTGACCTCGATTCATGGGAACTTACCCCACTGGTGCCACACGATGGTTACGATGCCGAAGCTGTGGTTTCTCCTGATGGCGAGCATATCGTTTTTACCTCGCGTCGCTCCGGTGACCTTGAAATTTTCATCATGGATGCTGATGGCTCAAACCTAACGCAGCTGACAGACGAACTAGGCTACGATGGCGGGCCCTTCTTTAGCGCTGACTCGCAAAAGATTGTTTACCGCTCTTATTACCCAGAGACGGAGGAGGAAGCGAACCACTACCGCGACTTACTCGCGAGTGATTCTATCGAGCCAATGAACCTACAAATTCGCACTATGAATGTAGATGGCTCTGATAAGTTCCAGGTAACGCAGAACGAAGCAGCAAACTTTGGTCCTTACTGGCATCCAGATGGCAAACGTATCATCTACTGCTCAAACCAAGCAAGCGAGACAGGTCGTGACTTTGATTTGTTCATGGTCAATGCCGACGGCAGTGATGACCACCGCGTCACTTTCTGCCCGTCATTCGACGGCTTCCCAATGTTTAGCCACGATGGACGCAACTTGATTTTCTCAAGTAACCGTAATGCCAGCAAACGCGGCGACACCAACATGTTCATGGTTGAGTGGCTAGACGATGCGCGGCCTGCTAAGTAATTAACTAGCGCAATCCGCAAGCATGTAAAGCCCGGTCTCGAACTTCTCGTGCCCGGGTTCTTGCTTTGGCAGCGCCTGCAGCAAGGATTTCGTCAACGATTGACGGAGTAGCCAGCAGCTCTAAACGCTTCTCACGTGCCTCAGCAAAGTGGCTCTCGATTGCATCCTTAAGGCGTATCTTTAAGTGTCCATACCCCGGCGCACTATCTCCACCCTTTTCCACCTGTGACTTCCAGTCAGCAAGCTCGTCAGCATCTAAGAACAACGCCAACAAATCAAAAAGGAATAACTCACTAGGGTCTTTAGGCTCTTCTGGCGGACGACTGTCCGTAACTATTTTGCCAACACGTTTCTTGAGAGCCTTAGCTTCCTCGAAAATCCATATGTCATTGCCATATGATTTTGACATTTTTTGCCCATCAATCCCTGGCACCTTTTGCATAGTCTCTAATTTCTCAAGCAACATTTCGGGGCGTTTGAAAACCTCTGTTTTGTAACTCTGGTTGAAGTAACCAGCCATGTCTTGTGCCATCTCAACGTGCTGAACTTGGTCCTTGCCAACGGGCACCAAATCGGAGTCGTACGCCAAGATGTCGGCGGCCATCAGAATTGGGTACGTAAACAAACCGACATTCGGCTTCGCCCCGTTGGCTATCTTATCTTTATAGGAATGTGCGCGCTCGAGCAAACCCATTCCGGTTACAGTCGATAACAGCCACTGAATCTCGGTAACTTCGGGCACATCAGACTGACGCCACAGCACCGCTTTTTCTGGGTCTAGACCACAAGCCAAATACGTGACCGCCGTCTCGCGCACCAACTCACGCAGTTTATCTGCATCGCGCAAAGAAGTTAGAGAGTGGTAGTCGGCGATAAAGTAAAAATGCTCGCCATCTTGCTGGCTTAAAGCTATTTGGTGGCGAATAGCACCAAAATAATTACCTAAGTGCAGCAAGCCACTTGGTTGAATACCAGAGAGATATGTTTTGGTCATTACTTCCAGTGAAAGTTAATACTAAGGTCAATGTCAGGATGCACCGATTGCTTGACTGGGCATGTCTCTGCTGCCTTAATCAAGCGATCTTTATATTTGTCTTCAACGGGTTGCCCCATGTAAATGTCTACTGGCAATCGTCCTATACGGCGTACCGGTTCGGCGACCATGTCCTTTTCGACTTTAACGGTGGTGCCTTCAAGGCTAATACCATGACGGTCGGCAACGATGCCAAGCAAAGTCAAAGTACAGGTGCCAAGTGCAGTCGCCACCAAATCAGTCGGCGAGAAATGAGCGCCCTTGCCGTGATTGTCAACCGGAGCATCGGTGACTACATGACATTGTGAAGGACCGTGAACAGCCTTGCAGCGCAACTGTCCTTCGTAAGCTATTTCTACGCTAACGCTCATTCTTAAACCTCGACGGTTTCACCCTCCAGCTGCTGCTGCTCCTGCTTAGCCGCCAATTCGCGGATGTCAGCAGAGATGCGCATCGAACAAAATTTTGGTCCACACATCGAACAGAAATGCGCCTCTTTAGCAGAGTCGGCCGGCAGTGTTTCGTCGTGATAAGCATATGCCGTCACTGGATCTAGCGCCAAATTGAATTGGTCGCGCCACCTGAAATCGAAACGAGCCTTAGACAGAGCGTTGTCGCGCGCATCAGCATTTTCTATACCTTTGGCGATGTCGGCAGCATGAGCAGCGATACGGTAAGTGATGACGCCGGTTTTCACGTCGTCTTTATTCGGCAAACCCAAGTGTTCCTTAGGAGTTACGTAACACAGCATAGCTGTGCCATACCAACCAATTTGCGCAGCGCCAATACCGGAAGTAATGTGATCATAGCCAGGAGCGATGTCAGTAACTAATGGGCCTAAAGTATAGAACGGAGCCTCGAAGCACTCGTCAAGTTGCTTGTCCATGTTCTCTTTAATCTTGTCCATCGGCACGTGACCAGGACCTTCAATCATCACCTGCACATCATGTTTCCAGGCAATTTGAGTCAGCTCGCCCAAAGTTTTAAGCTCGCCAAATTGCGCTTCGTCATTAGCGTCAGCTAAACAACCAGGACGCAATCCATCACCTAAGCTAAAAGTGACATCGTACTTCTTCATCACTTCGCAAATCTTTTCGAATCCGGTGTACAGGAAGTTTTCTTTATCATGATGCAAGCACCACGAAGCCATAATCGAACCGCCGCGCGACACAATGCCTGTAGTGCGCTTGGCAGTCATTGGTACATACTTCATCAATACACCCGCGTGGATAGTGAAGTAATCTACACCCTGCTCAGCCTGCTCAACAAGAGTGTCGATGAACAAATCTAAAGTTAAGTCTTCGGCAACACCATTAACTTTTTCAAGAGCTTGATAGATTGGCACCGTACCTATTGGCACTGGCGAGTTACGCATAATCCATCCGCGCGTTTCGTGGATGTTATGGCCGGTCGACAAATCCATTACGGTGTCGGCGCCCCACATGATTGACCATTGCAGCTTTTCTACTTCTTCAGATATCGAAGAGTGCGTCGCGCTGTTTCCGATGTTAGCGTTAATCTTAGTACGGAACTTGCGACCGATTATTACCGGCTCTAGTTCAGGGTGTTTGATATTCGCAGGAATAACCGCGCGCCCTGCCGCGATCTCTTCGCGTACAAATTCAGCATCGCGCTTCTCACGCGCAGCCACAAACGCCATCTCGGCTGTTATCTCGCCCCGACGTGCATAATACATTTGCGAAAAGTTTTTGTCGCCACGAACTAGACGCTCGTCAATCCATGCGGCACGCAACGGCGCCAGACCTTCACGGGGGTCAATTCCCTGCGGTCCAGTGGTATCGTAGGCGTCGTGGTGTTCGCCATTAGTAAGATGAATGCGGCGAAAGGGAACTTCAATATCAAAGCCACCGTGCGACACAGTGCTGCTCATCTTTTCGCTCGAAGGGTAGCATTCTTCTAGACTCGGTATCTGTCGCGGGACAAGTTCACCACTTTCGTTACTGTGGCGAGTTAATTCAGTCGGGGATGTGTTCTCAGTCATTAGGTATATCTTCGCTTCGCGCTTGGTTCCAAACAATAGATGAGTTATAATTTTGCACAATGAGTGTCGCCAAGAAGTTTGCCTGGGGCTGCCTAGCAGTTGTTATATTGCTATTCGCCTCTGCCTACATGGGATGGAGATGGGTAGCCACCAACCTCGCGCCAACCCTAGGTGCTGAAAATATCGCTGAAATGCAGCAGCTGCTCATCGACATCGACATCCCGAGCGACTTTACGCCGACCTTCGCGATGTACACCGATGAGAATCAGCAAGACGCGCTACTGATATATATCCAAGAGGATAAACGCACGGTTCTGTCACAATTGATTATTCATCAGCAGTCGAATCCATTCAGCAAAGAAGAAGCTGAAAATCGTATGGGCAACTCGTTTCCGGGCTTGCAAATCACCCGTCTCGAATCTCACGAAGTGGATCCTATAGATTTTGAGGTCGCCGTTAACTTCCAGGAACAACCAATTTCAGTAAGTTACGAAGAGGGACGCGCCACCGAAGAAGCAGAACTGAGCAACGTCTATTCTGCTTTCTTTGAATACCGCGGCCAATATATGAGCATCATGCTAGCAGGCGACCCAAAGTTCTTGAATCGTGGGCAGTTCGAACAGCTACTTAAATCTATAAAGTAGGCACCGGCAACATTTCGCCATCAGCTATTCGACGCGGACGCTGTGCGTCAACCGCAGTCATCCACTGTTGCAAATTGTTTGCTAGACGCTGCGCTATTTCCGGATGCGAGTTTATTAAATTACTACTCTCGCCGATATCATCTTGAAGGTTATAAAGTTCAAACTGTTCTGTCTCATACCAGTAAATTAATTTATAGTAACCCTCGCGCCACGCAGTGAAGGGTTCGTAGCGGTCGCCCTGTGGCCCCCACTTGTGTGGGTAGTGCCACGCCATTGGCCGCTGCACAATGCCTAATTTACCGGCGATGATCGGCCACAATGAAGCAGCATGCTCATTCTCGTCAACGTGGCGCCAACCGCGAGGTATTTGCGCGACATCGGCAATGGTGGAATACAAATCATTAGACAAAGTTGCAAACGGCAACATTAAATCACCAGGCAGTTCATAACCTGGACGACTTGCTCCAGCCCACGCAAGAATAAGAGGCACACGGATACCGCCTTCATAGCCGGACCCCTTCCCAGAACGCAGTGGCTGGTTGTGAGTATCTTTCGATGTGCCTAAAGGAGTGACGCCTCGAGAATGGGCAGATAGCCCACCATTATCAGAACAAAAAATGACTAGAGTATTATCGGACAAGTTCAGCTCTTCAAGTTTGTCAAGAATGCGCATCATGCTGGCATCAACACCGGCTACTAAACTTGCATAAGCCGCTTCCTTATCATCAAGGCCTTTGTTCTTGAAGTATTCAAAGAAACGTGGGTCCTTTTGAATGGGCGAATGTACCGCGTATTGGGCCATTTGCAAAAAGAATGGCTGCTGCTGTTGAGCAGCTAACTCTAATTCATGTTCTGCCTTTATAGTCAACGCTTCCGTCAAGAAAACATCGCTACCATGAAATTCTTCAAGGTCAGGAACACCCCACGGCCCCGGCTTGTTGTTGCCATAGTTGTCAGCCCCATAATAAGAACCAGGTCCACCGGCAGCGTGTCCAGCAACATTGCGCTCAAAGCCGATAGCCATTGGGTCAGCGGCTTGAGTGCCAATAGCGCCTAGATGGGCTTTGCCGATATAAATAGTGCGATATCCTTGACGCTGCAACATGAGCGGCAACAAGCTATCGCTTATGTCTAAACCAACTTTATTCCATCGCGGATCTTGCAATTCATCCATCGGTCTCGAAAAATCTTTGTCGGTGTATAAAGTCCAGTCGGTAATATTAGTCGCGGCCGGATGCAAGCCACTCAAAATAGCTGTACGTGTTGGCGTGCACACCGGGCTAGTCGAATACGCATTACTAAAACGAACACCGCGACTTGCCAATAGCTCTAGAGCCGGAGTGTGGTGCCACTGGTTATAAGCTGTCGCCTCGAGAGTAAATGGAACCGAGGTGTCTTGCCATCCGAGGTCGTCGACAATGAATAGCACCACATTGGGTAAAGGATGTTCGAGTTCGCTAACTGCAGGTCCAGCACAAGCGGTAAGTACAACAATAGCTAACGGGAAGCAGTACTTCATTAATGAGGAGGTTCGGCACTACCGACTGGTCGCGGAAAGAATGTTAGCTCGGTAGTTTGCAGCTCATCGTCGCGCAAGTACTTAACAGTCACAGTATCGCCATCAGCGAATACCGCCAAGCCATCCATGAAGTCGTAGATGTCGAAGATGACGAAGTCACCCACTTGCTTAAGAATGTCACCACCCTGTAAACCAGATTTTTCTGCAGGACTTCCCGGGCTAGTACCTGAAAGTTGCATGCCGCCGTCTAATGGCTCGGCACCGTAATCAGGAATGGACCCGAACCAAACGTTAGCGCGAGCAACATTTCTCACTTCGCCATTTCATCAACTGCCGCTTGCGGCTTATGATATTCAAAACCGCCGTCAACTAGTTGTAGCTCGCCGATGAATTCGGCCAGGCCATTAGCCAATATCGCCATTTGTCGGTATGCCAACTTCTCGGTATCATCACTTGGTTTGTGGTAGTCAGAATGCAAACCAGAGAAGAAGAAAATCGCAGGGATGGATTTCTTGTGAAAGCTCATGTGGTCAGATCCGCCGCCACCTGGCAAGCTGCCGCTCATGACATTTAACTTAAAATCAATTTCACTAGTTGCGTAGTAAGTTTGCATCGCTTCAAGAGCCGGGGCAAAACAATCTCCGGTAGATGCGCTACCCACCGTAATTTTCGATTCGCCCACACGCCCGACCATGTCGAGATTAATATTAGCCAGCACACGCCCGAGTGGAATTGTTGGATTTTCTACCCAGTAGTCGGAGCCAAGTAGTCCTCGTTCTTCAGCCGACCAGAAACAGAACAATACGCCGCGCTCGCGTGGCAATGGACCACCTCGATTAGCGCCCCACATTTCAGCTAGCTCAAGGACCATAGCAGTACCACTAGCATTATCGTCGGCGCCGTTGTGAATAGCATGAACACCAGGCGCGAGTGATCCTTCTCCACCCCAACCGAGGTGATCAAAGTGTGCGCCAATAGTAATCATTTCACCACTAGTGCCTGGTGACAAAGCCAACACATTTCGCGCACGCTTAGTTTGCTTTTGGATGTCTGCTTTAACTTCAACCTGTACGACATCGTTAAACACATCAAGCACAAGTTTCTCATATTGCTCATTATCAATTAGAACTACAGCGATAGGCAACTTACCTGGCACGGCATCGAACGCAATCGATTCGTTGCCAGCAAGAACTACAGCGACCGCCCCGTTGGCAGCAGCCTCACGTACTTCGGCGCGAATTTCGCCGTCGCTCTTTATTAACACTATCTTCTCTTCGACATCGTCGTCGTCGGCAAACACTAAAACAGCATTGTGAGTCTCAGCAGGCGAGGCGCTAAGTGTCGCCACATCAAAGACTTCGTCGCCAATGGTCAAAGTCGAATCACCCTCGATTGCCGGAGCAGGGATATCGAAATACTGAAAATAGGTACCGTTATCACCAGCTGGTATCAAGCCAGCAGCATCAAGATGACGTGTTAAGTAAACGGCAGAGCGAGCAGCGGCGGGCGAACCCGCAGCGCGACCCTCTTGCTCGTCGGCGGCTAACCAGCTAACGTGGTTGCGTAACTCGACTGAACTGATTTGTGCGCGCTGAGAGGCACAAGAAGATAAACCTAAAATAATTAGCAGAGTAATGCGATTAAAAGCCATAGTTTTCCCAATTGTCATTTACTTTTTCAATAACATCGTCTGACATAACGATTACATCCGGCCACTCGCGAGTGAAACCTTCCTCAGGCATTTTACGCGTTGCGTCAATGCCAACTTTAGAGCCATAACACGCGGCGCGTGAGGCATGATCTAAGACCTCCATGGGTCCCATAGTGAATTCAAGGTCACGTTGCGGGTCGATATTATTAAGCACCACCCATGCTACCTCTTCATCGTTGTGGATATCGACGTCGCCATCCACAACCACAATTACTTTTGTGAACATCGCCTGGCCTAAGCCCCAAATTGCATTCATGATTTTGCGTGCATGACCTGGGTATTGTTTATCAATCTTAATGTACATTAAATTATGCGCCACACCGGCAAACGGCATGCGGTAATCAAGTATCTCTGGAAATTGCTTTTGCAACACCGGCAACAAGATGCGTTCGATACCAGCAGTTATCCAGCAATCTTCTTGCGGCGGACGACCTACTAAGGTGGTGTGGTAAATCGGGTCTTTGCGATGGGTAATGCACTCGACGTGAAAAACTGGGTAATCATCGGCAAGGCTGTAAAAACCAGTATGGTCGCCAAACGGTCCTTCGACTACCAACTCACTAGGATCGACCCATCCTTCTAAAACTATTTCGGCACTGGCCGGAACTTGTAACGGCACGGTTTTGCAGTCAACCAGCTCTACTGCTTTGTTGCGCAGGAAACCTGCTATCAACAGTTCGTCGATATCAGGCGGTGCAGGGATCACGCTTGCAAAACAAGTTGCTGGGTCAGCCCCAATTGCTACCGCAACAGGAATACGCTCGCCCATAGCCTCGGCTTTCTGCAAATGGCGGCGCGCGTCTTTATGGCGATGCGAATGAAAGCCTGTGGTGTTCTTCGACATCACCTGCAAACGGTAAGTACCCAAATTGCGGCGGCCTGACTCAGGGTCGTTAGTTACACATAAAGGGTAAGTGATAAACGGTCCCGCATCTTCTGGCCAAGTAGTCAAAATAGGAATCTGCGACAAATCCACATCGTCACCCGTAAGCACCACTTCCTGACAAGCCGCCGACGACACCTTCTTTGGCATCCATTTGGATATCTCAAGCAACTTCGGCAATAACTTTAATTTATCAGTCAAAGTTTCAGGTGGTGCTTGGTCAAGCAAATCACGCAAGCGAGTGGCATGCTCTTCGACGTCATTAACACCCAGCGAAATCGCCATGCGTTTCATGGAACCGAAAGCGTTCACTAGCACTGGCATCTTACTACCCTTTACATTTTCAAATAGTAACGCCTTGTTCGGCGCACCATTTTCTTTGCTTACGCGATCGACTATCTGTGACAGCTCTAAATATGGGTCGACCTCAGCAGTAACGCGATGCAGTTCACCTGCCGCGTCAAGTGCATCAATCCATTGGCGTAAGTCGGCGATAGCCATTATGAAACCACGAAGTTGACCATGCGCCCAGGAATGACAATGACCTTGATAACATTGCCATCGAGTTCGTCGGCAATGGCAACCTCGGCTGCCTCTTGCTGAGCATCTTTATCGGCGTCGGCAGCGATGACTGCTTTCGCCCTTAATTTACCGTTGATTTGTACCGGTATTTCGATAGTGTCAGCCACCAACATTTTTTCGTCGTAACTAGGCCATGCCACATGAGACAAAGGTTCGTCGCCACCACTTAACTTATAAAGCTCTTCAGCAATGTGCGGGGCGAAAGGCTCGAGCAACACACTGAAGCGTCGTCCTTGTGCGGTAGTCAAATTTGATTTAGACTTAGTTGACAAATTAATGAATTCCATCATGGCCGCGATTGCGGTGTTGTACCCCATGGCCTCTACATCATCGCCGACTTTCTTAATGCACTTATGCAAGCCGCGCTCGATGTCGCCACACTCTTCAGCAGAGAATCCTGCATCAAACACGCGCCACGCGCGCTGCAAGAAACGATGCACACCTGGCAAGTCACGTGGATTCCAGGGTGCCGATGCTGTCACCGGTCCCATAAATGCTTCGTATAGACGCAAAGTGTCGGCGCCGTATTCTTCACAAACATCATCTGGGTTAATAACGTTTCGCAAAGACTTCGACATTTTAGCGACCGACTGTTCTACCTTCTCGCCTGTCTCTTTATGCACGTAGTTACCCTCGTTGCCCTCAACGTCATCAGCTGATATCAAAACACCCCGCTCGTTCTTAAAGACAAACGATTGCACCATCCCTTGATTAACTAATTTATGGAAAGGCTCGTTAGTAGAGACCAAGCCACAATCGAACAAAACCTTATGCCAGAAACGAGCGTACAACAAGTGCAACACCGCGTGCTCGGCACCGCCGACATACAAGTCGACTGGCATCCAGTATTCTTCAGCTTCTTTCGACCAAGCCTGACCCGTATTATGCGGATCCAGGAAACGCAAGTAATACCAACACGAGCCCGCCCATTGCGGCATCGAGTTAACTTCGCGTTCGTAGACCTTGCCATCGCCATCGACGACCTGCACCCACTCTTCGGCGCGTGACAATGGCGGAGCACCATCTTCAGCAGGACCAAAGTCTTCAAGAGTCGGTAATGAAACTGGCAAATCGGCGTCATCAACTAATTTGACATTGCCATTACGCTTGCCATCAACAACTTCGTGCAATACTGGGAACGGCTCACCCCAATAACGCTGACGGCTAAACAGCCAATCGCGCAATCTGAAGTTTATTTTCTTTTCGCCAAAGCCTTTTTCGTCTAGCCACTCAATCATTTGCGGGATGGCCTGCTTCGGGTCTAAACCATCTAAGAAATCAGAGTTTATCAAGCATCCGTTGTCGTCAATAATATTCGGAATGGGCAATGCATACTTCTCGGCAAACTCGCGATCACGCTCATCGCCATCTGGCACGCACATGATTGCGCCAGTACCATAAGTCATCAACACGTAATCGGCGGTGTAAATAGGTATCAAACGCCGTGCATCGCTTTCGTCAAAAATAGGGTTAATCGCGTAAGCACCAGTGAACACACCTGACTTGTCTTTCTGCAACTCGGCGCGCTGCAAATCAGACTTAGCTTTCGCTTGTCCTTGATAAGTGCTAACCGCATCACGTTGCGCGTCGCTAACAATGCTCTCTAGTAGCGGATGCTCAGGAGCCAACACGCAAAAGCTTGCGCCAAACAAAGTGTCAGGACGCGTTGTGAAAACCGTAAAGGAATCGTCCGCGCCATTAATTACAAAATTAAGCTCGGCACCTTCAGAACGACCAATCCATTCGCGCTGCATCGCTTTAACGGAATCAGGCCAATCAAGGTCTTTCAAGTCAGCCAACAAACGATCGGCGTATTCCGTAATCTTAAACATCCATTGACGCAACGGACGCTTTTCGCAAGGATTCCCGCCGCGCTCGCTATGTCCGTCAATAACTTCTTCGTTAGCCAACACCGTGCCCAACTTCGGACACCACCAAACTGGGGTCTCGGCTTCGTAAGCTAAACCTCGTTTGTAAAGCTGCTTGAATACCCACTGCGTCCATTTGTAATAATCTGGATTAGTCGTGTTAATCTCGCGTGACCAATCGTAACTAAGACCTAAAGCTTTTAATTGACTACGGAAATTATCGATGTTAGCAGCAGTAGTGACCGCAGGATGAGTTCCCGTTTGAATCGCATACTGCTCGGCTGGCAAACCGAAAGCGTCCCAGCCCATTGGGTGCAGAACGTTGAAACCTTGATGGCGCTTGTAGCGCGTGGTGATATCTGTCGCTGTGTACCCCTTCGGGTGGCCAACGTGTAGGCCCGCGCCACTTGGGTAAGGGAACATATCAAGCACATAGTACTTAGGCTTTGACGCGTCAAAACCAGCGTCACCCGGGCCAGGTGCACGGAATGATTGCTTATCGAGCCAGAATTGCTGCCAGCGCGGCTCGATTTCTTTAAAGTTGTAGTCTGCCATGATGGTGTTTACAGGGCTAAGATTTTAACGTAGCCGAAAACACTTTGTTTTCTCTTTGACGCGCTTAAAGATATCGTTAAAATCTGCGACATAAAAGCTAATGGGGCTATAGCTCAGCTGGGAGAGCGCGTCGCTGGCAGCGACGAGGTCAGGGGTTCGAGCCCCCTTAGCTCCACCATCACCTTTTATAGCCTTTTGGCACCACGTTATGCACGACTACTTTCATCCAGACCGACTGCAAAAGCTTGCCGACCTTCAGAATTCCGGTGCCGATGCATACCCAGCGTCCATTTCGGTGTTTGGTGATTTACCACGCAGCATGTCTGTAGATTTGTTGGCGCGAGCCGAAGAAATCCAGAATACAGAGGCTTGTGTCGCTGGACGCGTTCTCGGTCGCCGCGGTTATGGCAAGCTAGCTTTCATTGACCTTCACGATGGTGAGGGATCGATTCAGGTGGTCCTGCAAAAAGATTTGCTACCGGCTGAAGATTTTGCCTTGTTGAAATGCCTGAATCTCGGAGACTTCATTGCTCTTCGCGGCGAAATAAAAAAAACCGATAAGGGTCAAGATTCTATCTACGGCTCACGCCTGGAGATTCTCACTAAAGGCCTCGAGAATCCTCCAGACCAACACTACGGTTTGGCAGACAGTGAATTGCGCGCACGACGTCGTTATGTTGATTTATTTACCAATCAATCGGTGCGTGAAAACTTTAAGAAACGTGCGGCAATGATTCAGGCGATGCGCGAGGTGTTCTTGAACCAAGACTACCTCGAAGTTGAAACTCCGGTGATGCACCCTATATATGGTGGTGCAAATGCCGAGCCGTTTACCACTGTTCACAATGCGCTTGACATGAAACTGTATATGCGTATCGCGCCAGAGCTTTACCTTAAGCGTTTAGTTGTTGGTGGCCTCGAGCGCGTGTTTGAATTTGCACGAGTATTTCGCAATGAAGGCTTATCACCGCGACATAACCCAGAATTCACTATGCTCGAGTTCTATCAAGCATATACCGATTACCGTGGAATGATGACTCTTACCGAAGAGTTAGTTCTGGCTGCAGCAGCAGCTGCCAATTGTGGCGAGACCGTTAACTTCCGCGGTGACGACTACAATTTGTCTGCACCGTTCGCACGCATTCGTTACGCAGATGCTTTCAAAGAACATCTGGGTTTTGATGCGACCGATCGCGATGCGGTTACAGCGAAGCTGCTTGAGATTAAGCACGACGTCCCTGAAGGCGATGGCTACGCTTGGTGGAAGGCAGTAAACGATTTATTCGAAGAATGCGTCGAACACAAATTAACCGGTCCGGTTTTCGTTTACGACTACCCCGCTGCGATTTGTCCATTAGCTAAGCCACTAGCCGAAGATTCGACTTGGGCCGGACGCTTTGAATTTTTCTTAGGCGGCATGGAACTCGCCAATGCCTTTAGTGAGTTGAATGACCCGCAGTTGCAATTACAGAAATTCGAAGAGCAAGTTGCCGACGCCGATCCCGAATCACCGAATGCTATCGATTATGATTATGTGCGCGCTTTGGCTTATGGCATGCCCCCTGCTGGCGGATGCGGTATCGGAATTGACCGCTTGGTGATGGTTTTGCTCGGCCAAGACACTATCCGCGATGTACTGCTGTTCCCACAGTTGCGTGCCGAAGACGGCCTACAAGGCAGTTCAGAAGATTAAACTACTAGGGTGTTAAGACTAGCTCTCGCCTACATCCTGCGCCGCCCTGTGCAGCTGCGTGCGATTTTGGGTATTGCGGTGGGCATTACCGCGCTGCTGGTGGTGTTGTCGGTAATGAACGGGCTGATTGATTTGAACCGTCAGGCGATTATGTCCACTCAAGCGGATTTACATCTGCGACCTATCGTTAGTGATAAAGCGCAGCCTTTTGCGGATTATCAGCGCGCAATTCTTGATGTCGATAAAGTGAATGCGGTTGCCCCACGTTTGGTGGCTTACGCAATGTTCTCGACTCCGGGTTATTACACCGATTACTCGAACTCACAAACGGCGAATCATAATGGCATTCAGGTGATAGGTATTGACTATGACCTTGAGCGCCAAGTCAGTGACTTCGACCTGTTGCTAGAAGATGCGGAAGTGATTAAGACTGCCGACGCTGCGCATTGCTTCGACACAGATGGTGTGTTCGCCCGTCCAGGTATTGTTGTTAGTGACGCATTCTTCGGCACTTTACCTCCGGCGATTATTGATGCCAGCGGTAAGCCACAAGCACAACTCGAACTCGGCGCTTTACCGGCGATGTTACCTGCCGCTGGCGAAGAGTTAATTCCGCATAATTCAACTGCTAACATTGCGGCGACTTACAAAGCGCGCAATTTCCGCAATGCCATGGACGTAGTGTTCATGCAACGTACTGGCATCAATGGTTTGCGTTACAACTTATTGGGCAGTAATGCTCCTGAGTTTACCGAGCTGCTTATTGATGTAAAAGATGGCGCCGACATGGCTGCCGTTAAGCAACAGATCATTGCAAGCTTAGGCAAAGCGAATATCGACGTAACCGAAGACAATGGCTTTAGCCTAGAAACTTGGCAACAGCGTTCGGCGATAATTTTGGCGGCTATTGATAACGAGCGACGGATGGTCGCTATTATTCTGATGTTTGTGGTGCTCGTCTCCACCTTTGGTTTGTTCGCCAGCCTTTCGGCCTTAGTGCGTGAAAAGACCCGTGACCTCGGAGTTCTATCGGCACTAGGTTACAGCCCTGCAAGTCGCGCTAATTTACTACTCATCACCGGGTCCGTAGCTTCAATCATTGGGTGCGCCCTAGGATGGGCCGGCGCACGCGCTTTTTACGTCTATCGATTGGAAATAGTCGATTTCTTACGCGACCAGCTAGGCATTCAATTGTTTTCACCTGAGCTGTACATCGTCGAAGGTATTCCGGCACAATGGATTAGCGGTCAAGTCTCAACTTTACTTTTAATCAGTTTTATTATGTGCCTCATTCTAACTGCCATTCCAGCTATTCGCGCCGCGCTGCTTTCGCCAGTCAACGCCCTACGTCACAATTAATAATCTCATGACTTTACTCCAAGCAAGCTCCATCACAAAGTCCTATAAAGTAGGACGTGGCGAACTTCATGTTCTTAAAGGTTTAGATTTCGAGTTACAGCAAGCTGAAGTATGCGCCATTATGGGTTCTTCGGGTTCTGGCAAATCGACTTTACTGCAGATTTTAGGTTTAATGGATAACTGCGACTCTGGCAGCATCAAATTGAACGGCAAAGAAGTTTCGCAGTTAAGCGCCAAGAAGTCCGCGATGATGCGCGCCGAGAAACTGGGTTTTGTGTTTCAGCAGTTTCATCTCATTCACGAATTAACGGCTCTCGAAAATGTATTGCTACCGCGCCGTGTGGCCTGCGGAATGTCGTGGTTTTCGCAACGCCAAGCCGAGTACCATGCCGCCCGTCAGCTACTTGAAGAAGTAGGCCTCGGCGAACGCATCGGCCATCGCCCTAATCAGCTTTCTGGTGGCGAGCAACAACGTGTTGCTATTGCCCGCGCACTCATCTCGTCTCCGCCATTGATTCTAGCTGACGAACCTACAGGTAATTTAGATTCAGCAGCCGGAGAGCGCATTTTGAATTTACTATTAGATATGGCACGCAAGCGCAACACTTCGGTTTTGCTGGCCACTCACGACTCTACAGTCGCTGCCAAATGTGACCGCACCATTCATATCAGCGACGGACTCATTACCGACTAGTGAATTTTTTCAACCTTGCCGTTGCGTATTTCCGCAGTAACCTAATCTTGCCATTAGGCTCTTTGGGCATTGCGTTGGGCATCGGAGTTCTGTTCACGGTCATTTCTGTGTTCAACGGTTTCGTAGGTGAACTTGAATCAAACATTAAACGCGTTTCTGGTGATTTAGTCGTGGAGACATCTTTAATGAACCAGGCGACTGAGCAAGACTTTGCGGACTTGTTTGCAGATATCCCGGAAATCACTAGTGCTAGACCACAACTACATTGGTTTGGACTTATTGGCCGCCGCGGAAGCCGCTCGGTAAACAATTCACGTTCAGCTGATTTGTCAGGAGTGTTATTGATCGGCACCGACGAGAGTATTCCGCCAGCAATGACTGAAGGCCTTACCCCGATGATGATTGGCAAAACTCTAGCCGACGAACTGGGCTTAGAAATTGGCGACATCGCTGAAGTCATTAGTCAGCGCCCAAATGGCAAGCATGCACAGCCGGTGCGCCACAGCTTCCAGTTAACGGCCACTACCTCGACGGGCCGTTTCGATCAGGACATCGACCGCGTGCTCGTTAACCGCACCCAACTCGCGCAACTAATAGCTCTTAACAGCAACTTCACCAACTTTAAAATCAATGTCGCGAACAACACCGACATTGACAGTGTGCGGCAACAACTAATCACACGCTTGCAAGAAGAACCTTTCGACATCCAACGCCGCTCGCGCATCAAGACTTGGCGTGAAGTCGGTGGCACTCTACTGCGCGCCGCTGAAGACCAGAAAGGTACTCTGGCAATTGTATTCGGCTTTATCGTGTTAGTCGCTGCCTATCAACTTATTGCGACCTTGTTATTGCTTATTAGCGCCAAGCGCAAAGACATTGGAATCCTGGGTGCTGTTGGTGCCTCACCCGCTAGTATTCGCGGTTTCTTTTTGGCGCTTAGCTGTGTAATAACGACTTTCGGCGTAGTGTTTGGCTTAATTATCGGCATGCTGCTCAAT
>JAPKEZ010000105.1 GCA_028821845.1 Planctomycetota bacterium | reverse complement strand
GCTGTCGAAGAACGCTGAAGAGGTATTTGGCGAAGCCAGTGACTTTAGCATTGAAGCTCCGGTGAATAGCCTTCGCCAGCGACTGATAAGCGGCGAGTTGACTGGGCCGGTAGAACTAAATCTGCTCGCTTGCCTAGAAATTGCTTCTGAGGACAGTCCTGCCTATCAAGCCGAAAAAGAAGGCCTTTATCTGTCGGCTTTAGACTTGCGGCTCGAGCAGTGGCAGTTTGAGAGCCAATTCTTTTTCGGCGCCGAAGCCGCTGCTCCTGCGGATACCGTAACGGTGTCGACGGGACTACAAAAGGCCTTAGGAACGGGTGCGACCATCCTTGCAGATATCGGTTCGAATATGCTTGCCGTCGTTAGCAGCGATCAACCCTTTAGCGCATTGGGCGCAGCTACCTTCAGTATCACGCAGCCTCTATTGGGCGGAGCCTCTGCCGCGGTGATTCGCGAGCCGTTAACGCAAGCCGAGCGTAATCTAGTTTATTCGGTGCGATCCTTCGAGCGCTATCGTCGATCTTTTGCTCTCGATTTAGCTTTCCAGTATTTTCAACTCATTGAAAGTATTCGAAACTTTGAAATTGAAACTAAAAACTTCGAGGGCTTACTTTTGCTCGCCGAGCGAAATGACGCTCTTGCAGAAGCTGGCCAATTGAACGACATCGAGGCCGACCAGGCGCGGCAAGATACTCTTGAATCGTCAAACCGACTACTTGAACTCGATGCAAGAGTCAAAAAGCTACTCGACGATTTTAAATTGTTACTCGGATTACCAGTCGGCGTAGAAATTGTTTTGCAAGAATCAAGTTTCGATGTGTTTCTTGAATCCGAAGAATACCTACTCAGCTTAGAAGAGAAGTCTGCGATTGAGACGTCCTTCAAAAGCAGGCTCGATTATTTAAATCGGGCCGATGCTACATTAGATTCTGAACGACGCGTGTACGTAGCCGAAGAGGCGCTGAAGGCCGGGTTAGAGCTAAAGGGCGACACTTCTTATCAGGGGCCCGGAGAATTAGATTGGTCCGCTGGCTTGTCTTTCGATTTGCCGATTAATCAGATACCCCAACAGAACTCTTATCGCAGCAGTTTGATTAGTCTCGAAAAATCATTGCGTGACGAACAGTTCTTGAAAGATTCCATCGTTGCCGGCTTGCGCGATAATATGCGGAACTTGCACAACTCTATTGAGGGGGTAGCGATTCAACAAAGCTCTATTGAATTGGCGAAGAAACGTGTCGAGAGCACCGATATGAATTTAGCTGCAGGTAGATCAGATACCCGCTCTGTGCTTGAGGCGCGCCGCGCACTTGTTAGTGCACAAAACTCATTAGCCGCTGCAGAAAGAGAACGACTCACCGCGCGCCTTTCTCTGTGCTTTGACCTCGGAATTCTTCGCGTCGGTGCCGACGGCTTTACGATTTCACTCACAGACTCTTTGTAATACAGATGATACGCTCCCTACTTAAATCAAAAATAACCATTGTCGCTTGCGTCAGTGCCCTCGCCATCTTCGCTTTCTCGAGTTTCTCGAAGGGTAGTGGTGACGAATCAGAGGCATACGGTGCTGAAGTTCAACGCGGGCCTCTGCTTATCAGCGTGCTGCAGCGTGGTACGATGTCGTCGAAGAATTCTTCAAAAGTAAAATCAGAATTAGAAGGTGACTCGCAGGTTCTGTATCTTATTGACGAGGGTACCACGGTTGCGAAAGGAGATCTGGTCGCAGAGCTTGATGCCTCGAAACTTGTAGAGCGAAGAATTGAACAAGTCATTACTAGCGAGGCCGCGACCGCAAATTATGTTAATACTCAACAAGAGTATAGTATTCAAGAGAGTCAGAATAAGAGTGACATCTCAAAAGCTGAACTTGAATTATCGTTCGCCAAAATAGATTTAGAGAAATACATCGAGGGCGACTGGCCGCAGCAATTGCAAGGAGCCGACGAGTCGATTGAGCTGGCAAAAGAAGAATTGGCGCAAGCTCAAGATAAGCTTGAATGGTCTGTCAAGCTAAGCGATAAAGGATTCCTTACACGCACCGAGCTTGAGTCCGATCAGTTGCAACACAACCGCATGACGATTCTGCTGCAGCAACAACTGCGCGCTAAGAATCTTCTAGAAGAGTATGATAACCCTAAGCAATTGGCGATGTTGCAATCGGCTGTTGTTGAAGCTGATAGTGAACTTGCCCGTGTCAAATTGCAAGCGCAGGCCTATATCGTAAATAAGGACTCCGCACGCATTGCGGCGCGTTCGCGATCTAAACTTGAAGGCGAAAAATTACTAAAGCTCGAAAGCCAAATTTCGAAAGCTAAATTGTACGCGCCCGATGACGGCATCATTGTTTATGCACGGGCACAGGGAAGACGCAGCGAAGAAATTATTGAAGAGGGCACTATGGTGCGTGAGCGACAAGAGTTGCTTTCGATTCCTAAGCGCGGCGGCATGATGGCAGAAATTAGCTTGCACGAGTCGGTGTTGAAGAAAGTTCAAGAAGGTCAAGAATGTCGTGTTATGGTCGACGCTTTGCCAGGGGTGACTTTGAAGGGACAGGTCGAGTTTGTAGCTCTTTTGCCAGATAAAGGTTCATGGTGGGCCAACCCTAACTTGAGGTTGTTCCCAACGCGTGTCTCTATCGAAGGCGATGAACAAAACGTGGCTTCCGGGATGTCTTGTTCTGTAGAAATCATCGTTGCCGAATTAGAAGATGTCGTCTATATTCCTTTGCAGTCGGCGTTCGTGCGCGATGGCAAAACGGTATGCTTTGTCGACGGCGTCGCAGTCGAAATCGAACTAGGCTTGAGTAATGAAAAATGGGTTGAAGTTATTTCCGGTGTCAGCGCTGGCGATATCGTGGCCTTAAGCCCTCCAGATGATTTTCTTCAATCTGGGTATAACTCAGAACAAGAATAAGCCATTGGTAGTCGTCGCTGAATTAGATGACGTGGCTCGCATTTATAAAATGGGAGACACTGAAGTCCGCGCCCTTGATGGCGTGAGTGTTAAGTTTTCGTCCTCAGAATACTGGTCGATAATGGGAGCCTCAGGTAGTGGCAAATCAACACTACTTAACATTTTAGGATGCATTGATACGCCGACCTCGGGTGCGTATCGCGTCGAGGGTAAAGATACCAAATCTCTAGATGACGATAGTTTGAGCGACCTACGAGGTTCTAGCATTGGCTTTATCTTTCAGTCCTTTAATCTTATCCCGCAGCTAAATGTGCTCGAAAACATTATGGTTCCGACGTTTTACCGTGACCATGAATCCGAGTCGTCTATTCTAAGAGCAAAAGAATTGGCTCAGCGTGTCGGACTAGAAGACCGCTTACTGCATCGTCCTACTGAATTATCTGGTGGACAGCAACAGCGCGTGGCTATTGCGCGAGCCCTGATGAATGATCCGCAAATCATTTTGGCTGACGAAGCTACTGGTAATCTCGATTCTCAAACGACCGAAGAAATCTTAGAACTATTTTCTGAGCTACATGCCGAAGGGAAAACGATCTTACTGGTGACTCACGAACTCAATGTAGGCAAGAGAGCACAGAATATTTTGACGCTTAGAGACGGCAAGATTGAATCGATCGCCGAGGGTAACGGTTAATGTTAAGCTCGCCTTTTTCGCGCTCGGTACGCCTTGGTATCAAGAGTCTTTTCCTGCATAAACTGCGTAGTCTGTTGACTACTTTCGGAGTACTCTTTGGAGTAAGTAGTGTGATCGCGATGCTTGCCATTGGCGAAGGTGCTAGTGAAGAGGCGCAAGAACAAATTCGCCAGCTAGGCAGCCAAAACATCATTTTGCGCAGCCTTAAGCCAGAAGCAGATCCCACGAGCACTCAGACAACCAGCGCTTCAAGCTACGGTTTGACCTGGCATGACTTTGAACGCGTTGCCGAAACCTTGCCAGGCGTCGAAGGCGTAGTACCCATTAGAAATTTCGTACAACAAGTTCGATTTGAGGATAAAGTCTTGTCGAATGCTACGACCATGGGCACGACGGCCGAGTATCAGAATGTTACTGGGCGTATTCTTCACCGCGGGCGCTTTATCGGCCCGATTGACGATATCAAACGTAATAATGTGTGCGTGGTCGGTTACGAAGTCGCTCGATATTTTTTCCCTGGTCGAGATCCTCTTGGTCAAACGATTAAAATCGGCCCCGAGTATTTCGAAGTGATTGGAGTTATTCTTCCACGCGTCCCGATAGGTGCTAGCGCTGCGCCGATTGCGGCGTCCGTTACCGTCGAGCTGTTTATCCCGATACAAACGGGAATCAGTTGGTTTGGCAGCATGAACGTTAATCTGAATAATGGCAATCGCAACATTGAAATGGTAGACATCCACGAGGTAATCGCGTCAGTGAAAAATGCTGAAACAGTTGCATCAGTTGCGGCTGCCAGTCGTACTATGTTGGCACGCGAGCATCCCCGGAATGACTACGAAGTGATTGTTCCGCTCGAGCTTTTGGCCCGCGCTGAAGAGACCAAGCGCATTTTCAATATCGTGCTCGGCTGCATCGCTTCCATTAGTCTGCTAGTCGGCGGCATTGGCATCATGAATGTGATGCTCGCTACAGTTAACGAGCGAACGCGCGAAATCGGCATCCGCCGCGCACTCGGCGCTAAACGTCATCACATTATGATGCAATTTCTTGTCGAAACAGTGGTGTTGTCGGTGGGCGGCGGCATTCTCGGAATTGGACTCGGCATCTTGGTACCGTACCTAGTTGAGCATTATGCCGACATGCGAACCATCGTTACGTTGCAAGCTCCTTTCTTGGCCTTCGGTATTTCTGTTACCATCGGTTTGGTGTTCGGGCTTTATCCAGCTTGGCAGGCGGCGCATTTAGATCCGGTTGATGCGCTACGGCATGAGTAATTTAGACTCTAACGCTTGTTCAGCCACAAGAAGCGTAACTCACCGTTGAGATACGGACCAAGGTGACTGGTATTACCGGTTTCACCCCTCCAAGCCACATAAGCTTCCTGGTGAGCGCGTGACTGCCATTCTTCATAGATCCAGACTTTGTCTGCATCTTGCTCGTTGATCCAGATGGTGGCTCCTCGGCAACCTGCGTAGGCACGCGTATCGATAAGTACCTCGTTCAAGGCCACGATAAAATCTTCACGAGTTTCTGCGTTTACGGGCATCTCAACAAGCATCTTTTCTGTTACAGCACAGCTTGCAAACAAAAGAAATGTAATCATGTAGGTTTTTAAAAGTGGTTTCATCGTTCGGCAATTATAGATAACCCCAGCGGACAGCAATGGCTTGATAGGCTCTAATATTATTTTATAGTGCTAATGCTTTCCATCTGCTCGTTGATGGAAAGGCCGCTAAAGGCATCGAAGGCGCGATAGAAATCCTCTTTAGAGTCCATCCCAGAATACTGTGCCACCGCAGCTTCCCATCCTAGTTCAGTTACCAAAGGGTAGAACTCGTCTCTAAAAACAGCGACGTTCTGAGTCGGGGATTGAAGAATGATGAAGGCAATCGCCCAAGCACCCGAGTGGTAGGCTAGAGTTTGATAATACTCCTTCAATTCTTCAGAGGCAGATTCGATTTCTTCCATATCAGCAATGGTGTACTTCAAGTCTTGCAACTTGAATTTAGATTCTCGCATCATCTGGCGCATTCGCAATTTCCAGTCACCGCGATTAACCAATTGCGGAATCCAATTCTCAAAGAACATAGCGCCACCCTCCATCATCCAGGTGGGCATCCTTCCTATCGATAATTGAAAGACATGAGTGTATTCATGAATCCCGCGCTGAACCGGACCGGGAAGGGTGTCATCATCATTTTCCTGATTATGGACATTGATGAAAATCAGTTCAGCCATTTGCGGAACTGTATCACGAACACCTGAGAGCATGGACTCCGAATTTCCACGCTCCATTGGTCCAAAAAGATTTTCTTTTGCATGGACTAAACAGTCTTCGTGAGAGTGCTGCTTGGATGACGCCGTTCGCCATTTACAATATTCATTTAGAAAGGATTTTTTTGATTCTGCACTGATTACTTGATCATCTTCTTTGCCAAGAATAAGTATGCGGGTAGGACCATAGGTACCCCA
>JAPKEZ010000012.1 GCA_028821845.1 Planctomycetota bacterium | reverse complement strand
TCAGGCCATTGCGCACGCCCCAGATTAGTGTGCAAGACCACACCAGTAGCGTTGATTACCTTACACATTTGAACTTGCGGCAACACTTCAAGATGTCCTCGCACCTCGAGCCAGAAGGCGTCGTCAATGCCGGCCTGTAAATCATCGGCCGCTCGCGCATTACGCACAGTATTTAACGCCATCTCACACGCCCGACGGCATGCTTCACGCGGGTAACAATCTAAATGATGCTCGGCGCAGGCGTCGAGCAATTCATTCATTGCCGGAATTCGGGGAGGTTTATCAGTCATCGCAGTAATAGAATGATACACGATGGACACCGCGATTTTACCCTCTCATTACAATTGGCATTTTTTGTCCGGTGATTCGCCTAAAAGCCAGGCCCTTGCGACCGAGTTGTCCCTGCCACCGATGGTCACTCAAATCTTGATGAATCGTGGCATTTCTACGTCTGAGGCGATTAAATCGCTGCTCAAGTCTTCATTGCGCGAGTTGCCAGACCCCACTCTGCTGCCAGATTATCAGCAAGCGCAAGACGCTATTTTTCGTGCGCGCGACCAAAAATACCCGGTAATTATCTACGGAGATTACGATGCCGACGGCTTATGCGGCACGGCTTTATTAGTACGCCTGCTCGAGCACATCGGCGTCAACGCGATTCCGTTTATCCCCGACCGCGTTGCTGATGGTTATTCTCTGGGCCCCAACACCATGAAGTTGGTTGAAAAGCATTCGGCTAAACTTATTATTACGGTCGATAACGGAACTTCTGCTGTCGCCGAACTGGCCGAGTTAGCTGCTGCCGGCATTGAGGTCGTAGTTGTTGATCACCACATGGCTGGCGACGAGTTACCAAAATGTACTGCATTAATGAATCCGTGGCTGGTGCCGAAAAACGAAGATGGCGAGTATCCCTTCTTCGTGCAATTTTGCGGTGCGGCGGTAGCATTTATTCTGGCTTGGGGCATTTTGCGTGAGCATCACCAGCAAGAACAACTCAGCGATAAGTTACGCGAGTTCTTAATGGATTTAATGTGTTACGCATCGATAGCCACCATCTCTGACATGATGCCGCTACATGGCCCCAATCGTGCATTGGTCAAGAGCGGTTTATTGCGCATGCCAGAATCGCGCTTCCCCGGCATTCGCGAAATGGCGCAACAAGCTATTCGTAACGACCAACCTTTGGGCGCAGGAGAAATTGGTTTTAAGATTGCTCCACAAATAAATGCCGCTGGGCGTTTGTTTCAAGCAGATGTTTCCTTGCAAGCACTACTTGCTGACGACTTAGCTGATGCGCAGCGTTTAGTTGAAAAACTCAAGGAATTAAATGAACAGCGAAAAATTGTCACTGCTGAACAGGCGTCCAAATTATTGGGCGATGCGCAGCGACAACATCAAGACGGTAATAATGTCGTCTTTGTCGGCAGCAGCGACGCGCACTTCGGCGTATTAGGTATTGCCGCCGCCAACCTGTGCGACCACACTGGCCTGCCCACTTTTTGTTGGGCTGAATGCACTCCGGGCGTGGCACGTGGTTCCGCGCGAGCTCCACGCGGGCACTCGGTCGCCAAGCTTCTGTCGCATGTCTCGCCGTTGCTTAACAAGCATGGAGGGCACGCTGCTGCTGCGGGTTTTGAGTTCGACCCCGTTAATGCCGAACAGATTATGCAAGGTTTAAACGCCGCTGCCATCAGCAATGGCGAGGTAGGCAAGCCACAACTTGATATTGACATCGAAGTTAGCCCCGGAGAACTCAGCACACGGTTGCTCAAACGCTTCGCAGAACTTGAACCGTTCGGCATGGGATTCAAAGAACCGGTCTTCATGTGCAGTGGTGTTACCGTCGCTAGCGAGCCGCGTATTGTGGGTAAAAATCAAAATGTAATGCAATTCACTTTCGAACGCGACGGCGTAATCGAAAAAGGCATCCTTTTCAAAATACAAGAACGCTATCAACAACTTGCTGCCGGCGATATTATTGACGTAGTTTTTAACGCCAACCTTAACCACTACCGCGGACGCTCCACGGTGCAATGGCTACTACTCGACATTCGTAGCTACGGAAGTTAATGTTCCTTCGACGCATCCCCGTCTTATCCTCAATCCTAAAGATCGCGCGCCGACTTTACGATTGGATGCTTGCATTCGCTGACAAGTCATACGCTCCTAAGGCGTTGTTTTGGTTGTCATTTGCCGAGTCGAGCTTTTTCCCTTTACCGCCCGACCCGCTCTTAATAGCAATGGGTGCTGGACGACCATCACGCGCGTTGCGCTTTGCAGCGATAACGACTGTAGCGTCGGTGCTGGGAGCTTTACTCGGTTATTTGATAGGCGCGTTTTTGATGGACAGTGTCGGTACTTACTTGCTCGATATCTACGACGCCGACCGCAACACCTGGGGTAAAATCGAAGACTGGTACGCGAGCTACGGAATTATTGCGTTACTGCTGGCCGCAGTAACACCTATTCCGTTCAAAGTATTCACCATCGCTAGTGGTGCGATGGGCCTCGGGTTTTTACCTTTCGTTGCCGCCTGCGCGCTCGGTCGTGGCGCGCGTTTTTTCCTTGAAGGTTTTCTACTATGCCACTTCGGAGAACCCATCGTCAAAGTTCTCGACAAATGGTTTGACCTCGCTGCCATCGTTTTTGCAGCGATGCTTGTCGGTGGTTTCCTGTTAATAAAATACATCTAATGCCGAACAGCACCTCCCCAGAGAAACGCCTGCTCGCCATAGACGGCACCGCTCTAGCGTTTCGCGCATTCTTCGCCATCCGCCACTTAACTGACAAGCAAGGACGCCCCACGGGGGCGCTTTACGGGTTCATCACTTCGGTGCTGCGGGCGATGAAAGATCATCCATCTAAACACGTTGTTGTTGTATGGGATTTACCCGGCCCCACTTTTCGTCACAAGATGGACGACCAATACAAAGCTAACCGCGACGAGCTCGACGAAGATTTAGCACTGCAGTTTCCGTGGATGCGCGAGGTCACCGAACTCATGGGTCTTCCGCAGCTGTCACGCGAAGGCTTCGAGGCCGACGATGTCATCGCTTCGCTTGCTGTTCAAGCACCGCAATCTGGTTTACAGGTGCGTATGTTCACTAACGATAAAGATCTTGCGCAAAATGTAACGGACATGGCGCTGCAATGTCCACCACCGCGCAAAGCAGATTCAGAAACTATCATCATGGGCCCTGCTGAAGTCGAAGAAAAGTTCGGTCTGCCGCCAGAGATGATGGCGCAGTATCAAGCTTTCGTTGGCGACAGCTCGGACAATATTAAAGGCATGCCGGGTGTGGGTCCCAAGCGTGCGACTGCTTTGCTACAGAAGTATGGGTCACTTGAAAAGGTTTTAAGTGACGGACCAGAAAACGAGAAAGGCAAGCTGGCCGAGAACTTAGCGGCTCACGCTGACACCGTGCGCCACGCCTTGAAGATGGTAACTATGGTTACCGATTTAGATTTGGGCGACTTTAACGATTTAGTGCCCGGCGAGCTGCACAGCGAAGACCTGCAAGCTTTCTGCAAAGATCATTCACTCAATACTTTGGGCGATCGCTTCGCCGAAATGGCCGCCAGCGATAATGCTGTCGAGGCAGAGAGTACTGAGATTGCCACGGACTACGACGACTCACGTAATTACCAATGCGTGACGAGCACCGAGCAACTCGTTGCTCTAGAAAAAGAAATGCGCGCGGCTAAAGCCTTCGCTTTCGATACCGAGACTACCGCTATCGACCCGATGTTGGCCAAACTGGTTGGCATGTCGTTTAGCTGTAAGGCTGGCGCTGCTTATTACGTGCCATGCATGGGCTCACAAGCACCTAAAGGTCCTGACGGCAATAGCGCTGTCGAATTCTTATCGACACTGTTGGCCGATGCCAGCATCGAGAAGTTTGGGCAAAACTTTAAATACGATGCACATATCATGCGCCGGCACCATGCTCCAGTTAGCGGATTCAGTTTCGACACGATGATTGCGCACTCGCTGCTCGACCCACTCAATAGGCACAACCTAGACGCGATGGCCTTGCAGCATTTCAACATCACCAAGATACCGACTAAAGAGTTACTCGGTACTGGCAAAAACGCCCTAACTATGGATTTGCTGCCCGTCGATGTCGTTAGTGAATACGCTTGCGAAGATGCCGACGTCACGCTGCAGCTAACTTTAAAACTTCGCGAGCAAATTAAAGAGCAAGGTTTTAGCGAATTATTCAACAACATCGAAGTACCACTCGCGCATGTGTTGACTGAAATTGAAGCCAATGGCGTCAAGCTCGAGTCCTCGCGCTTAAGCGATTTACGTTTGCGTCTCGCCAAGCGTCAACAACAACTAGAAACCACTATCTTCGGCATTGCTGGCCAAGTTTTTAATCTAAACTCGCCAAAGCAACTGGGACCAATCTTATTCGAGCATCTCGAGATACAAAAAGAGCGGGCGCGTATCCGTGTGGGCAAGACCAAAACAGGATACAAAACTGATGCTGCTACCCTAGAAAAATACGCGGGCATTGAGATAGTAGACGCGATTTTAGATTACCGCAAAACTACCAAGTTGATGAGTACTTACGTCGACGCGCTGCCAACTTATATTCATCCGCAAACCGGTTGCGTCCACACTTCTTTCAATCAGTCCTTGGTAGCGACAGGCCGTTTGTCTTCGTCTAACCCCAACATGCAAAACATTCCGATTCGCAGCGAAGAGGGACGCGAGATTCGCCAGGCTTTTGTGCCGCTGAATGCCGACTGGGTGATGATGTCTGCTGATTACTCTCAAGTAGAGTTACGTGTGGTTGCGCATTTGTCCGGCGACGAGTCGTTGATTACTGCTTTCAATAACGGAGTAGATATTCACGCTCACACCGCGGCTGCGATCAACTGCATTGAAATTAGCGAAGTCGATTCCGAGATGCGCTCAAAAGCCAAGGCCGTCAACTTCGGCATTCTTTACGGCATGGGGCCACACCGCCTCGGCCAACAAACGGGCATGAGTTTTTCGGAGGCACAAGACTTCATCGACCAATACTTCGAGGCCTTCCCCAAGGTGCGTGAATGGATTGACGCTACTCTTGAAACGGCGCGCAACGAAGAGCAGGTTTCAACATTGTCCGGACGTATTCGCCCTACTCCAGACGTTAATTCGAGCGACGGCCGCGTACGGTCTAGCGCCGAAAACATGGCGGTCAACACTCCGGTGCAGGGCTCGGCCGCTGATTTAATCAAAATGGCAATGATTAACGTCAGTAATGCAATGAGAGACGAGAATCTCGAAGCGCGCATGATTTTGCAAGTACACGACGAATTGGTTTTTGATTGCCCAGCTGCCGAATTAAAAAAATTACAGCAGTTAGTCCGTAGAGAAATGGAACAGGTCTACGATATGCTCGTGCCATTGAAAGTTGACATCGGCCATGGACCAGACTGGTCCGCCGCTCACTAAAATGCCCCCGCCTATAAGCGCCCTTTTCATCCTCGGCATCTTGCTAGCAAGCGGCATGTTCGTGGGGTGGCTTGCGCATAAATTTAAATTACCGACTCTGACGGGCTACCTTGCTGCAGGCGTCGGCATCAACTACTTTGCGCATCACATTGGCGTCGAGCATGAAAGCCTCGAAACCTTGCGCTTACCGATTAACGATTTTGCGATGGCTTTAGCTCTGTTCGTATTAGGCGGTCAGTTCAAACGGCGCTCGAAGGCTGGCTATAACAGCGAACAACCAACGACTATGCTTCGGGCGTCGCTGATTGAGGCGCTATTTACTTTCACAGTAGTCGGTGTGTTATGTACCGTCGCCCTGCACGACATCAAAGGCGGCATCCTTCTTGGTGTGCTCGCAATCGCCGTCGCCCCGGCCACTACTCTTGAAGTTTTACACGAATACGGCGCAAAAGGCCGCGCGACACGCACTTTGAAAACTCTCACGGCGTTATCCAATGTTTGGGCAATTTTCGCCTTCGAATTAGTGATGCTGCTATTTATAGCTATCACCGGAGCTAGCCAAATTGGGATTAGCGGTCCGATATGGGACGCCATCGGTTCGGTAATCTACGGCCTGGTCGCCGGCCACCTGCTAATCCTTTTTCAAGAGCGACTCGGCGCCGGTAATTACGTAGTGCCGTTGCTAGTAGTTATCTTTATAACTATCGGTTTCTGCGAGCTAACCGACGTGCCACACATGTTGGCCTTCTTGGCGACTGGCGCAGTGGTCGCCAACCGCTCGTCCTTTTTCAGTCATATCACCGGGGCAATGGAGGGTTACGCTCAGCCCGCATTTGTGTTGTTCTTCGTGCTAAGCGGCAGCCACTTGCAGTTTGATGTAATGAGAGACAACTGGCTCGTTGTTGGACTCTATGTCTTAGGTCGCGTAATAGGCAAAATACTTGGCACCCATATTGGGTTCAATGGTCTTAAATCAACGCCGAAGCTGGCTTCCTCTAAGAATCCACCTATCGGCTTAGGCTTACTTTGCCAAGCTGGCGCAGCTATCGCACTTGCAGGTTATGTCTCGCGATACGACAAAGATTTATCTGAGACCTTGCTCGCAATAATCCTGGGTTCAGTCGTTGTCTTCGAATTAATCGGGCCGCTGCTTGTTAAGCGCGTAGTGATTTCGGCTGGCGAAGTCGACGTCGGCCACTTGCTTTCGCGAAGCCAGAACAACACCAGCAGTTCAAGTTGGTTTAAGGCCATCAAGCGCACACTATTCTCGAAACAAAACCTCATTGCCAGCGATCCCAACGAAGTTTTCATTCGCGACATCATGAAGCCAAGCGCCGACGCTTTGCAACGTAACGACTCTATGGACAAGATTTTGTATTTTGCCAATCACTCTCCGTTTAATCATTTCCCGGTAGTTGACAGTGAAAACATGTTGCTAGGCATCATCGTTTTGAAAGATCTCAGTGAAGTAGCCTACGACCAACACATCGCCAACGTCGTCACTGCCGAAGACGTTATCTCGCTGTCAGCTGAGCAAGCTTCTATTAGTGCCGGTAGCAGCCTTTCTGACGCGCTGGCGCTCTTTCAGAATTTCGACGGCAATACGGTCGCAGTGGTCGAAGATAGCGCCACTCCGGTAATATGCGGCATGCTCGAGCGTACCGAAGTGATAAACCTAGAGCGCCTCTTTCAAGCGAAAGCTTCGCACTAGGTTTGTCGTTTAGCTTAAACGGCTAAAGTTATTACTGAGCTCACTTGCCCTCGCCAAGACCAACAAGCATTTTTGTTAGTTCAGACAAATCTAAGACAGTCGGCACAGCTGGATCGTCACTATTAAGAGTTACCTCTGGCAAGTTCAAATTGTCGGCAGCCTCAAGAGCAAGCATAATTGCACCTCCCTTTGAATTAAGAGCTTGAGTGCGCAACTCTTTCATTAAAGCATCGGCCTCTGCCAGGTAGAAAGCGCCACGCGCCTCAGCCTTTACACGCTCGGCTTTGCCTTCAGAAATTGTTTCAACCGAATAAATCTTAGCCTCGGCATCAATCTCAGCAATCATCACTTGATACTCGGACATCTTCTCTTGAATGATCTTCTCCCAATCTTGAGTCTTGGCCATCTCGGCAGCAACAATCTGACGCTCGATAAGATTAACTGTTTTCTCTTCTTCAGCCACTAAGGTAAGCGCACGGTCAAGCAAGGCCTTCTGGCGAAAGTACTGCTTCTCTTGCAACTTACTCTCGTAATCGGTCTGAAACTGCAACTTACGGATCAAAATCGACTCTGCCACACAGTGAAACTCTTCCAATCTATGATTTAGCAACGGCAAAGTCTCCGCAACGCGAGAAAGGCGCAAGTCGGTGAGCTGCAAATCTTCCGACGTTAGCTTCGGTAACTCTTGGCGCAACTCTGCCATTACCACAGACTTCACGCGGTCAGCGTAGTGCTCCTTTAGGCCATCCATGACGATTTTATGCGCCTCTCCCGGAATAATTCGGTAGGCCACAGACAATTCGAAAGTAACCACGTTGTTGTCAGTAGTACGAATTTCTAACGGCTTAGCCCATGTAGAAACCGAATCACTTGCGTAACGATTTAATTGGCCGCTCGTGAAGTGCAAGAAGTGAGTACGGGTTGGCAAGTAATGCCACTTGTGGTAGCCACTAATACCAAGACGGAAGCCCGTCGGAAAATCATCTTCAATAATGCCTCCGCCCCACTGATTCTGCTTTACGCCTACTGTAGCTGGCGGAATTCTTTTAAACAACAGTGCTGTAACAAGTGGTGCTACCACTAAAAGAACGATTAATGTAATGAGAGTACGCTTCACTGTTGACCTCCTGGTGTTAGTTGCAGCCCAGAATGTTCAAGGCGCGTCGGCGCGGGATCGCGACGATAAGGGATGATGGTGAATTTAATCGAACTGAATTTTTGTGCAAGTTTTTCGCGAACTAATATCTCGCCCTGCAAAGCAAGCGCCTCTACCTGAGCACGCAAACCTTCGGCCTGTTTTTCTGCCTGCACCTTCAGACCTTCGGCTTCTTGCTTATTAGCAAGCTCCAGAGCAAGGCCAGATGCGGAATCTGCAATTTTTTGCGCATCGGCATTCTTCGTTAACTTAACAGCTTCTTTAGTAGCAGTAATACGGTCAGCCTCGAGAGTACCTAGCAGCAGCTCGTATTCCGTCGCTTTATCGCGTTCGATGGTGGCAAGGCGGCGTTCGCGCTCGCGAGTTAACTGAATAGCTTGAGCCTTGAGTTTTTCCACTTCCTGGTTTGCTACTTTACGATCTTCAATCGCCTTTTCGTAGCGCGCCTCGAACTGTGGCTTGGGAGTGATGATTTGCATAATAATCACACCGTGCTCAGCGAGCATTTCGTTGAGACGATTTTCAGATGAAGTCGTCGCAGTGTTGTAGTTAGATGGGTCGGCTACTTCTTCAGCAGAAAAACGACCGAACTCGTCGCGCAGTACAGAACGCGCGTATGACTTCACCCAGTTACTTTTGAAAGATGTTCCGGATCCGGAGTCGTCAAGAATGATGCCCGCCTTCATCGGGTCAATACGGTATTGGATTTCTAGGGTTTCAAACCAGAAGTTAGAGCCGTCATTAGCACGCACCGTCAGCTTCGACACGTGATTAGAATCAACATCGCGGTCGCCTTCCATGATGAATTTATTAGGCGACTTATCAAACAAAAATGCTTGAGCAGCAAACGGCATAAATATTTTAAAACCAGGTGTGTTGTACACTTCGACATTGCCAGTGATGTAGTTAACAACCACACAGGCTTGCGAGTCGTCTACTTCGATGATGCCACCTTTACCGCTAATGAAAGCAGCCATTAAGAAGAAGAAGACAACAAAGGCAGCGCCGGCAACGACCAAACGCTTCTTTGTCTTAGTGTTCAATGGCCCCCCCGGCGATACCGGCGGCGGAGTGCCAAAATTGGGAAATTCTGATGAAGAGTTCATGCGCCTATCATAACATATGCGCATGGTCGCTTCTGTGCCCCGCTTCGCCTCACTCGCCAAAATCATCTTCATCAGTAGCTGCGTCACTGCCAGCTGCGTGTTGTTAGGAATGGTCTATGACAGCTTCGCTATATTCACCCACTTCATTTGCTATTTCCTGGCATACTCGGCAGCGACAGCAGTTTTAACATGCACCACGTTTTTCGCCAGACGCGTATGGTCGCCATCCAAATGGCGTAAAGGGGCGGTGTTTGTGGTGTTAGTGCAGGCTCTAGTACCACTCAGCCTGCTGATACCTAACAGTACTGTCGATCTTAATAATACCGAAAAATTCTCCGTGACATGGATGAATCTTCACTTTCAAGCGGAGGCGGTCAGTGAGTTGGTGCAGATTGTGAAAAAGCAGCCATCAGACATTGTGGTGATGGCCGAAGCGCAAACTAGTCAGTTGACCGCTGCATTTAGCGACTATCCCTTCTCTAGAAAAGTAGAGAGTGCCTCTTTATATGTCTTCTCTAAATTCCCTTTATCGGATGTGGCGGCAGTAAGCAACGATAACGACCGTGCCTTTTTAGTGGTAGAAGTAAGAGTAAAGCGCCGGAAATTTACTTTGCTCGCGGCTCACACCAAGTGGCCTATCTTTAGTGAACACGCAAAGACATTGGCCAATGCCGCACAGTGGGCAGCACGCAGCGAAAACTCAATAGTTATAGGTGACTTCAACTCAACACCGTGGGCTGCGCCCTTTCGACGAATGTTGCGCAATGGCGATTTTAGACATTCGCGACAGGGGTATGGCTTGTTAAATTCATGGCACATCGATAGCAATAAATATTTTGGACTACCAATTGATCACATCATGTACCGCGGGCAAATCAATAACACAAACTTCGAATTGATAGAAACGGAGCACTCGGATCACAGCGCAATTCGCGGCGAATATGTCTTAGCCGGCAAACTCACGCGCAAACCGCGCGATTAACTGTTCGTTGCCCTCTGCTGCTGGCATATCAACAAACTGCAAGCCACTAAATGAACGGTACCAAGTCATTTGACGGCGAATCAGAACATTAGTTTGACTAATACACTTTTCGAGTGCCGATGGCAAGTCAAGTTCGCCATCGAGGTGCTCTAAAATTTGCTTATAACCAATCGCCTTTGACGAAGTCTTGCCGAAGCCACAGCCGCCGAGAATACCTTGAATCTCGTTGAGTAAACCTCCCTCGAACATTTCCTTGAAACGAGTGCGTACACGCTGGTGAAGTATCTCCCGCGGCCAGTCGAGAACCCATGCGCATTCATCGACATGATTGCTAGGATTCCATTGCTGCTGCCAGTCGGTCAAGCTACGGCCTGTCGAATGCCAGGTTTCTAAGGCACGCAACAAGCGACGATGGTCATTCGGGTGAATACGCCCGAAAGCATCGGGGTCGACTTTTTGTAATTCATCGCGCAGCGCCATGACGCCTTCGTCTTGCAAGCGCTGCGCAAGCTCATCACGCAACTGCGTGCTTACTTCTGGCAAATCTATTAGCCCAAAAGCCAGGGCCTTAAACCACATCGTGGTTCCGCCGACATACAAAGCGTTTTTACCTTGTTCGCGCAACTGTCGTTCTACCGCTTGAGTCAATTTGAGGTATTGAGCGATAGAGAACTCGTTGCTAGCATCGACAACATCGATTAAATGGTGTGGCACCTGCGCCATCTCTGCAGCACTCGGCTTCGCTGTACCTATATCCATGCCACGATAAACCAGCATCGAGTCAAGAGAAATTATTTCGGCATTCATTAACGGCGCCAAGTTCAAAGCGATTCCTGTTTTGCCCGAGGCCGTTGGCCCGAGTAAGAATGCACGCTTCATTATTTATCCTTCGGAGTCAGCACCGCAATCGCGCGCTTTGAGTCATCGAACAAATTCTCGGCAGCCGCTTGAATGTCGGCAAGACTGATTGCTTGCAATTCGTCGAGAGAAGAAAATATTTCATTTCCGGCCAACATACTAGACAACACCGAAGAAGCCACCGCAGATGGCGTTTGCAAACCCGAGACAATGCCACCCCATGCCGCTTTGCGCAGCCTTTCAAAATCAGAAGATTTAATCTTGTCAGCGATGAATTTGTCACAAGCTTGAGTAATGTCGTCGACAAACTGTTGCGGCTTATCGCAAATCCCCGACATGATCACATGACCCCAGGTTTCATCCGCAGACCAATAAGCGCTAAAGCTATCGTCGATTATTTCAGCATCGTATAGCTCTTGACGCAATTCCGACGATTTGCCGAACATCAGATCAAGCAACAATGACGCGATGATGCGCTGACGCAATCGCAATTGCCCATCTGTTTCGACCTCGCTTTGAGCGTAGCCAATAAAGACATAAGGACGCGTCACCGCAAACTCTTGTTCTACATAGCCAGCCAAACGAGTGCTGGTAGCATCATCCGACGACCGCTTGGCAATGGCAGTATCGTCAGTACGCAATAACGGCTCGAGTTTTTGCTTCATTTCTTCGACATCGAAGTCTCCAGCAATTGCCAAGCGCAGTGCTCGCGGGACATAAAAACCGTCGTAGCAGCGCTGCAAGTCTGTTGAGTTAATGCGCGCAACGTCATCAAGTGTTCCTCCGGGACCCACACGCATTGAATGCGATTTATACATCGCCGCGTGTAACAGAAAAGTACCCCGGTATCCTGGATTGTCTTGATACATACGCACCTCTTGCTCGATGATGCCGCGTTCTTTATCAACGCGCTCTTCGGTGATTAGCGGATCTTGCACGAAGTCGAGCAGAACCTCTAGGCACTCGTCAAAATGGGCGGCAGTCGAAAAGTAATAAGTGGTTTGGCAAAAGGAAGTACCGCCATTAAAGTTGGCTCCCAAACGATTGAATCTGTCAAAAACTTTTTCTTCGCGTCCCTCAAACAGCTTGTGTTCTAAATAATGCGCGGAGCCCGTAGGGACTTGATGGTCGTCGCCGTTGGGCATAACGAAATGCAAGTCGTTACCGCCAAAACGTAAGCCAAAGTGCGCAGCTGTCGTATGGAATCCTGGAGTAGGGATGAGAGCGATTTGAATACCATTCGCAGTTTCTATCAAATGAACGGTTTCTTCCAATTGCGGATGCTTAATGGTGCGGGTGGTCTTCATTATTCGGCAGCGGACAAGAGGTAAACGAGGTCTGACTGCCATCCGGTGGCTGCCTGTTGAATTTGTTCGGCTGTTAACCGTTGGCAAGCCGCAGCACGAATGGCCGGTGTTGCGTTAAGACCCAAAACGTGATTGCCATGATAGAACGAAGCCATCGCGCCCGGTGAGTCGGCGAGTGCCGCCAAGCCGTTTAAGCGATTAGCTTGAGACAGCTCAATCTCGTGAGCTGTAGGACCTTCGGCTGCCAGCAAATCGATTTGCTTGAACACTTCTGCTTCCACCTCTGCCGCCGAGCTAGCATCAATGCCAGCACTTACAGAGAGGATGTGCTTGCGCCCATGCATCTGCGAGTAAATACCATAAGCTAACGATTTTTCTTCGCGCACTTTCTGGAATAGACGGCCATGCGAGCCTCCGCCTAAGATGGAACATGCGGCAATGAGTGCTTCGCGGTCGGCGATTTCTTGAGGAAGATGCAAGCGTAAACCAATGTGTAGCTTGGCTTGTTCCATTTCTAGATGCTCATTCACGTGACGCAATTCGCTAGGAAATTTAACGGATGGCTCCGCAAGCTCAATGACATCGCGTTGCATATCAAACCGTTGCGCCGCCCAATGCTTAACTTTGTCTACATTTGCTGACCCAGAGCAAATAATAGTTACTTCGGCACGCTGAATGATTTCGAGGCGCGCGTCTTCAAGTTGCCGCGCTGTTACCGAGGCAACTGCTTCTGAACTTTCCCATGACAACTTGCCGTATTCCTCATCGGCACACATCACTCTTTTAAATCTTTCGCTAGCATATTCACCACGGTCGTCTTTGCGCTCGTCCAACATATCAAGCAAGTTTTTGCGTTCGCGCTCTAGATACTTGGTCTCGAAAAATTCGCCCGCTCCCTGCCCACGTAGCGGCTCAAAAAGAATGCCAGTGGCAATATCAAGAATGGGTACCAACACTTCTTCGCCAGAAGGCAGAAACTGCTCACCGAGACAGCTTATCTGGATGCCCACTATGTGAGACTCGCAAGAGCGCTCGGTGTAAAGGTCGCAAGAAGCGCCAAACAGGTTTTGCGACTCGCGCGCCAAGCTGGTTTGGTCAGGAAACTGTGCAGAACCTTGCTCGAGAACGTCAAGTAGCAAACTGCGAGCGGCACGGCTGGCATCGAGCGGCAATTCAAACAATATTTGAACGACTCCACGCTTAAAGCGCTGGTCAGTGACACCAAGCAACGTTACTCCGTTTGCTGGGCTATGAAATTCAGGAATGGTCTGTAAAAAAGACATCGGGGACGTATCCTATTACAATCAAATGAGCATTGCGACGCCCTTCTTGTATGTTCTTGCCAGCTTCGTTGCACAAGACACAACCAACAGCACTTCCACCGAGGCTGGGTCTTTAATGCATGAGGTAGCTGCGGCACAATTTAGCGACGCAAACGCCACCGCCATGACCAATTTTGGAGTGCAACTGTTTTTACGCGAACGCGGCGAGCATCCTCGCGAATTTGGTTTTTTTCTTAGTTATGCCAGCCACCCTAAAGAACTATTCGAGCTAGCTATCGACGATGTAAAAAGCAACACGCAAATACGTAAGGGATTTAACGGCAAAGAATATTGGCTAAGCCAGGCCGGGGAAGAAAAGCAAATATTGTCCGGCCGAGAATTCACCGAAGACCGCCAGGCGATTGACGAAGGCCTTGAGTTAAGCTCAGGCTTAATGGTGCTGCTAGATTTAGGGCAGTTCGCCGACAACAATCCGCCGACCAAGCTAACAACTAGCGATTCTGGGACGCGTATTCTAGAAGGTACCATTACGCGCCAGCAGCAACTTTACACTTACCGCATTCATCTAGAAGCAGAACAAACACTTCCGAGCATGGTTGATTTTATTCTGTACGGCGACGAGCAACAGCAACTGCAGTTCCAACGCTTTTCGACTTTGGCGTACACGGCTTACGCTGGTCGTCAAATCCCGCAAGTCTTATACGAATTCGACAGCGACGACAGCGAGGCTCTACCGCAGCGCATTTACGAGATACACAATCTAAGCTGGGGGCCGCACCCACCGCCACCTAACGACGATAAAAAGCCTTCTCGAGGTCAACGTAACTAAGGAACACGCGTACCGGTCGCCCGTGGGCACACGTACGATCTTGCGGCAAGTCACCGCCACGCTTTAACAGCGAACGCAAAGCATCTTCGCCAACGTAATCGCCAGCCATGACCGCAGAGCGGCACGACATCGAATAAAGCATCTCTTCTTGGATTTGCTCTGGCGATGGCTCGCGTGATTGGCTTAAAATCTCTAGCAAGTCTTCAACCAAAGATTCTGGACGCAACTTCTTAAGGCGCGCGGGCACCCCATTGATAGCCAAAGTTGTAGTGCCGAACTCAGACACCTCGACACCAAGCTTGCGGAATACCGCTTTGTTGTCAACTAACGACTGAACTTCTTTGCGGCTGAGATCGACTAAAGCTGGTACCAACAGAGGCTGCATTACCACTTCGCCCTCGCGGATTTCGCGGCGCAGTTCTTCGAGGTTGACGCGTTCATGCAAAGCATGTTGATCAATTATTTCAACGCCACCTTCGATTTCGCGGAACAAGAATGTGTTACGCACCGACAAAAAGTTTTGGCTACCTATCGTGTCATCAATTGCACCTATCGGACGCGCATCGGCAGCTGCTAAGGGATGCTGACTATAGGTACCGCCATCCTCAGACATCGGGGCGCCACCGAATTGGGAAGAGGAAGGCGCTGTGTAATTTCCGCCGACACCACCAGCAGTACGTGTCGACCAATTTGCTTCTGCAAGCGACTGGCGTAAGCCATTTACAATTCGCCCAAACACCATGCGCTCGTCACGGAAACGCACCTCCGTTTTTTGTGGGTGCACATTCACATCAATGCTTTCTGGCGCCATATTCAGCGCCATAAATAAAGTTGGGTAATAACCGTGCGGTACGAATTCTTTTACGCCTTCACGCACCGCCCGCAACAAGCGCGGGTCGCGAACCCAGCGACCATTCAAGAACATGTGCACATTACGCGCATCGCGCCGGGCTGATTCTGGAGGTCCTATACGCGCAGTTAATTGAATATGTTCGGAAGGCAGCTCGATGCTAATCATGTCGGTGCTTAGCTTTGTGCCATAGACCGCGGCGCAGCGCGCACTGAGGTCGTCGCTAGTATTTACCTTGAACACCATCTTGCCATCGTGTTGCACACTGAAGCCGACGCCGCAATGCACCAAAGCCAAACGTTCAACCCAGGCAATCGCGTGACTAGCCTCAGTTGATGGACGCTTTAAAAACTTGCGGCGCGCAGGAAGCTCAGAAAACAAATCGCAAACCGTAATTCGCGTGCCCCTGGCGCCAGCGCAATCTTGGACGGCTGATTGAGTCCCAAAGCTAACACTAATATTAGCCGCTCGTTCGGCATCGCGCGGCCACGAAATAATTTCGAGACGTGACACAGATGCAATAGACGCCAAAGCTTCTCCACGAAAGCCTAAAGAGGCTATTGCTTGTAAATCGGAGGCGTCACTCAACTTAGACGTAGCATGTGAAGACAATGCTAGCTGTAAATCATCGCTCGCAATACCAACACCATCGTCGCGAACTTCAATACGTCGAATACCACCCTCTTCAAGAATGACATCGATATTGGTCGCACCGGCATCTAAAGAATTTTCAACAAGCTCTTTAACCACCGACGCGGGACGCTCGACGACTTCACCAGCGGCAATTTGATCGACCACCAACCGCGGCAACTGACGAATAACACTCATTTATTTTCGCTTTAGAACACTAAACACAAACATTTCTAGGATATGGACAGTGTCACGCCATCCTTCTATTTTTAAATTCTTTTCTGCTTGCAGAATTGCAGCGTTGATATTGCTGATGTGCGACTCGTCACACACAGCCAAACGTTTTTGCATTTTAGAAATAACTGGTTTACTCGGACGGCTGCCCGACGCCTTAATCGCCTGCTCTAAATTAGGTGTATGCACCATAAACTCAATAATTGCCGCCGTCTTCGTAACTTCGCTATTAATCGACGACATCAACAGCGTAAAGGCATCGCGAATAGAAACGCGTTTGCCGCCCCAAGCACGCAACCCTTGGCGAGATATTTTAGTCAGCAACCGTAAAGCGCTAACTGAATCGCCGCACAAAACAGAGTCGGCAAAATCGAAAGCCGAACCTTCGGCGGAATGCGAGGCTACGTCACGCACATCTTGCTCGTTAACACTAGTTAAGCCCAGCAATGAAAAGTGATTTATCGCCTGCAGCAAATCTGCAGGACGTGAACCGGCTAATGCCACTAAACTGCCAGACGCCCCACGCTGCATCGTTATTTTTTGCAGTCGCGCCTCAGCTGCAACAAATTGTGCTGCCTCAGAAGCATCCGGCTCGGGACGCCATGGTGGCGGATCGCTATAAAGTTGTCGGAAGCGCAATTTAGTAGCTGCTTTAATTCGAGTCGCGCTCAATGCCTTAACCCCCTTAGACGTCGATGCGCCCGTATGCACCACCATGAAATCAGGTCCTTCGCCGCTGCTCGCCACTTCAAGCAAGCGCTCGGCAAGGCGTGGATATTTGGTAATCGCCTTCGCTGCACGGCTAAATATTAGCGCCTGCCGAGTGGCGAACAAGGATTGTGAATTCAAAAAACTATCGACGCTGGCAACATCAAAGTCGGCCGATCCGCCGTCGATATCTAGAATGTCGATGCCATCTTGAGTGGCCAGGTATTCGCGCGCCGCGGAAGTGACTTGCTCACCGAACCAGACCTCTTCATCGCCTTTGGGAGGCAGTATCAGCAGCAACCGCGGCAGTTCGCCATCACGCGCCAAGCCACACCACTGACGATATTCAGTGCCAGGATCAAGTTGCTTGGGGCGAGCTACAGCCATGTGTATAGCTTAAAATCGCCTAATAGTTAATGTCGGCAACTAAGCTAAGAAAATACACCGTTGGCACCCAGGCATTGACCTTAAAAAAAGCCGTCGGTATTTTCTCTTTTCCATAGCGATGCACCAAGAACAGCTCAGCCGCTAATAAAACCGTGACTAGCGCTAGGCCGAGCATTGAGATGTAACCTACACCTAATTGTTGATTGCCGTTGCCCCAGAAAACCACTGCACTAATGAAACAAATCATCGCAATCCACTTAGTGGCCGTCGTGCCGAATCTGGCAGGTATTGAGAAGGTTTCTTGCTGCAAGTCATGTTCAATATCTTGAATAGCATAGAGCAAATCGAAACCCGCAACCCACAAGCTAACGCCAGCGCCGATGATTAACGGCAGTTGCCAATCGCCATCAAAGCTTTTGTTGACCGCCAACCATGCCCCGGCCGGAGCCAAGCCTAGTGCGATGCCTAAACCTAGATGACACAGATACGAATAACGCTTCAGATGTGAATAGCCGAGCAACACCATAAGGCAAGGTAGTGACAGCCATCCGCAAATTGGAGCGAGTAAGAACGCGATGCCAATAAAAGCAAAGCTACAAAAAAAAGTGAAGCTGATCGCGTAACGCACAGACAAAGTGCCGACGACTAATTCACGGTTTGCAGTGCGCTCGTTTGACGCGTCGTGATAGCGGTCGTGGACGCGGTTGTAAGCCATCGCTGCCGAGCGCGCGAACACTGCGGCCAAGACCAACAGTGCCAAGTCGGCTAATGGCGGCATGCCGTTAGCAGCGATAACAGCGCCGCTGAGGGCGAATGGCAAAGCGAACACACTGTGCTCGAATTTAATCATGCGCAATGTGTTGCGGAATGAACTATTCATCCGTTGCAGACCCTGTCCAAGGGCCAACAGTTGATTGCGGAATATCACATACACCCAATATTTTGGCGCACACTTGGTCGACTAGTTGTTCAATGCTTTGGGGACGGTGATAAAAACCCGGGCTGGCGGGCAAGATTGTCGCTCCTGCCCACGCCAAGCGCGACATGTGATCTAAGTGAGTGCGCGACAGCGGAGTTTCACGAGGTACTATCACTAATTTACGCTGTTCTTTAAGCGCTACTTGAGCGCTACGTTCAATCAAGTTCGCCGCGCTACCGCAACTGATACCAGCCAACGTTGAAAGAGAGCATGGCAGCACAATAACAGCCTCGCCAAGACCACTGCCAGATGCAGGACGTGCGCCGATGTCATCGTGCGAGTACACCGTCACCAATTTGTGAGTCGCCGGATCAGAGAGCAAGGTGCATAAATCGCCATCAAAGTTAATGTCGCATTCTTCGAGTAACACACGCCGCGCCGCATTTGAGTAAATAAGCTCGATCTCTATATTAGAGGCGACAAGCATTTGCAAGCAGCGAACTGCGTAGATAGCTCCGCTCGCCCCGCTGACAGCAAGGACAACTCGGCGTGGTGGACTGGTGTTTTCCATTAGCCTAATTTTATCAGTAAGATGGCATCATAGGCAAAGTGTGCATAGACACAAATTGCAAGTCCACGAAACCAGAATAACAAGCCGAAGGCGATACCCGCCAGGCTTCGGTAAACCAATGGACCCGTCTCGAATGCGCTTTGATCTCCCATCACGCCATGAGCCGCAGCGAAAAGAATAGCAGAAGAAAATAACGCTATCGCGAAGCCCACTTTGCGAGCGATTTCATCACGAAAAAAGTTGAGGAAAAAAGCTCGCAAGGCCATTGCGAAACCTCCGAGTAACACCACGCGAAACACCAACTCTTCGTAGAGACCCGCGCCAGCTGCAATAGACAACTTAGCATGCACAGACAAACTTTCTCTCACGCCTGTGACGAGCAACGGTAGCAGCTCGACATCAATCACCGTTCTCAAAAAACTGAGCAATGGCCCGAGCACTACTGCCCAACACAATGCTTCAGCGAAAATAAGAGTGGCACCACCGCGCCAAGCTAATTCGAGATTACGTATTCTGCCTACCGACCACAAAATTGCCACAATCAACACTACTACCAGCGTCGGGAAAACGTATGGCTGCCACTGCACCTGCACGTATTCAACCAACCGAAATTCTTTAAGTCGTGCCAAAGAGTAGCCACTCAGATGCAGAACTGCCAATGGCAGCAGCATCAAGAAGCTAACAGCCGGATCGCGGCGAAAAGGTGAGACTGGAGAATTCACTGTGATTTTTTAACAGCAACGAACAAGCGTGAAACACCCCCTGTGAGGGCAGTGTCTGACAGCAATTTAAATTCGCTAGATGTTAGCAATTTCGCAAAGGCGTTGGCAGTATAAAACTCGTCGACACTCTGCGGCAAGTAGGTGTAAGCACCAGTGCGCCCCGCCCGCACCACCGCAGCAATAACCGGTAGCACGCGCAAGAAGTACAAGCGAAACAAAAAGCGCCACACTGGGTTAGGGATAGGGAAAAACTCGAGTACCACTAGTCGCCCGCCTTCTTTTAAGACTCGGTGGCACTCTTGTATTGCGAGCTCAGCATTCTCTACATTGCGAATGCCAAAGGCGATACTGACTACGTCAAAACTGTCGTCGGTGAATGGTAGCTGCTGGGCATCTGCTTGTACCCAATCTACGCTAACTTTATTTTTGTCAGCCTTCGGTGGCGCTTTTGACAACATTTGATAAGTGAAGTCGGCACCTGTGGTTTGGCATCCCTCTTTGGCAAAGGCAATTGCTAAGTCTCCGGTGCCACAACATAAATCTAAGACCTTATCGCTGGCGCTGACTGCTGCGCCTTTAATTGCCCTACGGCGCCAAAGACGGTCGATGCCAAAACTAAGAAAACCATTTAAGAAATCGTAGCGTTCGGCGATTTCGCCAAACATAGATTGCACTTGCTTTCCTGCAGGAGCTACCATTCAATGAAAAGTGTTGTCGAGCTATAAGCGTTGCTCGTGAATTACTGACGCCAGTAGTGTGCAAGGACTGTGACACCTTCGACTCGAATCGGATCAACAGCTACGGTACCTTCGGTGATGTTCAGCACGTCAATGAAACCAGCTGAAGAAGCCGCGAACAAGAACCGAGGGAATGACACAGGAGCACCAGCGCGGGACAAAGCTTTTGAACTGTGGTGCACGAGATTGCCACCGCCAAACACGGAGTACACCGTTGAAACAGAACCGAAGTTATTTAGATCATCGACAGCCATGTCGCGAATTGCAGATGATGAGAATACATCTTTATATTGCTTGACCATTAGCCATTCTTTACCGCGGCGACTTGGATCACTAACAACACCAGGAGCCAAACGGATAGAGATTGAACCGGTAGGCGAAGAATCTAACCAAATGTCATCAATAACTGCGCCATTTGCTGTCGAATATGCAACAAACACAGAGTGCTTTGTTGAGCCAGGGTTAATCAATACTGCACTTGGATTCTCGAAGCCACTGCGGCCATCTAGCAAAGGTTCGCCGATGAACTCGTCGTAACCAATACCCTGCAGGCCATCTGGACCCGATTCAAAAATCTTCATACTACCATTCTCGGAGACTACATAAGCGTAGTAAAGCCCTGTCGTGTAAACCGATGAGTTACGGTCGGTCACAGCCAGCAATTTAGGACTAGCAACACCAGAGATGATTTTACGCACCTCTAGTCCATTACCTGAAACTAAAGCCATTGAGTTTGAACGGTCACAGAGTACGACTACATCTTCACCGTCACCTTGCCATACCATTTCGGTTGGGCCAAGTCCACGACGATTGTTACTGTCAACCAAACTTACTACTTTGATTACCTCAAGGAAAGTTGGTGAGAACGGGTCGGTATCAATGAAGGTAACAGTTGAAGCACTGTTATTTGATACGGCTAAAATATTTAAGTCTGGCGAGATGGCCAAGTCGCGTGGGCTCACTACAGACAAACGTTTGATAATTGACATCCGGTTCGAGTTAAGAACTACGATATCTGAATTGGTCTCATCCAATAAGAACAAGAAGTGTCCTATTTGCTGGCGCAACACGAATGTTGGACAAGTTGCTATCGCTGCAGATGGTCCCCAGAAACCACCGTAACTTTGAGATTCTGTAAGCAACCCAGAAGGCTTTAGACCAGTCTCTGGATTACCGAAGGCGTTCCCGGGGGCCAATGTACTTATAGCACCCATCCGCGTTGGCTCTTCAGATTGAATCAATGGTGAGTAACAAGAAGGCGATAACTCTAAACGCGGCGGGTTTGGATGCGGCGCGTTAGTGATATTGTTACCGACTCCACCAGTTGTGCTTCCTGGAATTGTTTGAAAAGCCAAGCTTGCACAATTATTTATACCACCAGAAATACAATCAAAGTTGTTATAAGCCAAGTCAAGTGGATGGCCAATCATTATATCGGTAATTGATCCCATCAAAGTGCTAGATGTTAAGGCTGTCTCTAGAGATGTGTTTTGTGTTAGAGTGAACACACCACGTGAACCACCAGCAAGTGTTGTAGTATTTGCGGTTAGCGGTGGAAAGAGGCCTTGCTGTGAAAGGTTAGGATTAAACGGGAACTTGGAAATATCACCAGACGTTGGGATGTTGCCGTAGTTGTCGTCAAAGGTAACGTTATATTCAGTGCGAATAAAATCGTGAGTTGGATCACCGGTACCTTGGCCAAAACCGTCAAGGTCAAGAACCTTCATCCCCTCATTTGAAGCGATAACTAGCGCACCTGGCATCACTGGTGCATTTACCAAGCCAGGACAATCTGAGCCGATAACGAATGAGATTGTCGAGCTGTCAGCAGACGCACTATCTCTGTTGCCGAACAAGTCTTCAGCAGATTTATGGAAGTACGCTACTTCGGCAGTTGATCGCGCACCAAGAGGGTCTTGACCAGGGAAAGGCACCACAGGGCTAACAACGAATTCAGTGAAGTTAAACGGGCTTACCGGGCTTACGGAGTAAGCTAAAGCAATCGTAGTGCCCGGCAATGGTTCGCCAGGAAGTACTTGTGGGTAGAACTCTACAGTGAACTCATTGGAGAGTGAAGGCGGGTAAGCGCTTGGAATTGGGCCAAGAGTGTGTGGCTGACAGGCCTCGTCGAAAGAAAAGTAAATATCTGCGTCGCATGCGACGTCAATGTCTAGGTCTTGGGGACTAGTCACAATACGACCACCAGCGCCATCAAGCAAAGGCAAAGGTGGGCCTCCATCATCGCCAGCAACCGCTGAAGTTGCTACACCACCATTTTCAAGATAGAAGCCACGTGTTGAACGAACACCCCCTTCAATTTCACCGAGCTCGGTGCCTTTTATCACGACACGTAATACCATATTCGGATTGAACGTCTCGTAAGAACTTAGGTCGCCGTCAGTATCGGCAACGAACATAAAAGTGTTCTTTGCAATGTAATTACCAGCATTTGCGAATGAGCCGTTTGGCACACCGCTAGCTGCATCAGAAGTGCCAGGAAAACCGACACCAGGAGTTACTAATAAGCCATCACGATCGAAAGTTAATGCTGTCACCACAGCCGACCCAGCTTTAGCTACCCAACGCTCTCGAGTTGGCCCCGCATTCGTATTGACGTACGTATAACCATTAATGAATGCTCGACCTTCCACGTCTTCGCTTTCACCTGTTAATTTATTGTAGGACACAACTGTAATTGCGCCTGTCAAGCCATTGTTGCCCAGACCTGATGCTGTAGGGTCAAGGACTGAAGTTTCGTCGATGTCACCAGTGAAGCTAACTATTACAAAGTGGTTTCCGTCCGCGTTCGCCGGGTTAATCGCTTCTGTCGGCCACGCCACTGGTGGCAAAACTGGGTTCAAGTCAGTTGAAGGGTTGTTGTATAAATCTTCGAGTGAACGAATTTCAATAATCTGTGCTGTCGGGTTACCGGCGGCATCTGCAACAGGAATGAGATAAGGAAGGATTCGACCAAAACCATTTGACACCTCGGTCAAGGACATGACTGAAGAATTTTCACTGCCAGGACCACCCTTAACTTCGTCTGTATTGAAACATGAAATAGCGGAAGAAACTAATGCTAACGCAAAGACTTTGGTAATTTGACTTGAATTCATCTTGGTATTTATCTTGGTATTTATCTTGCCTAAGGAGGTATAGCCACTTAGGGCAATTATCATGCCATGTTTTCTGCTCTATGACTAGTAAATATGGGCATTAAACTTATTTTTTGCGCCCTTTAGTGCGTTTTCGCACAGTGGTGGTAGAAATCCGCACGGCGAGGCGTCAGAATCTACTCATGCCTAAAGAATCATCCTTCTCGACCGATGTTGGTGCAATGGCCGAGAGTGAATACGAACGCCGCCTCAGCCCTAAAGATTTCAATGACTTTTTGGGGCAAAAGGAGCTTTTGGCCCCCTTAAAGCTTATGATTGCCGCCTGTCAACAGCGCGATGAGGTTCTCGAGCACCTGCTATTCACTGGCCAACCAGGCCTTGGAAAGACATCGCTGGCTTTGGCTTTGGGCAACGAGCTACAACGTCCATTGAAGATTATTTCTGGCCCAGCACTGAACCGAGCCAAAGATTTGGTCGGAATACTCAGTCAGCTTACAGCTGGGTCGATTCTTTTCATCGACGAAATCCACCGTATGAATGTCGAAATTGAAGAATACCTCTATGGTGCCATGGATCGTTTTCAGATTGAATGGACTTTCGACAGCGGCGAGCATGCGCGATTGCTGAAACTCGACATCCAGCCGTTTACCTTGGTTGGTGCTACTACTCGCGAAGCTCTGCTTAGCCCACCGTTTCGTTCACGATTTGGCCATCGCCTGTCATTCCAGCCTTATGCCACAGATTCTATTTGTCAGATTTTGTTGCGTTCGGCCAAGTTACTCGGTGTACAACTCGACGAAGATGCGGCGCTGACCTTGGCAAGATTTTCGCGTGGTACTCCGCGTATTGCCAACCGCTTGCTGCGGCGCGCACGCGATTTGGCTCAAATTGATTTTGATGGCGTCATTCATCAACTGTGTTGTGAACGAACTTTGGCGATGCTCAACATCGATGACAATGGCCTTGAGGAAAGTGATCGCAAAGTTTTAAAGGCCTTGGCTATGGTCGAAGAATCGCGCCCACTAGGATTAAAAAACCTAAGCGTGGCGGCAAACGAAGCCGAAGATACGCTTGCTGAAGTTATTGAACCATGGCTTATTCAGCAAGGCTTCATGCAGCGTACTCCGCAAGGTCGCATTATCACGGCTGCCGGCAAAGCCGCTTTAAATTTAGCTAGCGTCCATGAGCAATAAACTCGGCGTTGTCTTTGTAGTAATTTTTAGCGCCTTGGCTATTTTGTTGGCGCAAGTCTTTACTATCGCCCCGCCGACGCCAGATGTGGTGAACCCACTCCTTACTGTAAAACTAAAATCTCTGTCGCGTAATGACTCATTACCTCTGCAGATATCAGGTCGTTGGCAATTAATTGACTCAAAAACCGACGAGGTGTTAATCGAGCGTGACAACTTTCAAGGTGATTTGGTGTGCGATATTACCGGCCCTAAATTAGGCCCTTATGCGGCCAATCGTGACAAGGTTTATTTGCATTGCGATGGTGAAGATGCCCTGCGACTTGATTACTTCAGCTATCCAGGAGAACTAATTATTGAGGCAGAGCGCAACAAGCTTAATCAGTACCACCAGCTCAACCTGTATCTACGGCTAAGGCTGGAGGACTATGTGCTCGGAGTCATATGCGGCGAACTGCCTTCCCAAACGCCGGACATTGGCGCCGCCCTTGAAGCGCAATCTATTGCGGCCCGCACTTACGCTATTTTCAGAATACAGCAAGGTAAACGGTTGCGCGCAGATTCACGCGATCAGGTTTACATAGGCAGCGACCAGAACACTTGGCAGGCCAAAGATGCCGTCCATGCTACTCGTGGTTTGGTACTTAGCGAGGATGGCGTGATATTGCCCAGTTATTTCCATAGCAATTGTGGAGGAGGCACTGCCAATTCTTTTGAGGCTGACTTCAGTAAAACCAAACTTAGTGCTCTTGCTGGCAGTACGGACCCGCAGTGCGGAGATGTTTATCAACGTTGGCAACACACTGTTCCAGTCGCTAGACTCGACAAGCTAAGTGCCGAGTTCAATCTAGGTGATACCCTGCAAGCCCTGAACACCGTATCCAAAGATATCTTCCAACGACGTCTGGTTATGAGGTTGCAAGGGGAAAATGGCCATCATGATTTAAGTGGCGAGCATGTGCGCATACGCCTTGGTTTACCATCGATGATTTGGCACGGCTTGATTATTAATCGTGATGGATCTATTACCATCACTGGCTCTGGCAACGGTCACGGTATAGGATTTTGTCAAGAAGGTGCCATGCGCCAAGCGAAACAAGGATTAGACTATGCGGCCATTTTGCAGCACTACTATCCCGGTGTTGAGGTTGAAGCCTTAACGGCCAATCTGTTTAATCAATGAGCTTCAAATTTAGTTTACATCAAGGAGAAGCATCGTCGCCACGACTTGGTACTTTGCACACGCCGCATGGTGATGTTTCGACT
>JAPKEZ010000104.1 GCA_028821845.1 Planctomycetota bacterium | reverse complement strand
GGCTAATACCGCTACTGGTTCGTGAATTAGCGCTGGGTCACCCATTAGTTAGAAAAGCTTCCTGGAGGTGGCGGCATCGAACCTGGATCGGGAGTATTAGTTGGTGCTTGAATTTGCGAATGCTCTAGGTAGTGACACGGCCATTCAATTGGCGCGCCGTCCAAAATTAATCTAAAAGCGTAAGTACCAAATTCCTCAAACGGCATGCCGTTGAGGCGAATTACCGCACGCGCCTTGGCCCGTGGATCAGCTAATTGCACCGGTGGCAATTTCATGTTAACCGCCTTGCCACTTGGCGCAGTCACCTGCAAGCCAATTTCATATTCGCCATTACCATCACTTAAGCCAATTGCCACTGATAGCATCGGTAGTCGACCTGGCAATTCTTGTGAAGCCAGCGTATCGAACAAGCCAATCAAGCACAGCTTTCCTTGCTCATCGCGGAAGGCATGGTCACAAACGTGCAACCAATCTACAGTAGGTAATGGATTTGTCATTTTATTAATTAATTGTCGCGCTTGACCACGGTAGCGGCGGCTTGATCAGTTGGCAACAACAGAACTTCGGCAAGATTGACGTGTGCCGGGACCTGCGCCATATAAAGGATAGTGGCCGCAACGTCATCTGCCGACAGCGGCGTCATGCCGTTGTAAGTTGAATCGGCGCGTTGTTGGTCGCCATGAAAACGCACGTTGCCAAATTCGGTGTTCACCAAACCCGGGTCTATAGTTGAGACTTTAACTCCGTGTTGGCACAAATCGATACGCATGCCTTTAGTCAAAGCGGCGACTGCATGTTTGCTAGCACAGTAAACCGCGCCATTGGCGTAAACTTCGTGACCGGCAATAGAGCCAATATTAATAATGTGCCCCGCCTGATTATTAACCATCAACGGCGTAACAGCGCGAGAAACATAGAGTAACCCTTTGACGTTAGTGTCGATCATTTCATCCCAGTCGCTGATGAGCCCTTCATCGATTGTTACCAATCCGCGCGACAGGCCAGCGTTATTTATCAACACATCAATAGCCTGCCATCTCTTAGGTAATGACCCTATCGATTTCTGTACCGCCACTTGATCGCGCACATCAAGCTCGAGTGCGACGACCTCGACACCATATTGCTCGACTAGCAAGCGTGATAGCTCGTCGATACGCGGTTTACGGCGTGCACTAATGATTAAGTCGAAACCTGCCGCAGCGAATTGATGCGCTGCGGCTTGCCCGATTCCGGATGACGCACCAGTAATAAATGCCGTTCTACTCGGCATCAATACTATAGGTCAGAGACTTTGAGGATCGCTTATCTTCAAGCAAAGCGATAAATTCATCGATGGTCAAAGTCACCTGCTGCTTGACTCCGTGAATACGCAAGCTAACTTGCCCATTTTCTGCTTCGCGCTCGCCGATAACCGCCATGTACGGAATTTTATTAACTTCGCTATCACGCACGCGCTTACGCAATGGACCATCGTGAGACAACTCGACGTTGAAACCACGCGCCATTAGTTTGCTACGCAACTCTTTTGCAGGATCAAGTTGCTCGTCGGTAATGGGCAACACCGCAACCGGCATTGGGCACAACCAAACGGGGAACCAAGCTGCAAAATGCTCTATCAAACCACCGACAAAACGTTCAAGTGATCCGAAAATCGCACGATGCACCATCACCGGACGCTTCAACTCGTTGTCAGCATCGTTGTACTGAATGTCGAAACGATCTGGCAAGTTAAAGTCGACCTGGACAGTCGGGCCCTGCCACTCACGGCCCAAAGCATCTTTAATCTTGAAGTCGATTTTCGGGCCATAGAACACACCGCCACCTGGGTCATCTTCGAGATTTAACTCTTGACGTTCAGCAGCATCAACAAGAGCGCTAATAGCGTGCTCCCATATTTCGTCAGTGCCTAAAAACTTCTCAGGACGCGTTGCCAAGTAAGCTGTATACGAGTAACCAAAAGTGCTAAGAATAGTATGCACGAGCTTAAGCACATCGACAATTTCGTCAGCCAACTGCTCGGGAGTACAGAAAATATGGGCGTCGTCCTGAGTGAAACCACGCACGCGCAACATACCATGCAAAGTGCCCGATGGTTCGTAACGATAAACAGAACCGAGTTCGGCCATGCGCACTGGCAAGTCGCGATAAGAGTGACGTGTCGAATTAAAAATCGTTACGTGCCCTGGACAGTTCATCGGCTTTACACGATAAGGGCGACCGTCGACATCCATCGGCGCCCAAATCATGTCGGCGTAATTTTCAAGATGGCCAGACTGTATGAAAACCTCTTCGCTCGCCACGTGCGGAGTGTAAACCGGCCAGTACTCGCGCTGGTGGTGCAAATCCCACCACCACTGCTCGAGTTGGCGACGCACATAACCTAGCTTTTGATGCCAAAATACCAACCCGGCGCCGTATTCGGCATGCAGGCTAAACAAGTTCAATTCGCGACCGAGCTTGCGGTGATCGCGTTGCTGCACTTCTTCAAGATACACCATGTACTTTTTCAAATCTTTTTTGTGCCACCACGCCGTGCCATATACTCTGGTCAACATTTTGTTTTCGGAATCGCCGCGCCAATAAGCACCCGCCACCGACAACAGCTTAAACGCGTCGTAACGAATCTGCTTCGTCGACTCAACGTGCGGACCTTCGCACAAGTCCGACCAAGTGCCATGATCGTAAAATGAAATCTCTTCACCCTCTGGAATATCATCGAGTAACTCAACCTTATAAGGTTGAGCGCTTTCGGAAATTCGCGCCGCAGCTTGTTCGCGCGTCATCGTTGTCCGTGTGAAATCATTGCCTGCTCCGATAATCTTTCGCATCTCAGCCTCAATTAGAGGCAGATCTTCATCGGTGAGAGCACGAGGCAACTCGAAGTCGTAATAGAAACCGTGGTCAATCGGCGGACCGATGGCGACTTTAGCTTCTGGGAATAACCTCAGCACAGCATCAGCCATAATGTGACTTACACTATGACGCAGCGCGTGTAGCGAGGTTGGGCCTGACTGTGGATCGAAGGACAAACTCATGTTGTGTTTTTCGGCACACTCATACCTGGAACGTGCGAAAGAGGGATTTTACCGTATACATTTGATGTTTTTTACTAATAATGAACAAAATAAACCTCATCTATGCCACTGTATTAATGGATATATGGTATTTTTTGTATGACCTTGTCCACAAATTAATGTCCATAATTCTCCTTTTGGCTCTGTCCCTTGCCACGACAACTGGCAATACAGTTCACGCGCCGCACGATTCCAGCTACGCCATAGCAAGTGCACAACTAGCTGATGGTACGGTGGTCACCGCTATTGTGCACTCAGAGCAACAGATTTTAGTGACTCGGGACGATGGATACAGCTGGCAAGCAATTCGCGGTGATGGTATCCAGCTGACTAATGCTACTTCTATTTCTTACCACCCTGGCCTGACTATGGCTGGTGGTCGCGGCGCCTTCATCATCGGGACAGACGATGGAGCGTGGACGCTTGAACCACACAGTCACGACTCTGTAAGAATAAATGGCGGCCTGATCTCCCACGACAAATCGTTCTTATCACTTGATTCTCCAAGTAGTGGCACTGACGGTCCGACAGTTGGAGTTACTAAAGGTGGTAGCGTTTACCTACTCGATTCTGCTTCTCTGAACTGGTACCGAGTTTACATGAGCGCTGGCAGTCAGAGTGCTGCGACCAAAGTCGCTATCGCACCACATGCCACAACTAACAGTTCTGTTTTTGGCGATCAAGACGTCATCTTGATTGCGAACGGTCAATTGCACATTAGCCACGACCTTGGTGCAAGTTGGGCAATCTCTTCTCAGTTTTCTACACCAGCTCAAGGACTATACGATTGGCACATCACAGCAGTTGACTTTTCAGATGACTACCGCAACGACCAAACAGTAATGATTGGCCGCGGTCGCATGCAAACTTCAGTCGTTGCCGACGAGGGCGAAATATGGATGTCATCCAACGGTGCTGCCACTTTCTCTCTGTCAACGACCCTCGGCACCTCAGTCAACTCTTTACTCTCAACACCAGCCGACTCTAGCGGTAATCGTTACTGGTTTGCTGCTGGACGCCAATACCCTAATTATGCTACCTATTTCGGCACTGGCATCTTACGCTCTGACGACTCTGGCCTAAGCTGGAGCGACAATGGTTCATTCCAAGATTTTTTACTCGAAGATGATCCCGGCAAGAAAAGTGGCGCGACACAAATGGTTTATTTTGCACAACTACAAGTCGCCGCCGACTTCGCACTAAGTGGCAAAGTCTTTTACGGTCGTCAAGAAGGGTTATTCGCCAGCCAAGACAGCGGTGTGCACTGGGTTCAAAAGTCAACACGATTCGCTAACCGCTTTCGCGATGTAGAAACATCGGTAAATAGTAGCGGCCACAACATTGTCTTTGGCGCCGGCTACGGCACTGGCACAGTGATGCACAACGCCACGACTGACGAGACGCTGATCGTGCCAATGCGCTCACCAATGATTTACCAACGCCGCATTTCAGTCTCTCCAAACTACGATATAGACGGAAGACTTTTAGTGGCTGGCAATGTTTATTTATACGAATGGCAATCGCCTGATGTGGCACCATCTAACCCAGAGTTTAAAACTCTATGGTATACGCCACGGGTCCAAAACATAGCAGCTAATGGAGGTGACGCTGGCTACCCACGTGGTGTTGAATACTCGCCAAATTTTGATCCAACGGGTACCGTAGTCAATGCCGACCAAACTTTCTTCTGGTTCTCGGCAAAGGGGCAAATGCGTCGCAGTTCTGACAATGGAGCGACATCTGAGCGCTTGTTTAATACTACATCGGGTGCAGCAACCCAACAAATTCAATGTATTACCGTCGCCCCTACTTACGACGCCACCGGAACACGCACTGATGTTTATGGCGGTACGCTAGGCGGTATCCTCTATCGCTTGATTGACGACCAATGGCTAGAACTGTTTAACTTCAACGATCAAATAACCAAGCTGTTAGTTGCTCCTGATTATTCGCGCCCGAACAATCCGACGTTGTTCGCCCTAATGAGTAAACCACCGTTTGTTTTCAAGATAACTGATTCAACTGCCGGCTTGTCGATTCAGGTATTACGCCATAATTTGGGTGGTGTTGTGCCAACTGGCATCGACTTGCATCCTGATTTTTCTAATACACCCCTCATCTACATCACTACCAAGGCCAATGGTTCATTCAGCCTTGATTTGACTGACTCTACGCCATCGTGGTCACAGTTTGGCAACAACATCCCCGCCGTCGCCGTCGACGACATTGCACTATCTAAAAACTTTGCCACGGATGGCGTCGCCTATCTCGCTACAAACACCGACATCATGAAGCTCGATGCCAATAATGATTGGCAATACCTCAATGGCGTGTTCCGTTTAGATGACACTGACGATTCGCTAACAACCTACTCGCCAAACAACCCCGACGTGATTCACCCTTCGCATGCTTGGCCATGGCGCAGCATTTTTCGATGGTCATTACCATTGGACTTGCAAGGCACTGGCGATGAAGTTCTATTCGCCGATTACGATGGCGACTACTTCACTTGTCCTGTGCGCGGAACAAAAGCGAGCCTAATGACTTTCCAGGGCCCTCGTCAGGGAGAAGTACTCCTGGAGTTGATAGAGCCTGACACTGGTAACGTTGTCGCATCGCAGACTTATGATTTGAAGCAGCCACTCGCTAATGCTTCTGAATTAATTGTTGGAGTGGATATCCCAGACCCAACAAAAGTTTACACGTTCAAGATGACTGCCATTCTTGGAATTGGCGAAAAAGTAGCTATTGACGGCGTTGAAGTAGAGCTTAACTAATCCGGGTTAGTCCCAAACTACCAACTCGCGCAACAAGTCAACTTGCGTTTCAGCCAGCACCTTTGCGTGAATTTGATTCAATAATTCAACGATATCCGCTGATGTCGCCCCACCACGATTAACTATAAAGTTCGCATGCTTGTCAGAGACTTCAGCTGCACCAACTCGCAATCCTTTTAGATCGCAGCTATCAATGAGCCTTCCGGCAGAATCGTTTAGCGGGTTCTTAAAGGCGCAGCCTGCACTAGGAATAGTAACCGGCTGCGATTTGTTCTTCTTAATTAATAGCT
>JAPKEZ010000103.1 GCA_028821845.1 Planctomycetota bacterium | reverse complement strand
CCGTATTCTAGTAGTAGATGACGATTTGGCGCATGCCGAAGTCATCCAAACTGTTTTGCAGCGTAGTGGTTATACCGTCGAAATTGCCGACCACTTCCAGGCTGCTGTTGACCGTGTGCGTGCTCGCGATTTCGCTATCGTGATTACTGATTTGATGTTGGGCGACGGTTCTGGATTAGATTTGTTGCGTGATATCAATCAACGCACTCCAGAGGTCGGGGTGTTCGTGATGACGGGTTATGCCTCTGCGGAAACAGCTGTGACAGCAATGGAAGAGGGCGCAGTCTCATATATCATTAAGCCTATTGATGCTCGCGAATTGCGCGCTCGCGTCGAACGCCAGTTGACGGCTCAACATTTGTTGGCTGATAACGACGAGTTGCATCAGGCTCTAGATCAGCGCTTTGGTCTAGCGGGTATGATTGGAAACTCGTCGGGAATGAAGCAGTTATTCGCACGTATTAAGCAGGCGGCTCCTTCATCAGCTGCGGTGTTGATCTCCGGAGAATCGGGTACCGGCAAGGAATTGGTGGCGCATTCTTTGCATCAATTGTCGCATCGCTCGCGTCGCAAATTTGTTGCGGTTAATTGCGCGGCTTTAAGTCAGTCGCTGATTGAAAGCGAGCTGTTTGGCTATGTGAAGGGCGCCTTCACGGGCGCTCAAGATTCGAAAGTAGGCAAATTTGAGTACGCCGACGGCGGTACTTTATTCCTGGACGAAATCGGTGAAATGTCGCATGAGACTCAGGCTAAATTATTGCGAGTTCTTGAAAGCAAAGAAGTGACACCTGTTGGCGGCAATCAGGCACGCAAGGTTGATATTCGTGTTCTTGCGGCGACTAACCGAAATCTTGAGGAGGCTGTTGCGGCAGGTGAGTTTCGCGAAGACTTGTACTACAGGTTAAATGTAGTAACTATCGATGTGCCCCCATTACGAGAACGTGACGGTGACATACCTTTGCTAGCCAACCATTTTTGTAAAGAGATTTCCGTGCGTGAATCCAAAGATGAACCAAGTTTCGATCGCTTGGCTTTGGCAAACTTGGTAGCGCATAGCTGGCCAGGTAATATTCGCGAGTTGAGAAATGTGGTCGAGAATATGGTGCTATTTGATACTGATGGCTTCCTCGGTGTCGACGATTTGCCGTTTGGGCTCGAGCAGGCAAATGCTAAGGATGTTCCGAATGCCGCGGAAAGTGTTGAGGCCTCTGTGGAGTTAACTGACGAAAGGGCAATTGAGCATTTTGTGGGGCAATCCCTAGCGTCGGTAGAAAAGGAATTGATACTAGCTACGCTTGATGCCTTTAAAGACAATCGCAAGCTTGCCGCTCGCCAGCTTGGCATCGGCGAACGTACACTTTACCGCAAGATTAAAGATTATCAGAGCCAATAACTGCCATATTGGCAGAAATACTGTGGCACAACTCTTGCGATAACTAAGCGAGGAAATCCTCATTAAAATTATGACAAAAATAATCGGAATTGACCTGGGCACAACGAATTCAGTGGTGTCTGTACTTGAGGGTGGCGAATCTAAAGTTATCCCAAATCGTGAGGGTGGGCGTACCACTCCGTCTGTAGTTGCTTTTCAAGACAACGGCCAACGCTTGGTCGGTGGTGCTGCGAAGCGTCAGGCTGTAACTAACCCTACGCGGACGATTTCGTCTATTAAGCGTTTTATGGGTGTTCGCAGCGACGAGCTTGGCGAGTTGAGTAGCCATTTACCATACGAAGTTATCGCCGAGAAGGGCGATTTCGTGAAGGTTAGGGTTGGCGACAAGGATTACTCGGCGCCAGAGATCAGCTCCTACATTCTTAGTTACCTAAAAGAATGCGCCGAAGATTATCTAGGCGGAGAAGTAAAGCAAGCAGTTATTACTGTTCCTGCTTACTTCAACGACGCTCAGCGTCAAGCGACCAAAGACGCCGGTGCAATTGCTGGTCTTGAAGTTGCGCGCATCGTTAACGAGCCAACTGCTGCCGCTATCGCCTATGGCTTAGACAAAGGCAAGTCTGGGAAAATAGCTGTCTTTGACCTTGGTGGTGGTACTTTTGACGTGTCTGTCCTTGACATGGGCGACGGCGTCTTTGAAGTACTTGCAACTTCAGGTGATTCTCACCTCGGTGGCGACGACTTCGACGATGCACTGATTGATTACGTAGCCTCTGAATTTCAGAAGGAAAACGGCATTGATTTACGTGATGATAAAATGGCCTTGCAGCGTCTAAAAGAGGCGTGTGAAAAAGCAAAGTGTGAATTGAGCTCTGGCTCAGAAACACAAATCAACTTGCCGTTTATTACTGCCGACGCAGCAGGCCCTAAGCACTTAATGCTTACTTTGTCGCGTGCTAAGTTCGAATCACTTTGTTCTGATTTGTTTGATCGTTGCAAGAAGCCATGCCTGAAGGCAATTAAAGACGCCGGAGTCAGTGCTTCAGACATCGACGAAGTGTTGTTGGTGGGCGGTTCAAGCCGCATCCCACGCATTCAAGAAATAGTAACCGATGTGTTTAAGCGCGAGTCGAACAAGTCAATGAACCCTGACGAAGTGGTCTCGCAAGGAGCGGCTATTCAAGCCGGCGTTCTTTCCGGCGATGTTGAAGATTTGGTGCTTCTTGATGTGACGCCACTGTCACTAGGACTAGAAACTATGGGCGGAGTTATGACGGTGCTTATTGAGCGCAATACAACAATTCCGACAACTAAGAAAGAGGTGTTTAGTACTGCTGCCGATAACCAAGATAAGGTTGAATGCCTAGTACTTCAGGGCGAGCGTCCAATGGCGCGCGACAACAGAGAGCTAGGTAACTTCACCTTGGATGGTATCCCAGCTGCCCCGCGCAATGTCCCACAAATTGAAGTTGAGTTTGACATCGACGCTAACGGCATTTTGTCTGTGCGTGCGGTAGATAAAGCGACTGGCAAAGAGCAACACATTACTATTGAGCAATCGTCTGGTATTTCGGATGAGGACATCGAGCGCATGCGTGACGAAGCCGACAAGTTCAAAGAGCAGGATGATGCTGCTAAAGAAAAGGCCGATAAGCGCAACACGGCTGACCAAGCGGTTTGGCAAGCTGAGAAACTCATTAAAGAAAGCGAAGATAAGATTGACGAAGATGAGAAGACAGCAATCGAAGGGAAAATCGAAGCTGCTAAGAAAGCTCTTGAGGGAGATGATCTAGATGCAATTGATGCTGCTGTTGAAGAGTTGAATACAACCATTCAGCCAGTTGCTCAGAAAATGTACGAAGCGGCAGCAGCTGAAGAACAGCAGCAGCCAGAAGCGCAGCCGGCGTCTAACCAAGACGACGATGTAATCGACGCAGACTTCGAAGTCAAAGAATAGTGGTGTTCGAAAACGCACAGCGATGTGCGTCTACTCAACGAGGCTAGGGGATTGTATCCTTTAGCCTCGGCATGCTTTTTGCCCTACCTAGTCGATGATTGAAATTAAAGCCTTAAGTAAGCAGTACGGCAGAGTGCTAGCGCTCGACCGTTTGTCCATTAGCGTGGGTAAAGGCGAAATACTTGGTTTGCTAGGACCGAATGGCGCTGGCAAGTCAACAGCACTTAAGATACTTAGTGGATATCTGCCGCAATCATCGGGCGAGGCTTACATCGGTGGTCTATCACTGCGGGAAAAATCGCTGCAGGCACGTGCCTTGGTTGGGTATCTACCAGAGAACTTTGTGGCGCCAAATGAATTGTATGTCGTTGAATACTTACGCTACAGGGCAGGCCTTAAAAGAATCACTCGTAAGCAGCGTACTGCCGAGGTTCTACGAGTGATGAAGCTAGTGGGTATCGAGCAAAGAGCTAAACAACGCTTTGACGCTCTCTCGAAAGGATTTAAGCAGCGACTGGGTGTTGCCGACTGTCTGCTGGGCAATCCTCCAGTTCTGATTCTTGATGAACCTTTCTCGGGACTCGATCCTCTGCAGCGTCAAGATTTTCGTAATATATTGTGCGGCCTTAAAGAAGAAGGTAAAGCAATCATTTTCTCATCTCATGTGCTACCTGAAGTTGAAGACATTGCCGATCGCGTGCTTATTATTCACCATGGGAAAACGCGCGTGGCCGCAGATGTCGAGCAGTTGTTGTGCATAAACCAGCAAGTGGTCATTTCTACTCAAGGCGATCATGATGAGAATTTGTCTAGGCTTGCAGAGTGTGGCGACGAGTTAGCATCCGCAGTAGTTTTGCGTGCTAATACGTTTGTGGTTGACATCGATGTGTCACGACGCGCACAGTGTTTACAACAAATGATCGAACACGGAATAAGTGTTACTGGATATTCAATATCGAAACGCGATCTTGAAGACGTGTTTGCCGAATTCGTTTCTTCAGCTGCCGAGGTCGGTTAAATGACACCGTTCTTCGCATTGCTCCGTAAAGAATTATTCGCATTGGGAGTTTCACCTTTCGTGTATGTGTTGTTGGCAGTATGGTTCTCGCTAAACGCCTTGCTGTTTAACATCAGTATTGACACTCAATACATTCAAGCAGATCTAAGTTTGCTGCCGCCGTATTTGTTCGGCTCAGGCATGTTGGTTTGGTTGCTGTTGCCTATATTCCCACCCTTGCTGTGTTTGCGCATGTTCGCTGAAGAACACCGGGTCTCAACTCTCGAGCCACTATTAACGGCACCCATTACTGACAGTGCTGTGGTATTGGCTAAGTACTTCGCGGCGTGCCTGTTCTTCTTGGTATTTTGGGGAGGCTTGCTATTCTTCTTTTTGTTGCTCGACATGCATGGCGCAACACTCGATTGGGCACGCATCATCGGTGGCTTCGTTGGTTCGTGCTTGTTAAGTTTTTTGTTTATTGCAACAAGCCTTTTTGCCTCTTCGTGGGGCGGCAACCTGGTCTTAGCTGCTGGTGGCGGGGCAGCCATCAATTATTGTATGTTGTTTTTGCCGGCATTGTTTCAATATGACGATAGTGTCTTGGGCGAAGTTTCTCGTAACAGTCATTTGCCAAATTTGATTAGTAACGGCTTTGCAGCTGCGCTCATAGATAGTTATGCGGTTATGTATTTAGTGTTATTGAGTTCGTTGTTCTTGTTCTTGACTTACCTGCGGCTAGTCTCAAGAAGGTGGATACCATGAACCGTAAATTCTTATTACTTTCGATATCGCTCGGACTTTCTGTGGCAGCGATTTCATTGGTCATTGGATGCTTATATGTGTTTTCGTCGCCGAAGGCAAGACTGCGTTTAGACTTATCGGCTGAGAAGAGTAACGGGGTCAGCGAACGAATGTTGAATGCGATTAGTAGTATCGATGAACCAGTACGGTTGACAGCATTTTTGTACCGCGAAGACGAAAATCTTAATACTTACAACTCAAATGTTTATATGAGAGCGTTTGACAGACTGCGCGTGTTGATTGATGACCTCGAGGCGCGCACGTCAAGTGACTTTTCAAGTTTAATCGTTGACTCAAACAGTCCTTTGGTAGAACAGCAACGATTGCAACAGCTGCATAATCGTCAATATGGTGAAGTCATTGTTTTGTCGACAAGCGACAATCATGTTGTCGTGAAGTTTGATGATTTGTTCGAAGTTAGCCAGGCTATAGATGAACAGCGCATCGCCGCTCGTCTGCGGCGGGAACGCATTGACGAAGCTATTGGGGACGCTGCCTTGCGGCTCTCGAACGCGAATCCGTTTAGGGTCGCTGTGATTAAAGCGCTTGCCGACGATAGTGCAATACAGCCTTTCTTGGAATTTTTGGAGCGCCAAGGCCACACAGTCTCGCACGTCGATAGTTTCTCGATGGTTGGCGACCAGGATTTGGTGGTGGTGCCTGGTCAGTTTACGCCATTTACCCCATTAGATTTTGCAGCTGCTCAACAATGGGTTGACGATGACAGGCATCTGTTCTTAGCGTTGGGCGCCTTCACAAATGCCGCTGTTGTAGATCAATGGAATAAAATACTTTCAGAGCGCGGCGAGCATTTTGGAGAGGGGCTGCTATGCGAGGCCATACCTATCGCAGGAACTTTTATGGAGGGGCGCCATGAATGCGCGATTCTAGAAATCAATGAAGGCAAGATCAGTGGGCAGCATAAAATTAACGAACCACTGCTTAGGGCTAAGCGTAGTTTGTTGTTCGCCGGAACTCGGCCGGTAACCTTTGG
>JAPKEZ010000102.1 GCA_028821845.1 Planctomycetota bacterium | reverse complement strand
GTGTTACTGTCAGTAACAATGCCACCAGATAAAGATTGTAATTCCAAGAATGCCGTTTTACCGCTTGCTCCGCCTGGCACTACCTTAATGACAGCTATTGTGCCAGATGCAGTTGTTGTACCCGTATGAACGAGACCGTTGAACGATGCGAAGAAAGGGCTTTGATCTGTGAGCGAGTACACAATTCGGTAAGGCGAAGATGCTGGGGCATCGTATCCAGTTAACCAGAAGCTTGAACCCGCTGCAGGATTATTGCTCGTAGTGGCTAGTGTAATAGTGTCGTTGCCGCCACCGCCGCCACCACCGCCAGCAGCATCCGCCGCTTCCATGCAGTCGAAGAAGTCAGGGCGTCCGTGGCCGGTGTAGACGTCCTCGCCTGCTGAGCCTAGGTCAACGCAGTTGTCAAACAACATTTGTTCGATTTCGTTTGGCGTTGAGTTAGGACTGGCGATCATCATCATTGCAATCACACCGTTTACGATAGGCGCTGAGAAGGATGTGCCACTTGCTGTGCCGTTGCCACCACCATTTGTAGTTGTGCGTATGCTGTCTCCAGGAGCCACAACATCAACCCAGTTGCCGTATGTTGACCAGCTTGTGCGATTGTCTGAGGAATTTGTAGCACCAACCACAATCACGTTTGCGTGATCGGAGCCGTTAACTTGATTGCCGCCGTTGCCAGCCGCCCAACTCATCAAACCATTTTGACTACGTATGTATGATCCGGCCGATTCAACACTGCTGCTTTCGCCGCCAGAGTAGCTTACCGAAATAGCGCGTGCGCCATTATCAACAGCCCAACGTGCGCCGTCGGTTAGGTCAGAAAGGTAAGCGCCGCCGCCAGATGAATTAGTGCATCGAACAGGCATAAGCTTGATATCCCAGGCCATGCCTACCACTCCAACGCCATTGTTACCAATCGCGCCTACACAACCTAAGGTCATGGTGCCGTGGCCGTTAATGTCTCCGACTTGCCCACCATTTGATTGTGCTTGGTTATCAGCAGAGTTGTATCCTGAAACTAAGTTAGCTTGAAGATCGGGGTGATTTAAATCAACGCCAGTGTCAACAGTGCAAGCAATGAAGACGCCATCGCCAGTTCCGAAATCCCATGCTTCGGCTGAGCGCATTTTTGAATGCTGCCATTGCGAGCCAAAATTAGGATCGTTCGGCGTGGTGTTCACCGGGTAAAGCATGTAATCAGGTTCGGCGTATTGAATTAAGCCGGTGTTCATAAGAGACTGTGACAGGCTATTTTCGCTTTGACCTTCAGGCAGAATAATAACGTATTCGTCGGTAGCCTTGACGTATTCGATCAAGCCGTAAGGCGAAAGTAACTGCGACGCTTGTTCGCGTGAAGTTTCATTCTGTAAAGGACGAACAATCAAGCGGCCTGTGAATTCACGGACGCCGGCTTGTTCAACGAATTGCGCCACGTCAGTGCTATCGATAGCACTTTGCGGTGAGGCAAGGAGGATGGAGCTAAGTAAGATGGAGATGTTCATTTATAAATGGACGGTAAAAGGGAAGGATTGTTCCATGAATTAGAGTGCTAATTCTGGAGGACGGGCAATTACAGCTTTGGTTGAGTCGATGTAAATCGGTCGCTGTAAAAGACTTGGGTTTTCGACTATAGCAGATAAACAAGATTCAGGTGTGTCAGACACGGTGAAATCGCTCCGCATCATCTGCGAGGGGTGTGCGAGGTCGAGCTTTGAGAACAGGTCTTGAAGCTCGGCGAGAGTGGGTGGTTGATCTAAGTAGTGACGGAATTTGGCGTCACGGCCGGCGTCCGCAAGCAACTGCTTGAGACTTCGACACTTCGATCAATTCGGGTTGAACCAGACGGTTGCAGACATTTATTTGGGTGGAGGATGGTGAAGGGAGGTGAGCTTTATCACAGTGGGCTAGAATACGATTTCTACTCCCGTTGCGTTAGACGAGTAATCGAGTGGTGAAAGCAGTACGTAGGCGTAGTGCATGGTGCGTCCCACAAATGATGACGGGATTGGCCCGGTGATCATCCGCGCAGTAGCATTTCCAAGCAAATCTAGATTCCCCTGGAAGCCTAGAAAAAAACTAGAGTAAGCCGCAGATCGAGTGATGCTAGTAAATGCATCAGCATTAATCGGAATATTTAGCCCACCGATAGTTGTTCCAGGAGAAGTGCCCGACATCGTGCCAACCATCACATAACGGCGACCGGCATTCATGCTCCCAGCGGCGAGGTCGAAATCAACGGCACCACCAGTGTTGGCGTGGAAAATGTTTTCATCTTGGAACAAAGATGTTTGATAGCGTCGGACTTTGAAAATACCAGGATTTGAGGTGGTGGAGTAAGCCCAGTTAAAGACGGTATTCCCTGCAGGGTCGACTTCGAACAATTCTCCGGCAGGACCGTTACAAATTAAGGTGTTACCATTCGGCTGGCGCTGGCATCCTGAAGTGTGGCTACCAAAAAAGGACGGCGTTGGGTCATAGGTCCATGCAAGGGATGTTGGCCCATATGCACCAGTTAAACCGATTGCGTAAGTGCCAGTTGCCGGATCTAGCGGCGGCGTGAATTCATCAATTGTTGATGCTGCTGACGGGCCGGGGTTACCATTATTGAAAACAATCAAGTTGCCAGCGCCCGGGCAGTCGTCGGCGACCCACTGGATGTCGTGCTGACCTTGAAGCATGCGATCGGCAGGGGTGCCGCGGTCGTAGTTTTCTGGATTACCCCAGCGATATAAAAAGTCTCCGTCAACACCTGCGGCTTGCGCGGTTGTAGTGTTGTGATCGATGATAAAAATTTCGCTGAGCACGCGGCTGCTTATAGCAATTTGATCGAGGTGGGCATTGTAATCAATAGCGTTGAAGTGCAGCCAATCATTAGCGTTCGGTCGGTTGGTTGGCTGATTAATATCGAGGCGGGTTTGGTTGTCGGCAATGACCCCATAGTTCGGCTTGCTCGCATCTCGGTCTTGCACCATGTGGTCGATTGCGTGCCATTGCCAAACGATGCTGCCCGTTGTCATGTCGACTTCAAGAATAGACTCAGACCACATGAATGGACCGGTTATTCCGGCGTCGCGTCCGGCGGCAATTACGTCAATATCAAGAATTCTCTCCCATGCAATCATAAGGATATTGCCGTTAGGCATTACGGCAATATCGTGATGCAGTAGATGGTCGTTAGTCGCATAAAAGAAATCGCTAATCAGCACGTCGTCGTAATTGTAAATCTCGACTCCTCCGCCAGAGCCGCCAAGAGTCGAAGCGGCTAATCCTGAAACGCGTACCGTGCGAATAAGATGCCCGGACTCAGTCAGATAACTAGCTTGGCCAGGTTGATATGTTGATGCAGTCCAAGTGTGAGATTCTACACCGTTGTTGTCTAGCAAGAAGGTATCGGTGCTTGAGCTAGGACCGACAAGAATCAAGCCGTCCTGTTGGGGGGCGGCTAAAGCTGAGAGGAGCAGCGAAATGAGCATGGCTATTCAACCCCAAATCATATTGGTGGTTTTACAATAATACACCATGACACCCAATCAGCGCCTAACAATTTCTCCCGGATCACAAAAAGCTCCGACTGGAACTAAGCTCTATTGCAAGGATTGGCATGCTGAAGCCGCGCTGCGCATGTTTTTGAATAATCTCGATGCAGAGGTTGCTGAGCGCCCTGAAGATTTAGTGGTTTATGGCGGCACCGGTAAAGCGGCGCGCAACTGGCCAGCAGCAGAAGCTATTGTAAATACTTTACAAGAGTTAGAAATCGATGAGACGATGTTGGTGCAAAGCGGTAAACCCGTTGCGGTTTTTAAAACGCACGCGTACGCTCCAAAGGTGTTGATTGCAAATTCAAACCTAGTAGGCAAGTGGGCCAACTGGGAGACATTCCGCGATCTTGAAGATAAAGGATTGATGATGTACGGTCAGATGACTGCAGGTTCATGGATATACATTGGCACCCAAGGCATTCTGCAGGGCACTTACGAGACTTTGGTGGCACTTGCAAAGCAGCGCGGCCTCGATTCTTTGAAAGGCACTTTGACGGTTACCGCCGGCCTTGGCGGCATGGGTGGCGCGCAGCCTTTGGCAGTAACGATGAACGAAGGCACGTGTTTGATTGCCGATGTTGAGCAGGCGCGAATCGATATGAGATTGCGCACCCGCTACCTTGACGAATGCGCCGAGAGTATTGATGCGGCGATCGTTCGCGCTTTAGAAGCTAAGGCAAATGGCGAGGCAGTCAGCATTGGTGTTTGCTGTAACGCTACCGAGTTGTTGCAAGCATTAATCGACCGCGAAATCACTCCTGATATTTTAACGGATCAAACTTCAGCACATGACCCCCTTGATGGGTATGTGCCAGATGGCATGCCACTCGCCGCAGCCGAAGCGTTACGCGTCAGCGATGCCGGCGAATATCAAAAGCAGTCGTTCCGAACGATGGGCCGTCATGTTGAGCAAATGCTCGAGTTGCAAAAACGCGGCGCTGAAACTTTTGACTATGGCAACAACTTGCGTGCTTTCGCGCAAGAAGAAGCTGGAGTGGAGAACGCTTTTGACTTCCCTGGTTTCGTGCCGGCTTATATTCGCCCATTATTCTGCGAAGGGCAAGGTCCATTTCGTTGGGCCGCACTTAGCGGCGATCCAGAAGATATTTATAAAACAGATGCTGCGCTAATGCGTTTATTCCCAGAGAAAGCACATCTTCATCGTTGGTTAAAGATGGCGCGTGAACGCGTCGCCTTTCAAGGCTTACCTAGTCGTATTTGTTGGTTGGGTTATGGCGAACGTCACGTTGCCGGCCTCGAATTTAATCGCATGGTACGCGACGGTGAACTTTCGGCGCCAATAGTGCTCGGCCGTGACCATCTAGACTGTGGTTCGGTTGCCAGTCCTAACCGTGAAACCGAAGCAATGAAAGATGGCTCTGACGCGGTGGCCGACTGGCCATTGCTGAATGGCATGCTCGCTGTTGCAAGTGGCGCAAGTTGGGTGAGCATGCATCACGGCGGTGGGGTAGGCATTGGTTACTCGCAGCACTCCGGACAAGTGATTTGTTGCGATGGCGCGGCGGAAACCGATAAGAGGATTGAGGCCTTACTGACAAACGATCCAGGGATGGGCGTCGTGCGCCATGTTGATGCAGGGTATGACGAGGCCGTTCAATGTATGACGAGGCACGGTGTTAAGGTGCCTCGTTAACAAACAAGAACTTATTGTTACTTCATCTCGTCAAGCTCTTCTTTCATCTCTGCTAGGAACTTAGCTGCTCGTGGGTTGTCTTTATACATTGCGTGCATTGCCTTGTACCCTTGCTCGAAAACCTCGACATCTTTTTTGTCTTTGGCAACTTCCAGAACGTTATTCCAGTATGGATAAGTCATATTGCCACTAGCAAATTTGCCGTCTTTAGCGAAGCCATAAAAAGTCTCTGCGAGCTCTGCTTGCTTGTCTGTATCGCGACCAGCCTTTTGCAGCATGTCGGACACCTGCAAGTTAAATAACAAGGCATCAATTTCAGTTATATCGGCCGTCCATTGAGCCTTATCGAATTTCCTTGTTTTGACAATTTTTAGATTTTTACGGCGCTTTGAACCTTCTTCGAGGGCAACAGAGCCGAGGCGTAATTCGGCTAGCAAGATTGAAGCATCGAGGCCTTTCTCGCCTTCTGCTTTACGATTGTTGAGATCGTCTAGCGATTGAAGGGCATTCAGCGATATGTCAAATGATGCGATGTCACGACCACCAGGAGTAGCTACTTTTTCCCCGGAGGCATCGAGAACCATTAGAGTTGGGAAGCCCTTTATTCCGTATCTGCGTTGTAATGCGTCAGATGGATGGCCGTCAACCCTAGCAGTAAAGTTGGCCCAGAGCACAACATTGTCACCCCATTTGGAAAAATCTTCAGTAGAAAACAGACCGTTTTCTAAACTTATGCAGGGAGGTCAAGGCGAGTATGAACGCGAGAAGTAGGCCAGCACATATTTGCCTTCGGACGTGGCAGTAGCTAGCGCTTTGTCGTAATCTAATTCCCAGCCACCAGATTCAATCCAGGGCCCGGTAATTTTCTTATCGTACTTAGCTTGATTGTCGTCTTGCGCGAATATCGTTGTCGAAATCGTCAAGGCGGCGACCAAACCCAAAGTGATGGAGTTTAATTTCATGGCAACTATCCTAACGTGCTAAACTAGGCGCGTG
>JAPKEZ010000101.1 GCA_028821845.1 Planctomycetota bacterium | reverse complement strand
GTGTTGTTGCCGAAAGACACCAACCAGTCCGGCACCATCTTTGGTGGTGTTATTTTGTCACTGATTGACCAGGCTGCTGAAATACCATTGCGCAATATTAATGCGCACCGTAGCTACGTGACAGTTGCGATGGATTCCATTAAATTCATTTCACCGGTTTACGTCGGCGACATCATTACGCTTTACACTTCAAACATTAAGGTCGGCAACACTTCAGTGCAAGTTACCGTCGATGCAGTCGTGCAGCGCCGCGACCGCCACGGTGTAGAAATTCCTGTTACCACTTCAGTAGTAACGTACGTCGCAATCGGTGGCGACGGCAAGCCAATCCCGGTTATCGACTAAGCGCAAATGGTACGCCGTCAAACACGCACTGTCACCGTAGGTGATTTAAGGATTGGGTCGGAGCATCCAATCGTCGTGCAGTCTATGACTTGCACCAACACTGATGATGCTGCAGCTACTATCGCGCAAATCAACGAGTTGGTTGAGGCCGGATGTGAAATGGTGCGCGTTACCGTTGATACCGACAAAGCTGCTGACGCACTTCCAGAAATCATCGCCGCTTGCTCAGTGCCGATCATTGCCGATATTCACTTTACGCATCGCTTAGCGCTCCGCGCGATTGAAGCGGGTGTCCATAAAGTGCGTATCAACCCCGGTAACATCGGCAGTGATGAACGCGTGCGCGAAGTGGTCGAGGCAGCAAAGAAAGCAAACATCGCAATGCGCATCGGGGTTAACTCGGGATCGGTTGAAAAAGACCTGCTCGAAAAATACGGGTACCCTTCGCCACAAGCGCTAGTAGATTCAGCAGTACGTCACTGCGAGAACATTACAGCTTTAGGCTTCACAAACTTTGTGGTGTCGCTTAAGTCAACCGATACTAAAACCGTGGTCGAAGCTAATCGCTTATTCGCCGCGCAAAACGATATTCCGCTACACCTCGGGGTCACTGAAGCCGGTCGCCCTGAATACGGCACTGTAAAGTCTGCAGTAGGCCTTGGACCGCTATTACTCGACGGTATCGGCGACACTATTCGTGTTTCATTGACCGGCGACCCGGTTCCTGAAATCGCTGTCGCATTTGATATTCTAAAGTCTTCTGGTGCACGCGTTATGGGGCCCGAGTTAATCTCTTGCCCGACGTGCGGACGCATCGACATTGACCTAGAGGCTCTAATGAGCGAACTAGAGGAGCGACTAGAGGGTATTACCGTCCCAGTAAAAATAGCCGTTCTTGGCTGTGTTGTGAACGGGCCTGGTGAGGCGCAAGAAGCCGACATTGGTATTGCTGGCGGTGGCGGTAAAGGCATTCTTTACCGTGATGGCAAGCAAAAACGCGTCGTACCAGAGAGTGAAATGGTAGACGCGCTTTTAGAAGAGATTGCTGATTTTCAGGAATCTCAAAAAAGCTCTTAGTGAGTAATTAGCATCTCGACCTCTTGCGGGCTCATGTTGCGCATGCGTAGTCGGAACAAGTCTAGCTGAGACTGATCGTTGTCGTCGTAGTCAAGAACGTCGATGTCAACCGAGCGACCGGCGGCGTCCATCGGGCGAACTACAACCACTAGGTCATTGCTGAGTAGCTGCCCAGCTTCGTCAACCCAGTCGAAATCTATGCTCACATAATCCTGCCCAGCTTCGTTAATCGTTAGAGATTTAATCATTACAGGGTGATCCCAATCGATGGTGTTGCTAATTGTACCAGCATAAACAACGTAGTCTATTTGCCCAGCGAGTGAACCATTTATGGGTATTGATTCGGGGTCGGATGCATGCGGTATATACAGGCGAACAGTGTCGAAGTCGATAAACTTGCCGTAGTACAAACCGGCGTTGTTCACGTCAGCAAACTCAAACACAGGTGGTGTTGAATCTGGTGTAGGCAAAGCGCCTTCGAATGCCCAGTTGCGGATAGGTAACGCTAAATCTTCGAGGCCGTCACCGGCTACTGCCGGGTCACCGCCTGGCGTAAGTAGGTAATCTAGATGATTTGATAACGCGCTACCTTGATCAAAAAGTGTACCAGCTGTGAAGCGTGCGCGGAATTCAGTGTAAGAATCATCTCCCAAGAAAGGAATGATGAAGCTGTCAGGGTTAGATGGAGTACCCACTCCAGCAAGGATGCCTTCAAGGGTGCTTAAATCCATTCCGCCGGCGGCTCCTGAACTGCTGTGACATGACAAGCAGTTTTGGACATTGTTTGAAGAGTCGGTAATGCCCGTTGGGTTCTTGATGTTTATGAACATCGGCAAGACATCATCGTCGAAACTCATCGTACCAGGGGCATAAGCAGATGGAGTGCGCGCGATTTCAACTTGCACGTTATTAGAGATTCTTTCGTCAGAATCGATAGCGACTACGCTGTAATACCAAGTAGTGTTATCAAGATCGTCAGTTGCGGGAAGGTCACTGAAATCGTCAGTGAAAGTCAGCATACCCTGTCCAGTGATTGCAATCTGCCCAATGTCCTGCAGTGGTGCTTGACGAGTAAGACCGCGGAAAATCACATATCGCATACCGGCAGCACTTGCTGGCTCGTCAATAAACATCGCGTCTCCCCAACTAATTAGGACTTCGTTCGGGCTAAGCGCACTAGCATCAGTGATGCCAGCGAAAGATATATTTAGGTTTACGCTGTACTCGGTTTCGCGAGAGAAATCACTGCCTGTTGCGCCACCGCCGACAACGCCTGAGCCGTCGTCAGGTAGAGATGGTCCACAGGAGATAGCGAGAGGCAAAACGGCTATGAGGCCGAAAACACAGTTTTTAAAGTTGAAAGACATTGAGGATGCTGTTTTTTAAGTCAGTAGGGTGACCTGACGCCTAAATGATACACTATGATTTGAACTTCGTGCTTGCATTTTTTGGGTAGATAGTTATAACTATGCTGAAAAGCGCCAATTTTCTCAAAAAATAACAAAAATCGTGCCTGTACCCACACTCCAACCCACTTTATTACCGTTTTCTGCGCTGCTGCGCGGCACCGCCTCCGACTTGCTAGATTTTGGCCAGCCAATGTGGATAACTCGCGCTCCAGGATGCGTGGATATAGTGGGCGGTATCGCTGAAATGCCAGGCTCTGTCTCGGTTAGTTACGCCACAGGACGTTCTGTTTACAGCGCAATTCAAAACCGCAAAGACGACAAGATAAATATCCGTATTCTACGCTCAGCTGGCGAAGGCGGAAATCTCGAGTTTAGCGCTGATATCTCGACTATCTATACTAAGAAGGGGCCACCGCGTAGTTTCGCTGTGCTCGCAGGGATTTTCGAGGCTGCTGACGCGCCATGGATGATGGAAATGATGGCTGTAATGATCGGCTTGCGTCGTACCCACCAACTCAATACACCCAAACACGGCTTTTCACTTGTTGTTTGGTCACGCATGCCACAAGGCGGCGGTTTCGGCGGACGCATCGCCTTCGCCACATCCGTAGCTATAGCCTTGCGTGCATCTACGGGACAGAAGCTTAAAAGCGTCGATGGCATTCGCGTGGCGCGCGCCGTGCGCTTTGGCTATAAATTTGTGCTAAATAAAGATATTAGCTGGACACGCGCTCTGACATCTGCGATTTCTCAAGCAGGGTGTTTCTTGTCGATTGAGCATGGTCTCGATCCGATTATGCAGTGGGTACCGGTTCCAGAACATACTCTGGTCGCCGCTGTCGATACTGGTGCTGGCATCTGTCAGCCAGACATGTCCGAGAATTCTACTATCGGGGCATGGATGGGTCTCGAGCATCTTAATGAAGCTCTACGCAAAGTCGATCTTGCGCCGCGTGGCGGTTGGGGTCAAGTTACTCCCGCCGAATTCGAAGGCGGTTTGCGCAATCATGTTCCGACACGCGAAAAGGGTAAAGACTGGTTAGCTAAATATTCAGAAAGTGCTGCCGATAGTTACCACGAAGGATTGGTTGACGCCATTGACGAAGGTAATAACTATCGCGATCGCGCCATTTCAGAACACCACGTTCGCGAAAGTGGCCGTGCAAAACGTTTCTTAGATTTCCTTGAAGATTATGGTCGCACGAAAAAAGAAGAAGCGTTGGTCGATGCTGGCCGTGCGATTACAAGCTCACACCGTTCTTACATGGAGAAGTGTGGTCTTAAAAACGAAGTTATCGATGACATGCGTAAATCCTTTTCAGCTGCTGGGCGTAAATCTGGTTTGTTTGGCGTGCGTTTGTCTGGCGGAGGACAAAGCGGCATGATGGTAACTATTGGTCACTCGACAGCCATGCCGGCACTTCGCAAAATAGCCGATGCTCACGCTGCTAAACACGGTGGCACTAGCAACATCTATCATGAGATAGGCCAGGGCGGTGTACTTGATGGCTGGTGGGAAGGAGTCCTTGACGCTACCGAAGAAGACTTAGATGCCGTCGGCAAAGAAGACAAAACAGCAACTAAATAGGCTTACTCCGTTTGCGAAATAACTTCCGCCCGTTCTTCGAACAGGCGGAAGTTTTGCATTGCGGCGTTAGACGATTGGCCTAGTGATTGATGACACAAGCCCCATTCGTAGCACGCGCTAACGCATTGCTGTAACAACAATTTATTAGCTAGGCACATTTTGTTTATTTCATTAGACGCAACTAGCATTTTGCTCATCGCACTTTTGTTAGCCGCAATTTCTGCGGCTACCTGCTCTAATTCAAATTCAACGTCATAGCGTGGATTAACTACCGTTTGGTAGCGCTGCTGCCGTTTTAGCAACACTTGGCGTTGCTGCAAAAGTGGCGCACTGTCTGTGGCGTATAATTCGATTAAGCGTTTGTTTAAGTGTTCTAACTGTTGTTCAACGCCCTCGGTTGCCAAAGCTAAGCGCCGGCACATTGCATCAATGGCATAGCTAGCGATAACCAAAGCTTCGCCAACAGAGCTAGATTCACCCATTCCCATTACAATTTGGCGGTGGGCGTCTAAGTCGAGTCCGAAATTCTCAGTGATTTTAGTTTGCAGAAGGCGTTCGTGTAGATTGTTGAAGGCGTGGGCGACCACTTCTATTTTTGCGTAGTCAAGCTTTTGCGTCATCAATTCGTTTTCTATAGTTGCCGAGTAAGCGAACAGCGCGCGCCACGCTTGGGCATGCGCCCGCAAAGTGTTCTCAATATCGCGACCGGCGCTTAAGGCATCTTCACGTTGCGAGTTGTCGGCGCCGAATACTCGGGATGTGTCGGTGGCTAAGGATTGCGCGCGTTGCTCGAGAGTGATTGCAATCACCAAGGTGCCCTCTGACCACGCATCAGTCGGGGCAGGAGTGGCGCAGCTGGCAAACAATGCCACGCAATAGGCTAACAACGGGAATTTCATTACACTAATGGAGATGGTAAAGCCTACACCAACACAACTACGTGAGTTGCGAAACCGAGACTCTAAATTAGCCGCCGTGCTTAAACGACTTGGGCCATTCCCAGGCTTTCCAGAAGTGTCAAAAAAACGACAAACGCATTTCGAGTCATTAACTCGCGCTATTGTTTTTCAGCAACTCGCTTACAAAGCAGCTGACACAATTTACCATAGAGTTTGTGCTTTGACACCAGGTCCGCGTTTTCCGCTTGCTGACGAAGTCCGCAATCTAGACTTTGAAGTGATGCGCGGCGGAGGGCTATCTCGCGCTAAAGCCTTGTCCTTAAAAGATTTATCAGAGCGCATACTCGATAGACGCCTTAAATTGCGCTCGCTCGGTCGCTACTCAGACGCGCATATCATCGAGCAGTTAACTGAGGTTCGCGGTATCGGTGAATGGACTGCGCAAATGTTTTTGATGTTCAAGCTCGGAAGACTCGATGTATTTCCGACCAACGACCTTGGCGTGCAAGAGGGTGCGAGAATTCTTGACAAAAAGAAACAACGCCCCACTGCCAAAGAGCTTGCCGCTCGGGGGGCAGTATGGGCGCCGTTAAGTAGTGTTGCAGCTTGGCTAATGTGGCGACTTGCCGACGAAGCGAAGCTGCAGAAGTAATTACACGTTGGCAGTTACTTTGGCCGCACCAAATGAATCTTGGAATTCATCAGGGATTACTGAGTTGTAATGATCGTGCTGGCTTGCTTCTTTAATTAAGTTACGCGCAATGACTATACGCTGCACTTGGTTGGTGCCTTCGTAAATTTGCAAAATCTTTGCGTCGCGGTAATACTTGGCGATAGGGTAGTCTTCCATGAAACCGTAACCGCCAAAAACCTG
>JAPKEZ010000100.1 GCA_028821845.1 Planctomycetota bacterium | reverse complement strand
AAGAATGGAGGTATATCTCCCCACCATGGCATTTAAACTTATTCAATGAGAAGAACTTAGGCATACTTTTTGAACGCGCGGGATTTAAACTCGAAAAAACTTGGCAGCATACTCACAAGGCTTATATCTCTGCTATTGGTGTTAAACTGTAAGGCAAACCCCGGGTCTGCAGGAAATTCTCCCGGGGAGATAAATGAGCATGCCAGCAATTAAAGCTTTTTAACAAAACCTAGGCGAATTACGGCGCTTGGTATACACGCACATAGTCAAAGAGTATTTCATCTGGTAGCGTTGCCTGAGTCACATCACCGCCCCATCCAGACAGCTCAACGCTTAAAATAATATACTCAGGTATTTGCGAGACCGCTTCGGATGTGCGCCACGTCTCTTGACCATCGACGTAAAAAACATATGCGTCGGCCGTCCATAGTAAGCCGAAGGTATGGAAGCCTTCATCGATACCGGCGATCTCTACCTTGGTACCCGCTTGCTTGTGCTCAGCACCGTATCCATTCCAGTGTAGGTTGTGATACACCCACGACCGGCCTTGGTTAATGTGATATTCGAAGATGTCAATTTCTGTACCAAACTGCGCGGGGTCGTCTAGCCCCTTACTAAGAGCTGGTGACTGCAGCCAAAAAGCGGTGTGAGCGCCAAGTTCATGATTCACTCTGGCGCGGCATTCGAAGTAACCGTACTTTTGAAGGAAGGTCTCGTGGGTAGCGATTTGCGCAATGTGATATTCAGCACCGACCTGCGTAAGGGTCATCGCGAGTTGCCCATTGCCGTTTAGCGTACTGGCCTGTTCGACTACGATACCGTTTTTACGCGTACCCAACGAGCGCGGCCGCCACTTGCTAGTATCCAATGCGGTGCCGGTGAATGCGTCGCTGAAGCTAAGCACATATCCCGCTGCTTCTGCAGGCAAGGTTGTGGGAAAGCGTGTGCCCAAAGTGGCTTGCGTCTGCCATCCCTGGCAACCGCCTATCACGAGCAAGGCGGCAAGCGCGTGGTAGAGATGGGAGGGATTACGCAAAATGATTTCGACAGTTACACCTTAGAAATGTCGACAGTGATTTATTCTCTGGCTCTAAAACTGCAGAATCTTATTCAAGGTTGCACTTGGACGCATGGCGCTGGCAAGCAGCTCGGCATTAGGGTGATAATATCCCCCTAAATCGATAGGACTACCTTGTGCGGCAAGCAGCTCTTCCAAGATGGTTTGTTGGTGCTCGGCAAGTGCCTGAGCTACTGGAGCAAAGCGCTGTTGCATAGACGCGTCTTTACTTTGATTAGCCAAAGCCTCTGCCCAATAAAGCGTCAAGTAGTAAGTCGCCCCACGGTTGTCGAGTTCGTTCACTTTACGCGAAGGATTACGTCCATTCGCTAGATACTGACCAATGGCGGCATCTAATGTTTCGGCAAGCACCGCAATCTGTGCATTACCAGTGGCTGCTGCTGCTTGTTCAAACGCTGGCACCAATGCGCAATACTCACCCAGGGAATCCCAACGCAAGTGGCCTTCTTTTACGAACTGCTGCACATGCTTAGGAGCGGAACCGCCGGCTCCGGTTTCGAATAAACCACCGCCTTGTAGCAGCGGCACAATCGAAAGCATGCGTGCACTTGTACCCAATTCTAAGATAGGGAACAAATCAGTAAGGTAGTCACGCAGCACGTTGCCGGTAATCGCAATCGTGTCTTCACCGCGGCGTATGCGCTCGAGTGAAAAATGCATGGCTGCGACTGGAGGAAGAATCTTTATTTCTAAACCGCTGGTGTCATGATCACCCAAAGCCTTTTCAACTTTTTGGATGAGTTGCGCATCGTGACCGCGCTCTGCGTCTAGCCAGAAAATTGCAGGCGAACCGGTGGCACGTGCACGCTTAACACCTAGCTTAACCCAATCGGTAATCGCTTCATCTTTGGTCTGACACATGCGGAAGATGTCGCCCTCATTCACTTCTTGCGAGAGCAAAGTCTCGCCTTCAGCGTTAAGCACTTGTATCACTCCGGCACCCATCGCAGAAAAAGTCTTGTCGTGGGAACCGTACTCTTCGGCTTTCTTTGCCATCAACCCAACGTTGGCAACACTGCCCATAGTCGAAGGATCGAATTGTCCGTGCACTTGGCAGTCTTCAATGACCGCTTGGTACATCGTGGCGTAACAACGGTCAGGGATGACGGCAAGCGTATCTTGCAGTTCATCGTTGATGTTCCACATGCGTCCGCCATCGCGTACCACCACTGGCATCGATGCGTCAATGATGACGTCATTAGGCACGTGAAGGTTGGTGATGCCGCGTCGTGAATCGACCATCGCTAAATCAGGCCCCGTTTCTAGACATGCTTTAATGTCGGATTCGATTTCCGCTTTTTTATCTGCGGATAGGCGACTAAGTTTGGAAAGGACATCGGCAAGTCCGAAATTAACATTGGCCCCCGCCTCATTTAAAGCGTCGGCATGTTTGTTAAGCGCATCGGCGAAGTAAACGGAAACGCAGTGACCGAACAAGATAGGATCAGAGACCTTCATCATCGTCGCTTTAAGATGCAGCGACAGAAGTAAGCCTTTTTCTTTGGCGATGGCTACCTGCTCGGAGTAAAACGCGCGCAGGGCATCGACTTTCATCGATGAAGCGTCGATCACTTCGTTGGCAAGTAGTGGCAGAGAGTCTAGTAAAAGTGTGGTCTCGCCTGCTGAAGAAACGAATTCAATACGCGCGGTGGTGGCAGCGGCTAGAGTCGTGGACTGCTCACTTGCAAAGAAATCGCCGGCGTCCATGTGGGCAACACGTGTTTGCGAACCCTCTGTCGGCCAATCCTTCATCATGCGGTGCGGTGACTTTTGTGCAAAAGACTTCACTGCGGTTGCCGGACGGCGATCGGAATTTCCTTCGCGCAATACCGGATTTACAGCTGAACCCAACACTGATGCATAACGCGACTGAATTTCTCGCTCCGCATCATTTTGCGGATCTTCTGGATAGACAGGCACGTCGTAACCTTGATTACGCAATTCTTCAATGGCCTCTTGCAGCTGAGGCACCGAAGCACTGATGTTCGGCAACTTGACAATGTTCGCCATCGGAGTTTTAGCCATCACGCCCAAGCGACTAAGCTCGTCAGGGATGCGCTGGCTCTCGAGGATGGACTCTGGGAAGTTCGCCAGAATACGGCCGGCCAAAGAGATGTCCGCCGTTTCTATTTCAAGACCGCTGCCTTCGACAAAGGCTTTTAGAACGGGGAGGAGAGAGTGCGTCGCGAGAGCAGGTGCTTCGTCGACGAGGGTCCAGGTAATGATTGAGGATGACACGGGTGCAGAAATGGGAACGGAATGTAGTGACTACTAATGCGGCATTGTAGCAAGCTCGCGGTTTCGCGCCCCGCCGAGTTGTTAGGCAAGCATCATTTCAAAATGAAACTCGGTGGTGTCACTAATATCGTGTAGTTCACGCGACTGCCCCGTTGGACGGTATCCCATGTGAGTATAAACTTTATGCGCAAGATCGAAACGGGTGTCCGTCCATAGAACAATCTTGTGGACGCCCTGCTGCCGCACATAATCTAGAAAGGCTTCATGCAACTTGCGCCCCTGCCCAGTGCCGCGGAGCTTGGGGTGGATGTAATACTTTTTCATTTCTATTGCGTCGCCGTAATTGGCGGCGGCGATACTGCCTAGTATCTCGCCATTTACTTCAAGCACCCAGAACCAGTCGAAGGAAGATGCCGGAGTGCGCAATTCGGGTTCTTCGCCATCGACGTCTAATACATTCGGCGGATAGTCGGCGTAGCAACGCGCGATTAACGCGATGACGCCATCGGCATCGCTATCAGTGGCTGGGCGGAGATTGGTGGATGGCATGTACTAATAATACTACTGACATCTTAGCTCGCACAATCTAAATACCTAGACAGCCGGTTTCTGCCCCACCGCGACAAATGGCCGTCCACCGTGAACATGCGCCGACCCCGGTAAATACTCAAACGTAAAATCTTCGCTGCATGCTTCAAGCGCTTTCCATGATTGGCGATAAGTATCGGCCTGCGCCAGCACCTTCACTAGCCACGTCTGCGGTACCCAATGAGTAGTGTGAATATCAAAAATCACATAGCGCCCGCCCGGCACTAGCAAATCAAATGTCGCTGCAAAAACATCTTGCCAGTTTGGTATCACGGACAAACCAAGAGTCACTACCACGCTGTCGATTTGCACCGGCCGTCCGACTGCATTTTCAATGTCTTGCAAACTAAGTTGATTGGCATCTTGCTGAATAAACACGATGTTATTCCAGCCGTTGCGCTGAGCTTTTTTACGCGCGCGCTCAATCATACCTGCGGAGTAATCGACTGCAATAATGAGGCCCGCGCCCGACATACGCTCAAGCAGGTGCGGGTGGTTGGGGCCAGTACCGCAAGCAAGATCGAGGACGACAGCGTTGGGCTTGAGGTGCAGTTGCTCGGCTACTTGCGAGCGGTATTTTTTGTAGACTAATTCTACGGTGCTGTCGTAGATATTTGAGAAGGTGTCGTACCAGGGCATGTCAGCTGTTAACTACCCACCGGATGCCACACCGTTTTCATTTCTACAAAGCGCTCGATGCGATATGGCGAATGCACTTGACGCACGTCGTACCAAGCGCGTCCTTTTAACGCACTCACGCGTACTCGCTTGAGATTATCTGCGGCACCGAGTTCTAAAACGGTGCGTTGTTTAGCCGAACACCCCGCCGCAGCAATCGCATTCAAATCACGATGACTCGCGAAATGCTCAAGCAGCTCGCCGCGCTTACCAGTAAGCAAATTAACCACGCCACCCGGTACATCACTAGTTGCACATACCTCAGCAAAAATCGACGTGCATAACGGATGCGTTTCGCTACCTAAAACCACTGCGGTATTGCCCGACACAATCACCGGTGCCAGCATCGCCACCAAGCCCAACAAAGGTTCGTCATTAGGTGCAATCACGCCCACCACCCCCGTAGCTTCAGGCGCAGTGAAATTGTAAAACGGGCCAGCCACCGGATTATTACAGCCCACCACTTGCGCATACTTATCAGCCCAACCAGCAAAATTGACTAAACAATCAATCGCCGCATCGACCTCTTTCGTTGCACGACGCACACCACCCTCGCAAGTAGCGGCGATAGCATCGATAAACTCGCTGCGCTTACCTTCAAGCATCTCAGCCATGCGATACAGAATCTGTCCGCGGTTATAGGCAGCGCGTGCAGCCCATGACTTTTGCGCTTTGCGCGCCGCGACCACTGAGTTACGTAAATCTTTACGCGACCCATGACAAAGATGTGCGAGTAAATCACCTTTTGAATCTACAACCTCCAGAGTACGTCCGGATTCGGTACGTGGAAAAGAACCGCCGATGAAAAGTTTATAAGTTTTTAATACTGCTCAGCGATCGTTACTCATCGTGCACCTCCGAAGTCTAAGTATTCAAGCAAGCCCTGGCGTCCGCCTTCGCGACCGAAACCAGACTCTTTGTAGCCACCAAATGGAGACGAGGCATCGAATTGGTTGTAGGTATTACACCACACCACTCCGGCTTCTAATTTAGAAGCAATCTCAAGTATTTTGCCGCCCTTGTCCGTCCAGACACCGGCAGCTAAACCGTAAGCTGAATTATTAGCGCGTTGAATCGCCTCTTCAGGAGTTCGGAAACTCATTACCGCTAACACCGGTCCGAAAACCTCTTCGCGCGAGATGGTATGCGCAGGTTGTACTCCGCTAAACCAAGTAGGCACGCACCAATTACCTTTGGACGGCAGCTTGCGTTTTAACTGATGGCACTTGGCACCCTCTTTTTTAGCTTGCGCGATGTAGGCGTTAATCGTTTTTAATTGTTCAGGAGAATTGACGGCACCGATGTCGGTGTTTTTATCTAGTGGATCGCCGATACGCAAACTGCGCAGACGGATTTCTAGTTTCTCGAGAACTTCTTCGTAAACCGATTCTTGGACGAACAAACGTGATCCGGCACAACAGACATGACCTTGATTAAAGTAAATGGCGCTGATGATGCCTTCTACGGCTTGGTCAATAGAGGCGTCGGCAAAAATAATGTTTGCCGATTTACCGCCAAGCTCAAGGCTTAGCTTTTTACCCGTGCCAGCCGTAACCTTCGCTAATTGTTTACCGACTGCGGTTGAACCGGTGAAGGCAAGTTTGTTAATGCCTTTATGCTCAGCAAGTGCTGCACCAGTACGGCCATCGCC
>JAPKEZ010000011.1 GCA_028821845.1 Planctomycetota bacterium | reverse complement strand
AAAACTGCTCCTGCAGCAAGTCTCGTACCTGCCACAAACGACCACCTGTCATGGTCTCTTCGCCGGTATCGACCAACTCGACGCTCCAATCGCTAGGGATATCCGCAGTATCAAAATAATCTCTTATCTCGCCGCCTCTATACCCCAAACACAATACGAATGACTTGTAATTATATTTGGCAAAATGGTCCATCAACCGATGCAATAATGGGCGTCCTGCTATATCCAGTAAGGGTTTAGGTGCATCGGCAACAGTGCCGCGAATTCGCGTGCCTTTGCCTCCACACAGGATTACTGTTTTCATCTAATCTAGTATATAAAGTTATTTGCCATAAATGCCGATAATTAATCTGTCCATGAACCCAATTCGCTTAACTTCGATTGCTCTGGCAGCGCTGCTCTGTGTGCAGTGCCTGCCGGTATCTGGCGTTAACGGTCAGCGTTCCAGCGCTGCAGTACCGGATCGAGATGAGGCCCCGCCACAGCTTGGAGTAAATTTGCCGCCAAACTATCCCTTCCCGCAACATACCACCTATCAAACAGGAATTATTCAGCCAAGCCGATATTCGCAAGCACAGCTTGATCAACACACCAGCACTTTTTACTTTAACTGGATTAACCACTATCTTTGGCAGAAAGGCAACGAGGCTGACGGCCATCCGCGTTATCGAATATCCTCTGGATGGAGCGTCTATGACGCAACAGTTTCTGAAGGTCAAGGATATGGCATGCTATTCACCGCGCTCATGGCTGGCGAGGACGTAGACGCCAGGAAATATTTCAATGGTTTATATGAGTTTGTCATCGATCACCCCACTACCAATAGCCAATACCTGATGGACTGGTATGTTCCAGAACACGAGGGAAACGATCAATGGGGTAATGACTCGGCCTTTGATGGTGATTGCGATATCGCCTACGCGTTACTGCTCGCTGAAAAGCAATGGGGCAATAACACACGCTTTGATTATCACGCTGAAGCGGTTAATCGTATTAGCACCCTGAAAACAGTAATTGGTCCCAATTCAAAGCTACCAATGTTTGGCGATTGGGTTGACCCTTATGGCAGCCAATGGGACGAACACTCATCGCGACCGTCCGATTTTATGATTGGTCATTTCCGCGCCTTCGCCATAGCCACTGGTGATTCATTCTGGGATGACGTTATCGATGCGTGCTTAATTGCTAGCGCGCAGGTATCACAAGATTTCAGTTTACATCCACATTTATTGCCAGACTTCATAATGGAGCAGTGGTCTGGCGCAACAACATACAAGCCTGCCTACCCATATTTCCTCGAGGGGCCTAATGATGGCAACTACGGCTGGAACGCTCTGCGCTACCCTATTCGCTATACCGGGGACGCCATCTTTTCTGGTGATACCCGCACTCTGCAACCAATGCGTGACATTAGCTTATGGATTCACAACCAGACGTCAGGGGACCCCTACGGAATCGCCGCGGGATATGACATGAATGGCGCTCCGATATACGGCGGGCCGTCCTATGCACCAGAATTTTCTTGTGGGTTCGCAGTTGCAGCAATGACCGACCCCAATATGCAAATATGGATAGACGATTTGTACGACACCTTCTACCAATCATCTCTGGGCTACTATTCCGACTCATTGGTGATGCTGTCGATGTTCTTGCTCAGTGGCAATTGGTGGCTACCGTACTAAATATAGCAATCGTCTTGCTCTAAGTAATTAACCACAAAATCACGAACGCCATCTTCTAGCGATGTCGCTGATTTACTGAAACCTGCTTCCTGCAACTTACTCATATTAGCTTCTGTGAAGTACTGATACTTATCGCGAATTTCGACAGGCGTATCGACAAACTTAATTTTCGGTCGCTTGCCCATCGCCGAGTAAACGGCATTTGCTAAATCTAAAAAACTACGCGCTTGGCCAGTGCCGGCGTTATATAAGCCCTGCACATCAGGGTTGTCCAGAAACCAAATCAGCATATCAACGATGTCTTTAACATAAATAAAGTCGCGTAACTGACCGCCATCACTGTACTCTGAGTTGTGCGAACGGAATAAAGTCGCGTCTTCGCCAGCGCTAATTTTACCATGCAGTTGATGGACTACGCTACGCATATTTCCTTTATGGTATTCATTTGGCCCATACACGTTAAAGAACTTAAGACCGACGCACTGCGGAGGCAACGAGCCACCACTGCGCAACACACGCGCGATACGACGATCGACCACATGCTTCGACCAACCATATGCATTGAGTGGTGCCAAACTCGCCAAAGCATCGATGGCGTCGTCGTCACAGAAGCCATTGCTGCCATCGCCATAAGTAGCAGCCGAAGACGCGTAAATAAAACGCACCTTATTTAAGCCGCACCAGCGGAACAGGTCGAGGCTAAGGCGCACATTGTTTTTAACTATTGCATCGACGTTGGATTCGGTAGTCGCAGAAATAGCGCCCATGTGAAAAACCACTTGCACGTCATCCTCGCGACCTTCCAAAAAATCAAACAGATCTTCAGGGCGCACCACGTCGTACAATTCGCGCTTGGCAATATTTCGCCACTTATCATCTTCGCCCAACCAGTCAACAACTACAAGCTCGTCGCGCTGTTCTAGAGCTTTGAGCAAGTTACTGCCGATGAATCCGGCGCCGCCTGTGACAATTATCATCTAGGTATTCTAATGCCGCGCACAATCTAGCGCACGCGAGTACAATATCAGTCTATGAGTTCTGATAATCCATTTAGAGACTTGTTCGCAAAAGCCGGCATCGAAGGCACCACCGACGACCCAGACTCATTGCCGGATGTAGACAAAAACGGCGATGAAATCAAGGAAGTAGTGTTAGGTTACGAGCGGCGTGGTGGCGACAAGGTCATCACTACTGTGCGTGACATCCCCGAAGAGAAAATGGATGAAACCCTCAAGTTCATTAAGAAAACTCTAGGCACTGGCGGCAGCATCGACAGCGACTTATTGGCTATTCAGGGCGACCGCCGCACTCAGCTCACTCGATTTTTTGAGAAGCAAGGCATCCGTGTTCGTGGCGACCGCGACTAATTGTAATTCATGACCGGCACCCCGCCACCTCGTCAAGAAACTTGGAATGGGCCTCCTCCTGGTGGTGCATGGCGTGCGCGACTATTTTTTCCCCTCGCCTTCATATGGTGTTTTGCTTACCTAGGATTTCTCGCCGTGGTTGTAGGAATTTTCCCAAAGCGCTCTCGAAAATGGCGGACGCCGTTAATTCGAGGTTGGGGGAAAAGCATGTTGTTCATGTTCGGAGTAAAGCTAGAAGTGCATGGCCTGCAATACCACGACGCGCCTGGCGCAAAAATATTGCTCGCCAATCATGTCAGCCTTATAGATTTGTTTATTTACTCTGCTCAATGGTCTGACCCTGGTTCGGTCATGTACAAAAAAGAATTCTCTAAAATTCCTTTGTTCGGGTTTTTAATGCCGCGCCTTGGCTTCATCGCAGTCGATCGCAACAGCCGCGAGCGAGCCCAGGCGTCTATGGCAGCTGCAGCTTCACGCATCAACGACGATGGTGTATCCATTTGGATGGCACCCGAAGGCACGCGCTCACGCGGTAAAGGCCTCGGCAACTTCAAACTTGGTGCTTTCCATATTGCGCTCCAAACAAAAGCACCGATTGTGCCAAGCGTTATGCGCGGCCTCGAAGAGATAAACCCTGGTGGTGGCATGACTTTACTGAGAGGCACAGTGCGCATCGATTATTTGCCGCCAATAAATACCAATAACTGGCAACTCTCTGAAGTGCGCGACAGATCACGCGCGGTACGCAATCATTTCTTGCGATACCTTACGCCAGCGCCTGGCACTAAAGATTATGAACCAGCGCTCGAAGACGACGCTGCTATGACTGCCAAAGGCTAGCGTCGCCGCCGCCATCGCCAACGATGCGCATCGGAGTGCCGCCTTCAACACAATTGTACTGTTCGAAGTCGCTAACACCCATCAGCGACAACACATCTTCGTCGACAAGGCACTTACCATTCACTTGTTCACTGTTAGCAGCCAGAATTGCGCCAACAGCGTCAGCGAGAATATCGGCTTTACGCCAATATTGTGGTCCGCCTAACTTGTGATTAATTGTTGCTTGTGATTCAATGGCTGTCGCCGGCCATAGTGCGCACGACTTAATTTCAGTGGCTTTAACTTCAGCACCCATGCCCATTGCCAACAAACTCATGCCAAACTTTGACATGCAATAACCTGTTTTGCCCGGCAACATGCGCAAGTCGATTGGCGGAGACATTTGAATTATCGTTCCGCTACCACGTTCTATCATATGCGGCAACACAAAGTGTGAAGCGACAAAAGCTGCGCGCGCGTTGACTTCCATCATTAGGTCGTAACGCTTGGGCGGAGTATCGGCGATTGATCGCCAATGCAGAGCCCCGGCATTATTAATCAAAATATCAATGCGACCAAAGCGCTCGAGTGCGGCTTCGACCATGCTCTCAAGTTGTTCGGCGTCGCGGACATTGGTGCGAACGGCCAAAGCCTGGCGACCGAGTGCCTCAATTTCAGAAACTGTTTCGTGAATCGAGCCTGGCAAACTGTCTCTTGAAAGCTCGCTTTTTGCCGCAACAACAATGTCAGCGCCAGCGCGCGCTAAACGCAAGGCAATGTTTTTACCAATGCCACGACTAGAGCCGGTGATGACAGCTACCTGCCCTGTTAAATCTGGGAAGTCCATATTGATAACTACCCCATCTTCGCGACTTCTTCATCGCGCAATGTGCGACGCAATAATTTCATCATTGCCGACTTAGGTAGCTCGTCACGGAACTCCCATGACCTAGGAACTTTATAAGCTGCTAACTCTGCTCGACAATACTCCTCTAGTTCTTCGGCCGTGACCGACATGCCAGGGTTAAGCGCAACAAATGCCTTAACTGTTTCGCCGCGTTTATCATCGGGGATGCCAATGGTGCATGACTCAAACACGGCATCGTGTGAAGTAACAATACGATCTATTTCGTCAGGGTAAACGTTGTACCCAGAAGCAATAATCATATCTTTCTTACGGCCCACTATCTTGCAGTAGCCCTCTTCGTCCATAGTTGCCAAGTCGCCAGTGTATAACCAACCGTTACGTAACATGTTTGCAGTTTCATCTGGGTTGTTGAGATAACCCTGCATTACTTGTGGCCCCTGAACAATTAACTCGCCTGCCTCGCCACACGGCATATCGATTAGGCCATCTTCCGGATCAACGATGCGCACGTCGGTGCTCGACACAGGAATGCCAATATGACCTATCTTGCGCACACCTTGCAATGGGTTTGCTGTTACTACAGGTGAAGTTTCGGTTAAGCCAAAGCCCTCGACGATAATCGCCCCTGTCATGTCTTCGAATTTTTGTTGCACATCTTCTGGGAGAGGCGCTGAGCCGGAAAAGCAATATTTTACCGCTGACAAATCAACTTTGTCGATGCCATCGTAATTATTGATGGCGTTAAACAATGCGGGCAACGCCGGGAACAACGACACCTTATGCTTAACCAAGTTTTTCACCATACCGTCAATATCACGAGGGTTTGGCTGCAGCACAATCTTTGCGCCAACCGACATTGGCCATGCCATACAAACGGATAATCCGAAAATATGGAAGAATGGCAATACGGATAGAAGAACCTCTTCTCCTTCTGCTACCCCAGTAAACCATGAGCGAACTTGTTGGACATTACTGCTTAAATTGCGGTGCGTCAGAATCGCTCCTTTAGACAGACCCGTTGTGCCGCCAGTGTATTGGATAACTGAGATATCATCCATTCCAATATCTACTCGTGGTGGCGTGGCAGCAGAAGCGTTTACTAAAGCACGGAATTTATGCACCGTTGTTTCTGTTTCTACCTTTGCAAACATCGGCGGATCTTGCTTTTTCAGTTTCAGCGGTGCCAGCAAGTTGAGCGGAAACTTCAGGTACTCGGGTATAGACACAATGATGTAGTGGCGCACCGGAAGCCTGTCGCGCATCGCTTTTACTTTTTGCTCCCAAATGAAATCGCAGGTGATTGCAACTTCGACCTCGGCGTCTTTCCATTGGTGTTCTATTTCACGCGGCATGTACAACGGGTTAGTCATTACCGCATGCGCACCCAAACGCTGAATTGCCAAAAACGAAATCAAAGTCTGTGGGATATTCGGAGCCTGCACTGCAACGCGAGTGCCCTTAACCACGCCAAGGTTTGAAAGCGCCGTAGAGAAACGATCGACCTCTTCTTTGAGCTGCGCATAAGTAAATTTGCAATTCATAAACGCCAGCGCATCGTGGTCAGCGTAATCGCGATTGGCAAAATTTAGAAACTCGCCGACAGGGATATCTTGGAAGTCGACTTCGGCTGGAACCCCGTTGTCGTAGGATTGGTGCCATGCTTTAGTAGTCATGAATTAAGCATATCCATGCGCCACTACTTAAGGCAAGATTATTGCACCACGCCTGCATCAATATTCGAAATCTGACCGCTCTGCAGAGCCTGTAACCAATAACTTCTACCCACCGCATTTGCGGGCGCAGAGATTGACCAACTAATGTTTCCGAGGCCATCGCTGACACCAGGAGCGCCCAACACTGCCGGCCCGTCAAGGCCAAGAGTAACTCCGAGTTGCGGAATATATTGCGAGCCCAATCCAGTCAGAGAATAAGCCATATAGGTTCGCTCTAAGGGTAATCCCCCGCTGACATCGATAGTCGCTGACTGCCCAGCAATAATAGTTGTTGGCGAAATAGCCAAGTTAACTGGCACGCCATTGCAGTGACCATAGATTTTTACTTGCCAGTTTTTCCAGTCACCGGAAATGTGGTGTTCAACATCGGCGATGCGCATTTTCCATGAACCAAGCGACTGTTCATCAAGATGGCGAACGCTAGTAAAAGTGTGGTAATCGATGTCGTCAGAATTATCGTTGTTTTGAAGTCGAAGAACAGAGTGAGTACCAGACGGAGCTATCAAATCAATTTCAAGGTCGCCAATATAGTCATGTGTCGCGCGCAGCGTAACCTCAACATGCTGAATGGTAATGTCATCGGTAATAGTAAAGTATTCGGTGATACCGGTAGAATCGTTGTCTGGGATAGAGCGATTAACAACCATTCGGCCAGTGTCAATTACATACTCGATACCAGGAGGCGCATAAGTTTGTGCCTCAATCACAGCCGCGCCAACATCGAGAGCGCCAAAGCCATAAGAATAATGGATGTCATGCCCCGCCGCGTTTTGCGTCCATTCACTATTGCCAGCATCACACTTGCGGGCTGTTCGTGCCAGGATAGCCTGTACATCACGCCAATCTAAATTTGAATTAGCTTCAAGCATTAATGCCGCCGCCCCAGCTGCCATTGACGCTGAAGCTGATGTGCCACCGTACTGGAAATTGTAGTTGTTGTTTGATGTAGTGGTAACAATGCCTGAAGAACCGCCATCTGATGGCGCAACAAGCAACAAGGCCGAGCCATCTTCACTATACGGAGATTGTTGATCGGCATTAGTAATCGCCCCAACAGCAATGGTGTAACGACTACCCGCATAAGGATCGTATTCGACACGATCGTTACTGCCTCCGTTACCAGCAGCCCAAGTAAAAATAATACCTTTAGAGTTGCGACCGTCCTCGACAGCTTCCCTTAGCGCATCGAGTTCGAGGCTGGTAATCGTATGCAACTCGCCATCGTCAATCGGGCCCCACGCATTGTTCTTGATTGTGTGGTCTTGATTGGCCCATGAAAAAGTATCGGCATTCAATAGCGACGAACCGAACTTTTGCTCTGACCATTGCGCGCGGCAGGCGACTCCTGCAACTCCAATACTATTTTCGGACTCGGCGGCAACAATGCCCGCAACGCTAGTGCCATGTGCGCTAGAAATAAACGGAGTACTTAACGGCGCGTTATAATTTGTCGACAAATCGGGATGCGATTGGTCGACACCATTATCTGCAATGCCAATGATTTGCCCCGCGCCGTAGTATCCGAGATTCCAGGCATCTTCGATGTTGATATCGAAGGTTGGCGAATTCATATTTGATAAATGCCACTGCTCGTCGACATAGGTGTCGTTACTTATAGAGCGCGTAGCGAACTCGCCGGCTGCTCCGTCGACTACTTGTTCAATACCTGGGAAAGCCCATAAAATACACTCAAAAACGTGTTTCGGTATACCATTTGGTACTTGTATTGCATACCAATGTTCCGGCAACACAAAGGACTGATCGGCAATAATATCGATTGGCGTACTCTGTGCATACACCACTAGGGCAGACTCATCAGAGCCTACCGTATGCCCCCCTTGGGCGCACAGTGCGAGAAGAATGCAGAACACGTCTTAAATGAAAGGATTTCTAGAGTATCCTCCACAAAAGAATACCCTAGAAATCAAAGAAATGCTGCGATTGTTATGCGATTATTGTACTACCAAAGGCAAAACATTAGTTACCATTCCGGACTGCACGGCCTGCATCCAAACGCTGCGCCCTGCAGCTGAGCCAGGGACTTGCAACAAGAATGTTACGCCACCAGCAGCATTGGTATTTTTTGGCGAAGTAGCAAGAGCTGGAGCGGCAATACCAAGAGTCACCCCCAAAGCTGGAACGTTAAAAGTGCCTAGCCCCGCTAGCGAGTATGCCAAGTATGTTCTTGTGCTTGCCGAACCGTTATCAACGTCAAGTAACGAAGCACTACCGCTATATAAACCAGAAGTGCTCAATAACATGCTGCTACCGCCGGCGTCGTGACCATAAACAGTAACGGTAAAGTTAGACCAAGTGCCCGTAGTACCAGAGTCGCGGTCGCTTATCGTTAATTCCCAGTTGCCGAGTGATGATTCTCCGAAGTGGCGGTTAGAAGTAAATATAAAGTTATTGTAGTTGTTAGTGCCATCGCTGCGATCTTTTGCCAACACCGAAGACTGTCCTGATGGAGACACAAGCTTAATGTGCAAGTCACCAACATTGTTATGAGTCACATTCAATTTAACCTCAACTGCTTCGACCACAAAGTCAACAGGAATATTTGCAGTACGAACCAAACCAACTGTGTCGTTATCAGGGATTGAAGAGCTAACGTTTACTTGACCCGAAGTTGAATCAACTTCTGGTCCCAAGTTAACCCATGTTGATGCCAGCGTTGTTGCGGCCGTTGCGTCAAGTGAGCCGTAACCGTAATTGACATTCAAATCATAACCAGCTACGGATGTGGTCCAATTCGAATTACCTGGGTTGTTCAAGCGTGCTGATTCAATCATCACTGCCTGCACATCGCGCCATGTAAGCGCTGGGTTGGCATCGAGAATCAGTGCGGCAACACCAGCGCCAAGCGGGCACGATGATGATGTGCCGCCAAAGCTTGATGTATAGCCAGAACCATAGTCTGTAGTGTAGATGCCACGGTTATTGCCGTTGGACTGCGCCACGACCAACATTGAAGATCCTTGCTCGTTGTAGTATGCGCGTGTATCACCATCGCCAATCGCACCAACGGCAATTGTAAAACGACTAGATGCATACGGATCGTATTCAACTCGATCGCCAGTGCCTCCGTTGCCAGCCGCCCAGGTGAAAACTTCGCCGAGTCCTCCACGTCCGCTATTAATAGCGGCTGTCAGTGCAGAACGCTCCGACGATGACATATAAGAAATAGTACCGTTGTCGGCAGGGCCCCAAGAATTTGACTTGATGGTGTTGATGTCGTTGCGATATCCAAAGGAGTTCGCAGTTGTGGACGACGAGCCGTAAAGCAGCCCGGCCCACTGCGAGTCATAAGCGGCACCTACTCCGCCATGACCGTTGTTGGCAGCTGCCGATGAGACTCCGGCACATGCAGTACCATGCGAAGAATTACTGCCTGTTGAAGAGGCGGCCGAGTTGCGGTTAGCTTGTAAATCTGGATGATTTGTTTGCACGCCACCATCGATGATACCTACACATTGTCCGTTGCCGGTGTAACCGTTATTCCAGGCACCTTCGATATTGACATCATGGTCCGGCGAAATATTATTCACTAAGTGCCATTGCAGACCGAAACTAGGATCGCTTGGCAACGCCCGAGTAGATAATGGACGCATCGCATCGATGTAAACGTTTTCGTCGCCGAGGTAGGCATCGAGACCTGTTGCCATTTCTAATGCTTGAGCAACTGTGTTGGTGTGAACCAAGTAAAAACCGGGTGCGCCAGCAAGCTCACTAACCGTTGACTCTCCAATGCCGTTTGCGAGATTTTGAACTTGTTGTGATGATTCGGCTTCGACGATTACGCGTGAATGAAACACATAACCCGGAGTTGGCGATGGAGTTATGCCCTGCTTGCTAATTAAATCGTCATTTATGCGCATAGCGTTTGCCTGATGCGAATAAAGGCCCTCGATTTGGAAGACAGCTCGGTCAAATCCGAGGTCGGCGTACTGAAACTCGTCACCCTGCGGTAATGCAGATGACTGCGCACTCAAAACGGCGCTAATTAAACAGTTGATGATCATTGATGGTTAATTGGTTTGTAAGTTATTGGGGCACTTCTACTTTACGGCATATTTATAATTGCACTTGAAGAATATCACTTAAATCATGCACCCCGCGCGAAAAACACTCGAAAAACTCGGCCTAGAAGTCAAATACGAAGCCACCAGGTCTACTGGCCCTGGCGGCCAGCATCGCAATCGCGTAGCTACCGCTATTCGGGTGACGCATTTACCTACAAATGTCAGTGCTATGGGGACTGAAAGCCGCTCTCAGCTAAAAAACAAGACAGTGGCTTTGTATCGATTGCGAAGCAAGTTAGCCCTGCACCACCGTAGCGAAGTTAGCGACGCCGATTTGTGCTCTCCAGCTGCCTATATACCGTCTGAGGCATGGACGAAGCGCCTGAAAGGGCAAAAAATCAAGGTCAGCATCAATCACGATGACTTCCCCGCTTTGCTCGCAGAGGTACTAGACCGCCTTCACATCGATTTAGACGACATTGGCGAGACCGCCACGGCATTTCGTGTGTCAAACAGCCAGTTAATTAAATTCTTAGCCAGCGACCCGCACGCTCTGCATGAGTTGAATGAGCGCCGTAAAAAGAGTGGCCATAAACCGCTGCGCAGCTAAATTGCGCGGGCGACAAGGCCGCCGATATAAAAGAGAGTAAATCCGGCTACTAAATTAGCGACAGCATAGCCCATGGCTGCCATCACCTGATTAGCGCTATACAAATTAACGGTATCAGCAGTGAAAGTAGAAAAGGTGGTTAACGCCCCTAAAAAACCAACCGTTATCGCGCGCATAAGGCTCGGGCTAAAAATATCGCGCTCTTTGCCGATACCCAACACCACGCCGATCAGAAGGCATCCGAGCGCGTTGGCTAATAACGTACCCCACGCGAAACCCGCCACATTTATTGAACGAGTGGCGTGAGTTATTGCGTAGCGCAACAAAGTGCCGAGAGCACCGGCGACCGCGATGAAAAGTATTTGTGTCATACGATTATTACAAGCTTATTCTAACCGATGCAGTTATTCTATACAAAGATGCCACAAGACCCAACCTTATACCCATTAGTGAACGCCTGCCTTAATGCATTGGCAGCTGTACTGCTAGTAATTGGTATAGTTTTTATTCGCCGTGGCAACGAAGCTGCCCACAAAAAAATGATGGTTTCAGCATTTTTGTGTTCAGTGGTTTTCCTGTGCAGTTATCTTTACTACCATATTTCCTTTGAGATTTTAGTTTCTTACGCCGGTCCAGCATGGGCCAGAACTCCCTACTTAATTTTACTTGGCAGTCACACTATCTTAGCGACTATAGTTCCGGTATTGGCCATTATTGTCATTCGCGCCGGACTCAAAGATTCTCGTGAGTTTCACCGCCGATGGGCGAAGAGGCTATTCCCAATGTGGATGTACGTTTCAATCACTGGCGTAAGCATTTATTTTATTCTTTACGTTCTCACCGACTCCGCAACTATTGCCTTAAGCAGTTAGCATGGCTAACCGAGAACATTTGTTTTACTATGCGGCCATCGCCTTGGCCTGCTTTGCGTTATGGCGCAGCGTTCAAGGGCAGTTCACTTCACCAGATAGCGAGCCAATATTTGTTGCTGCTTCAGAGGCGGAGTCAATCCAGCATCAAAAACTAATCGCCGACTACGGATACTTCACATCTCCAAAAGTTCCTCCCGCTTCACCGTTAGCCAACGCCAACTTAAGTGGTGGGCGCCAAGTATATGCGGTTAATTGCTTGCACTGCCATGGCTCAAGCGGACGCGCTAATACGCCGACTGCGGCATTGCTAAAGCCGCCGCCTAAAGATTTATTTACCGGGACGGTGCGCGACGTAGAAACAGTTTTGCGCTACGGCATTCCATCCACGTCAATGAGCTCTTTTGCTGGCCTGAGTGACGACGAATTTGCTGATGTGCGTGACTACGCTTTGTACATTGTCGAACGTGGCGCAGCCTGGGCTAAGTTAACGGAGGGCAATGAGTAATCCCTTAATGGTGTTGCGGCGATTAAGCGTTGCGGCGTTGTTTGTAACAATCGCTTTGACTTGCGGCATTGGTGGCACCATCACTAGCGCCGAAGTCGGCATGGCCTATCCCACTTGGCCGAATATTAATAGTGGTTCCTTATTCAGCTTTTTCTACGACGAACTCGCTGAGTCTTTTGGCGCAGGTTCCGTCGTTGAGCATACGCACCGGCAAGCCGCCAGTTTGACGGGTTTAATTATTTTAATCTTAGCTGGATACACATGGGTTAAACGTTCGCTTGTTAGTAGCGATTTGCGTAGGTTAGCCACTTGGTCCTTGATAATTGTTATTGGTCAAGGATTACTAGGCGCGAGCCGAGTTTTAGAAAATGATTATCTAATTGCCATCTTGCATGCTCTGGGGGCGCAATTGGTGGTGGCTTTGTTGGTGGTGTTATGCATGAAGACCTCAAGCTCATGGTCAGAAAGCTTTGCCGCAGTCGCCCAGCATAAAATCGCTCGACTCAAACGATGGACAAACCTTGCGATGGTTTTACTGTTCGCTAATTTATTCAGTGCAGCCAGCTTGCGGCATAAGCAAGGTGCCTTTGACGGGCACTTAACTTTGGCCATCACGACATCGCTTGTAGTGCTGTATGTCATCTACTTGATCAGCACTGCATTGACCGAGCATCCGCCGCTGCGCAAACACGCGCGCGGTCTTGCGCACTTGCTCGGCACCCAGCTAGCCTTAGGCGTTGCAGCATGGGCTTTCTTACTCGGGCCATTAACCACTTATCTGCCAAACGAAGATACGCGCTTTATTGTTCAGGCATGCATCGCAACAGGTCACCTCTTATGTGGAGTCTTAGTTTTAGCCAAGACTACGGCAGTGTGGTACGAAGTTCGCACACGTTTAATCCCAAAGTCCAATGCTTAGCGGAACCCCTAAGGACTGGGTAGAGCTCGGAAAAATGCGCATCCAGCTGCTAACAACTATTGCGGCATTAATTTGCATGTGGGTGGCTAATCACGGTGAATGGCAATGGATGATGGCGCTTCACTTAGTGCTCGGCTTGGTCATGACCAGCACCGCGGCCGCCATCATCAATCAGATTATTGAAATCGATATCGACAAGCGCATGCCGCGAACTTGCAATCGCCCGTTACCGACAGGCCGCGTCAGCAAGAAAGATGCCGTCATCGTTGCGTGGGTGCTCACTATCGTCGGTTGCACATGGTTAGCCTTTTTCTTAAATCCGTTAAGCGCATGGTTAGCAATAATCATGATCCTGCTTTACGATTTTATTTACACCCCACTAAAACGTATTACCCCGCTGAACACATTAGTCGGAGCCATACCAGGCGCCATCCCGCTTTTAATTGGTTATGCTGCTGCAGGCAACGGCCTCGACATTTTGGCGGGCATTTTGTTTCTGATATTGTTTCTGTGGCAGCTGCCGCACTTCTTTGCTATCGCCTGGCTGTATCGCGACGATTACGAATACGGTGGCTTGCGTATGCTGCCGGGTGTTGACAAGACTGGCGTTATCGCCGGTCGGCAATCCATTCATTACGCGCTAGCATTAGTGCCGATGAGTATGGCCCCAAGCATGTTTGAGTTCACCGAAGAGCTATACTTCTATGGTTCACTAAGTCTGTCACTAATTTACCTGGCGACCGCTTTAATGTTTCGGCGTAACCGCGAAACAAAAACAGCACGCATCGTTTTGTATACCTCAATTGTTTACTTGCCGCTGCTGTTCTCTCTTCTTGTCCTAGATTATCGTTACTAATGGCACCTGTCCTTGACATAAAAAACGCGCGTAAAGCTTACTCCGAAATTTTAGCGTTAAACAACGTTTCGTTTAGCATTGAAGCTTCGCAAATAGTTACTTTGCTCGGGCCGAATGGTGCGGGTAAATCCACGCTCATTCGCAGCATCAGTACTTTAGAAACTCTTGATGAAGGCGCCATTACTATTGGCGAGTTTGACGTCCGTAAAAACCCTAGCAAGTCGCGCGAACAATTCGGGTACGCTGGGCAAGACTCAGCGCTCGACAAAGTTTTAACCGGCCACGAGTTTATGCGCTTTCAAGCGGGCTTAGTTCATCTTAATAAAGGCGACATCATGGCGCGTGTTGACGAACTACTTGAACGATTTAAGCTGACAGATGCTGCGCATCGTGCCATTGAAACTTATTCTGGCGGCATGAAGCGTCGCTTAGATTTAGCGGCCTCGTTGATGCACAATCCAAAGCTCTTAATCCTTGACGAACCTTCATCAGGCCTCGACTACGAATCGCGACGCGAACTCTGGAAGCTGCTCTTAGAGCTGAAGCGTGAAGGCACGGCTATTTTGCTGGCGACTCACGACTTCGAAGAGGCCGAGGTGCTGGCAGACAAAGCGGTGTTGATGGCCAAGGGCAATTTATGTGGCTTCGCTCCTCCGCAAGAACTATGCGACGATTTAGGTGAATGGATTATCGGAGTTTCACTCAGTCCGCATCCACGCGAAGGTGATCGCGAACAGCTGGCAGATTTGTTTAGCACGGTCCCTGGGAAAGTAATGCCAGAAAATCCACAGTTTGCTGAATACGCCATGGCATTGCCGGCGAATACTAAACCAGATAGTGGCGGCGATTGGGGTGACTATTTAACGCAACTTGCTGCGACTAAGGGATTGAAGATGCACGGACTAGCCATGCGCCGCCCAACTTTGGCTGATGCTTATTTAGCTTCAACTTGTGAGGTAAACAATGAGCTCTAATTTTTGGCAAGAAACGCGTGTTCAAACTTGGCGCTGGTTCCTTCACAGCAAGCGCCGACCTATCGTTGTTATTAGCGGTTTGATGCAACCAATCATCTGGATGACCTTGTTCGTGATTGTTTTTAAAGAATCAATGGGGGAAATCCTCGAAGGGGATTACCTCTCGTTTGTAACTCCGGGCGCTTTGTTGTTTACAGCTTTTAACGCTTCACTGAATGCTGGCGTACCGATATTGTTCGACCGAGAACTCGGATTTCTAGATCGCATTCGCTCTGCTCCTTTAGACGATCGCTTTAGCATTGTGCTAGCTAGTGCGATTCATATCGCTGTAATGACATTACTGCAATGTTTCGTAATCGTCGGCGCCACATCAATACTCGGCGTCAGTTTTGCTGGCGGGCTATCGGGCGTGATGCTCGGGTTGCTAGTATTGTCGCTAGTTATTCTCGGATTCACCTCACTAAGCCTCGGCCTGGCATTTATGTTTAAGAGACACTTTGAGATGCTAGCTGTAATTATGATTATCACTCTGCCGATGATTTTCTTATCGAGCGCCTTCAACTCTCTTGATCAGCTGCCCGTATGGCTAAGCAACGCGGTGCTGTTCAACCCGGTTACTATGGCTATCGAACCACTGCGCCTCATCTACAACAGCGCCGACTGGACAATGCTAACAGTCATCTACGATAGCAGCTTACTTGGCGAGCTAAACACCTGGCACTTCCTGGGTGGACTGGTAGCTTTCAATTTGCTCGCAGCCAACTTTTGCCGCAAAATATTGCGTAAAAAACTATCTTAGGATAGTTTTCAAACTAAGACTTAGGCGGTAGCCAAAGTGACGCATCACCGTAACTATAAAATCTATAGTCGTTGTCGATAGCAGCGGCGTAAACTTTCTTTACAAAATCGATGCCGGCGTCTGCTCCCTGCCGCTCTGCCATAGCGGCGACTAAAGCAAGTAATGTTGAGCGCGGAGTATGAAAGTTGGTCAGCAAGGCATCGACCACATTAAATGGGTGCCCCGGCAAGATCATTAAATCGGTTTCTCCTTGATGTCCGACAGCCCACGCTTCAAGCGCACGGCAGACTGTTGTGCCGCCTGCAACTATTTTCCCGCCAGATATGCGGGTTGTTTCAATTGCCTGAGTGAGATCATCGCCGATAACGAATCGTTCACTATGAATGGGATGCTCCTCAACAGTGTCGCAACTAATCGGCAAGAAAGTACCTTGGCCTACATGCAAACTTAAGTAGCCAACGTTGACTCCGGCTGTGGACAATTGACTCATCATTTCATCGTCAAAGTGCAAACTAGCGGTCGGTGCTGCCACCGATCCATTATTTTTCGCCCAGATAGTCTGATAGCGTTCGAAATCAGATTGCTGGATTTCGTCGTCGTTATCTAAACCGCGCATGCGCCGAATATAAGGAGGAAGTGGCGGGCATCCATGTTGGTTTAAAAACGATATCCATTCGCCGAACTCTAGCTCAACTAGCCATTCGCCACGCGGCAACTTTTCTTTTAACAGCACTTTCCCCTGATTATCGGCACTGAATAATTCTAGCCCAACGCGAATGCGCGAGCCAGATAACATGCAACGTGCTACCTGGCCTTCGGCGCGCAAAAACAACATTTCTATTCTGCCACCGCTCTCTTTGTGCATTTGCAACAAGGCTGGTATAACTTTAGTGTCGTTAAGCACCAGTAAATCACCCGCTTCAAAATGCTGTGGGAAGTCACTGAAATTCTGGTGTTGCCACCGTCCATCACCAGCATGCACCACTAATAAACGGGACAAACACCGTTCGTCTGCTGGATAGCGCGCAATTAATTCTTCGGGCAGATCGAAATCTAACTCACTAATATTCATTAGTCGCGATTTGCCCAATCACGGAAGATCGTCATCTGACGATGGAAATCGTGTTCTTCCATTTCTAGCGGGCTCTTAAAGAATGCGGCGGCGGCATGCACTGGGCCACCTTCATTGCGGTCTTGAGCGCGTAATGCGATGCGCACTAAGTCTAATACCAAAGGCGCCGCAAGTGCAGAGTCGGAACCATGCCAAGTAAACTGCAACGACATTTGCGCACCAAGAAAGCCCTCGAAGTGAATGTAATCCATTGCGGTCTTCCAGTCGTGCAAGCTTGGCACGAAGTTGATACTTACGCCACTGTGCATCATTGAATTGTTCGGTAAAATGCTTGGCAGCACTACATCTTTATTCCTCAATTTAGCTTTGGCGCGCTGCGGATCTTCAAGTGCTGCGCCATCTTTATTGCCCAGCATGTTGTATCCCTCCCAGGCCATGACATTCAAGTTGCGGTCACGGAACATTGGAGCAAGTGCTGTTTTGAGCAGAGTTTCACCGGTTTTACCATCGTTACCCAAAAGTGGTATTCCTTTGCGGCGCGCAAAGCCTGCTACTGCTGGCAAGTCACCGCCTGGCGCTGGGGTGAAATTAATAAACGGTACGCCCTCGCAAATTGCCGCTAGTGCATACAAGATTGACCGCGACAAATCGCGTGGCGCGTCTTTCAATAATTCAAGCGGGTCTGCATCTGAGTCATACCAACCATCGGGGAGCATGTCGCGCGCTCTCTCGGCGGAAGCCAAATAAATCACCGCGCCTCGGCGCAAGCGTTCAGTAGTTTTCCAATTGCAAATATCCTCGCGCAATTTAGCTAAGACATCGGCCAAAGGGAGCTCCAGCAAATCCGCTGACTTGTTATCAACGCCGCCTTCATCTTCGGGCTCGGGAATGCCCGCAGCAATCGACATCTCGAGTCGGTCACGCACCTCACCAGACATGTCAACAATGTCGCGGGGCAGCACATTAGTGCGCACTAAATTTTCTGCGGAGTCGTGAGCGTTACCGCAAACGTCCCAGCCGGTTACGGCGAACGATTCGACATCGGCCCAATCACAATTTTTAAGGCCATCGATTTCGGTTACCAAACCTATTTTAGGCATACCGCCGCGAATGGCCTCGATGCCATGCAGGACCGTAGTACCTATCGCACCACGCACACCCACTAAAAACAGGCCAGTTCGATTTACGTCAGGACTCATTATTTTTTTAACAATTCTTGGTAACGTTGCAGAACGAAAAGTTCATCGCCGTAGCCAACACTACCAACAATGGTATTTACAGATGGCACCTGCACATTTAAGTTACCGTATTGTCGCGCATCGGTGGCTAATTGTTTAGCTCTTTTTCCATTTGTCTGCTGCTTTTGGGCATTTGAATAACTTAGCTCCTCCCTCTGTGGTCCACCATCAACACCAATCTTTGACAAATCTGAATCTAGCAAGGCGCGCTGCGAAACGTTTAGTCGCTGCGGAGAATAAGATTGCCATTGCAACAGCAGTGCAAACACGGCAGACAGCAGAACCATGCCCGTCAATTGACGCACCGGCTGGAATTTTATTTTCACATCTGCACCATTGGACAGCGCAGTTTTAATATCCTCCGGTACTGAACCGCTCAGACAAGTACGCGCAATTGCTTGCGGATCACTGGCTTTGTCTATACCAGCAGCCACGTCGCCGAATGGTCGCGCCACTCGCCATGCCATGACAAACGCAACAGCAAAAACAAATGTCGCTGTTCTTAGAGCATTCACTCCATCTACTAATGCAGCCCAATAACAAACAATCGTCATGCACGCCGCCGACTGAAGAGCTAAGGCACTGCGCTGAATTCTAAATTTAATCAGCAGCGATTTTGCTAAAGAGTTCACTGGGGCTTGGGGCGACGAACTAACTCGAAAGTCAATGCTACTGGATGATCAATCGGTGGCAGCATGAAAATGTTTGGGTACCAAATCGACTGATTAGATCCGCGTGGATCTGCACCGCCAAGTAAATGGTTTGCTGGTTCAAAATTAACTAGCGACACCAAATTACCCACGCCTTGTGCCGCAAAAAACTCTTTGGCATCTTTATGGGGTCGAATAAAGCGCGAACCCAAGTAAACCCATTCACCGCGCTGGTAAGTGCGCTCTTCTTGCACATTCAGCACCAAATCTTCGACGCGATATTTGTAGTGCTCGGAATTGCCATTATCGTCGGTGATTTCCCACTCAGCATAAATTATAAAGCCGTTGCCCGAGGGAGGTTGATAAACATGAGTCGGAGTGCCCTCCTGAACTTCTTCCTCGGTAGGAGCAGGATTGACTGGAATCATTTTGCCGTTCGCGCCCTTTTCGGCTCCGACCATCAACATCGCTGCGTTTAAGGCTTCAGCATTTAATTTTTCTATGTAGAGTAACGATTCATGATCTTTCCCTTGCGGCTGCAACACCAACAAATATTCGAGAGGCTCGCGAAGTTGGCAGAGAAACGACGCGATTGTTATTTGAGATTTTTCAATATCGACATGAACTCCTTGTTCGGCAAAAGCATCTATCAATTCTTGCTGGCTCTGCGCTGCGGATGGCGCCACCAGCGCGGTCACTGCCAAGAACAAAGTGGTAAGTAGGTATTTCATTTTTTATGGGTTGGTTTGCAGTCTACGCAAACGCGATGCTGCAATTTTACTTATCTCTGCGTCAACTTGCGCTGCATAATTGCAGTTAACTAATTGCTGATGAGCCGCAACGGAGTAAGGGGAAAGGTCCACGGCGTGTTGTGCTATAGCTACCGCTAATAGCAAAACATCTTGCCGATGAGCATATTGTAGAGAACTAAACATTTGCGCGGCCTGCAGTAGCAATTCGGCTTCTACTTGACCGACACAAAGCTTAGTGCACAACATTGGCTGCTGCTTAACGATGGCGTTCAAGAAAATTTGACGGTGGCGAATGCCTGCCTCTAAGTCATGCCAGCCAGCGCCTTGAGGAGCAAAACCTTCGCGCACAGCAAATTGGTAGTCATCTACATAGTCTAAATTCAACAACAACTGCTCTATTGAGTGCAAAGCAAATTCATCACGATCGGTCAGTTGGGCACCCAGACACCAGGCTCGTGTCTTCCAAACACTGTGGCCGGCGCCAAAAACATTCAGTGCCTTGGTGAGTAATTGCTGAGCTAATTGTGTGTTTTCATGACGCATTAGTGCTGCTGTATAAACCAACAGCACGGCGCCGTTACTGTTTACCTTCATGTCTCGTACCGCCGCAAGAGCCTGTCCAGGATTAACGGCAGTATGTGCAACCAAGGAATCTAGCGCTTGGCTGAAGTTGCCATTCTCGCGCACAACCGCAGCCAAAGAAGTTAACTCGGTCAATGCTAACCCCTGCATGCTGACGACCTCTGCCGCCCATGACTGCACAATAAAATTGCGATGCTCGTCACTATGTTGGGTCGCACAGTTTTTGTAAACAACTTGCCGCAACTCTTCTCTCATGTCATGCAAATACGACTGCTTGTCGATGCTTGCCAACAACTCGCTCGGCGAAGCGGCGTGGCTTTCAATAGCGAATTCGATCAGCGCCTCGGCAACCTCATAACTGCCCCAGTCTTCATTAAACAACGAAAGCAAAGTGGTAACGACAGTAGGCTCGCCAAACTGGCGCCGGAGCAAACGAATAGCGGCGGCGCGCACATCGTCTTTGTAACGGATTGATAGCGCCACCGTATTAGCCATTCGCAAGGTGCCCAAACTAGAATTCGATCCAAATGCTTCTAAAAATAACTTCTGCCAAATCGATGGGAATTCATCAAAATGTTCAGCCGCAAAAATTTCTGCCTCAACAGATTTCGCAATGCGACTAATCAGAAAGGTAGAGGCCTGTTGATTGGTCAGCAGTGGGTGCTGCATATAAAAATCTTCATCGCCATCGAGGCAATCCGAATTTGCCAAGGCGCGCGAGACAGCGACTATCGGCACAGTGAAATCTATATTTTGAGTGTTCAAAAACCAACCTGCGGCCAAAGCCTTGCACTTAGCATCGGTCTGCCGCGCGATAACTGGCATCCACTCGGCCTGTTGGCGTAGATCGGTTGAGCTCACTCGTTGTTGGTACATCTTCAAAAACGATTGCGGCGTGTGATACTCAGCAGCTTTGTTCAGCGTTGACACGCGATACGAATCATTGCTAGACGACAATTGCGCACTTAGGTAGTCGCGAAATCTTCCGTCGTCGTCTAAGCGCGGCAAATAAGTTAACAAGCGCTGCGCTAACTCGACATCACGTTGCGCCGCTAAATCTACCAAAGGAATATAGTCTCCAGCAGTTTCACACAAAGAAACCAAATTACGCAAAGCTAAAAAAGCAGTGCGTGGCTGCGCTTGTTCGGCGAGAGCTAGCAGCAACGTGCGATCGTCTAGTTGCACACAGCACTGCCATTCGCTCAACAACGAATGCAGCAAACTTGGAGTAGTTTCGACATCTATCAGCTCGCGAAAAGCATCTATAGCTAGGTGTCCATCAAATACGATCGCATACTCTGCTAAAGCCGCGCGCACATCTGAATCGACCGCTGCATCTAAAACCTGGCCATAAACAAATCGCTCGTTACCCTCCCAGGGCATAGACAACATCTCGCTGGCAGACGGAGTCTGCTGGGCGGCGAAAAGAAGAAGGGCTGCGGTAATCATTCTCAGAGAGTTTAACGGACTTAAGACGCCTAGGGTTCAAGCTTTATCGCGACTATATTCATGCTATTCTCTAAGCATGGATGACATCCGCCCGCCCAAATTAGGAATATCTCTAGATGAAATAGTTGCTCGTAATTGCGACCATCTCTGGAACGGCGCATTAGGCGAAAAACAGGATATAGGACGCTTGTTAAAAGAAATATGCTCTTTGCAGCTAAGCTTAGTGATAAATTAATTTTCCCGATAATTACCAGTGACGCTTAATAAAACCCCACTCAGCGATTTTTTCGCACAACACAACGCCGGATTCATAGATATTTACGGCATGCAAATTCCTTTGCGCTGTGGCGAGGCTGGCCTTGAGTACCAGGCGGCCCGCGAAAAAACCTTAGTTTGTGATGGAGGGCATCGCGCCTGGATAGAAGTGCATGGCGCCGATGTTTACGACTTTTTTCAGCGAACTTTATCGAGTGACCTCAACAAGCTCAAGGTTGGCGAGCATCAGTTGTCGGCAATGCTCGATGGCAAAGGCCACTGGATTGCCGAACTAGTTTTATATCGCTTTTCCGACACCGGCAATCGCTGGCATGTCGGTATCGACCTTCCGGTTACATGCTGCGAAGCATTTTTGCAAAAGATAAATATGCTGCATTTCGGCGAAGACATTACCTTCGAGAAGGCTGATGTCGCACGCATTAAAATATTCGGAGAGCTGCCTGCAGTAAACCATGACGGTCTTCTAATCAGCCGCGCAGATGCAGGAGGAAAGTGCCACGAAATAATCGTCAAGCCAAGTGCAGCTAATAGCATCATGCAACAACTTGTAGACGATGGCCATCAATTAGGCGGATGGGTCGCGCAAGACATTATGCGCATTGAAGGAGGATTCCCCCTTTGGGGCAGCGACTTTGACAGTAACTACACCTTGCCCGGCTGTAACGAATGGCGACGAGCATCTATTACCAAAGGCTGTTACGCCGGCCAAGAAGTTGTTGCACGAATCAACACTTATGGCCAAGCTCCGCGCCAACTTTGCCAACTTCATTTTGGCGGCGAACCGGAATTCATGCAGGGTGCTTCTTTGTTCGACGCGCAAGACAAAGAAGTTGGCAAGGTCAGCAGCTGGATTTACTCGCCGCAACTCGGCAAGCCAATTGCTTTTGCCTACATCAAGCGCAGCGCGGCACCAACTGGCACCAGCCTACGCGCAACCCTAGAAGGTGCGTCGGCTGAATGTAAAGTAGTGAACCAAGAAAAAGTTTTCGGGTAATTTAATACAGCGATTTAATCTCGCTTGGGCGAAAGTCAGGGAAAAACTCTTGCGGGGATTTAAAGCCAAAGTGATTCTTCAGCACGCTGTGGTAAACATTGCGGAAATCAGTAGTCACCGCCAAGTCACGTCCTTGGTATAAATCTTTCTTGGCAAGGCCTGTCCAATCGCCATGTATCTTTCCACCATTTACCTCGCCGCCAATTACAAACATCGTCGAACCATGGCCATGGTCGGTGCCAGTGTTACCGTTCTCGCGAACAGTCCGTCCGAATTCTGTCATTACCATAATCGTAGTGTTATCAAGATCTTGCCCGAGATCGGAGCAGAAGGCAGATAGGCTTTGTGCAAAATCTGACATGCGTGTCGCCATCTTACCTTCAACCCCACCTTCGCCAGTGTGATCATCCCAGCCGCCGTAATCTATACCGGCGACCTCAAGTCCTTCGCCGGCCTTCAACACTTTAGCAATTTGCTCTAAGCCTCGAGAGAAACGCGATGAAGAATAAGCAGAGCCAGAAACTGTTTCATTGCGATCGCGTCTCTTAGGCGCCTTGCCAACAATTTCTTGGAAGCGGCGCAAAGTTTCAATAGTCATACGCCCCGATTCAACAACACCTGCCTCGTCATTTTCACGATCGCGGTTTACCATTTCTCCCCCTTCAAGCATGCCGCCAGAGTCACCATAAAAGCGTTCGAAGATATCCAGGTTATCGTTACTCTTTTTATTGGTGGCATTACTTGGAACTGCTAAAACAGGGAAGGCCCCGCGCAGCGAACGTGGCAGCAATTCTTGAATCGCCATCGCTCTAAAAGTTGCTGAAGACTCTGTTTTGGTAGACGTCAAGTAGCGGTTAAGCCAACCTTCTCGCATAGTCCGGTTGCCTGGAGCAGCAAATTCCATCCAATCTTGTGCGTCAAAATGAGAACGCGTTCTGTGCGTTGAGCCAGCGCATATAATAGGTGCAAAGCGCTTATTCCTATAAAGGGGTTCGAGCGGCGCCAAAGCAGGATGCAGCGCGAAAGTAGAATCTAGCTTGATTAAACCATCATCTAAATCCATCGCCATGGTTGGCCGATGCCCCTCGTATGACGAATCGCCGTAAGGCACAATCATATTCAGGCCATCGGCCGCGCCACGCAAGAAAATACATACGATTGACTTTTGGCCATTAGCGCGAATCACCGTCGGTGCGGTTTCGCTTAGCGGCAAGGTACTCCCAAAGGCTGGAACTTGGCTAACCACAGATGCCGCGCCAAGACCTTGCAAGAAACGACGGCGCGAGGTTGTAAATTTTTTGTTATCAGTCATAGTGTTACTGCTGTTGAAATTCTGGAGAACCGAGTAATAGGCCTGCCAGGTTTGGTGCGGCTTTATAAAAATCTGGTGTCCTGCTCTTCTCCAGATACTCGGTGGTAATGGTAGTAAGTGCCGCCCGTGTGCGTTGGCCCGCCCCGCCAGGAAGTACCATATTAGTTAAATGATGCTGCCATAATCGTGGCGACGCGTCTGTTGGCACTTGCTGATAGAAGGCATCGCCCACCTTCACTCCTCTAATTTTACCGCCAACCAAATCACGCGCAAATTGCCAGCGCAGTGCCATAACCCCAGGATCTAGCCAAGCTTCAGCGACATCGTAATAGCCAGTTGGGTCGTCACAGTGGTAAATTGGCTGCCCCATATCTTTGAGATAATTCTCAAGGCCACGCAGCGAAGTTATTTCGGCGGAAGTAATACGTAAAGCACTGACAATAAATTCGTAAGGTGTCTTGAACTTATTGCGGTAATTTGCGCGCGAATAGAATTCGTCGCTACCGACAATCTCGCGAACCATAGCGACAAAATCGCCATCGGTTTTACGATAAACGTTGGCAACATCTTTCACCAGCTTCTCAGCAGGAACGTCCGAAACCAAATAGCGCACCATTTTCATTGCGATGAATTCTGAAGTTCCCTTGTGCTTGCCAAGAATATCTAGCAACTGTCGACCTTGGCCATTATCACCGGTTTCGTCCTCACGAATTCGCTTGCCAAGAACTCTAAAATCTCCTTCAACGTGCATGCTGTTATCAAATTTATATTCGTGGCTACCTTTACGTCCGCCATCAAAAGTCCATCCTGTTAATACCTTGGCAACAGCGACAACATCATCTTGCGAATAATAATTATCAACACCCAGGGTATGTAACTCAAGCAATTCGCGCGCATAGTTTTCATTCAAGCCACGCTGGGTCGCCAAAGTAACAGCCTCAGCAGCCTGCGTCTCCGACCCAGTTTTACGCTTAGCTCGTCGCTCAATTTCCTTAAGCTCTTGCTTCGAAGGGGGAGACCGCGACAAATGATTATCTAAGTAATTCAACATCGCTGGGTGCGTTGCCGAATCTCTGAGCATCGTCGGGAAATCACGCCATACGTTACCGCGAATCACCTCGCGTTCATAATCGTTAATTTGCGAGTAAATCCGATCTCCTTTAGTGAAGCTGACATTGAAGTGATTGCGCCAAAAATCTACCATTACTTCGCTTGCTTGCCTCTCGGACAATACCGCGCGTAACGCAACTGCTTGCATTAATTCGCCCATTGGTAGTCGTTTCAAACGCTTCGCCGCTTTCTTTTCTTCCTCAGTCGCACCCCGGTCTGCCCTGTTTTGCGCAATAAATTCAGAGCAATCGGCAACACTTAAGTCGATTGTTTCAAACTCTGATAAGCGCTCACGCAAATCAGGGTTAGTGGAAGCCTTGACCTGCAGCTGTTCATCGAGCCAAGCAGAGATGCCACTTTTTAGGACCCTCTCAACGTCACCCGGGCGCGGCCCAAATGCCAAGCGAGAAAACAAATGTGCTATTTTTTCTCGCGGCGAGAGCGGCTCAAGTTTGTGGTTAGTGGATGGTAGTTTCATGCAAGTCTTATTCTAATAAATAAAACCCCGCCAACAACGTCTAGTTTCGCCAAATACCGGCGCCTTTACCATTAATCAACGGGCGCCATTGATGATCAGCAATCATCGAAAAAGGTCGCAACGGTAAGCTTCTTATTTCAACTAGAGGCTCAGTTCGCACATAACCTACTTTCAGCTCGCCGCTGGCACTAAGTTGCCATTTTGCCAACAAAACCACATAGCTTGATCTCTCGACCCGCCACTCGAGGGTTTGCCACTCGCCATCTTCCGAATAAATAGGTGTCGCAGCAAAGGCCACATTTTCTGACGGACCAATATAGCGCGTTTCTACTCGCTGTGCATTTGGATTAAATACATAGCGCAATGTATAAGAATGGGATCTGCCGTTGTCCCATTGTTGCGCGTTTAGACCATATTGCGAGTTGCCATCCATGAGCTTCATGCTTGGCTGTGTTGA
>JAPKEZ010000099.1 GCA_028821845.1 Planctomycetota bacterium | reverse complement strand
GTTCGGTATCCCGCGGCTGCCAACCATGTATCGCGCTGAGGATGTTGCTCTATGGACTGCGGTATCTTGCAAGCGAAGCGTAAAATTCCGTCAGTGCCTAATTGACGGACAAAATCGGACAATGAAGAGAATGGTCCGGCGCCTCCGCATGCGCTGCAGCATAACTGGCCATGTCGCGTCAACATTTCAGAGACATAGTCGTCAAGGCCAAGGCTCTTTAACAAAGGTGTGCGGCCCGCCACCATCACCGGCCAGGCTACTGGATGGCGCGCCGATTCATTAGATAATTTATCAGCGAACTGATTGTGACTTAACACTGACCGCATGCGCAATTCTGTTGACAATTCAGCGCGTATCTTTAGGTAACCCGCGCGAGAAATACCATCTGGCATTAACTCGAAACTTGGCGACAACAGTTCAGTATCATCCGTTTGCGATTGTGGTACCACTGAAGAGATGAGCCATTGTGCTGTAGCTGTTGAGCATTGCTGCAATCCACTAGGGTGTCCCTGGTAAACTACTTTGCCGCCGCGTTCAGCGGCCTCTGGGCCTATTTCAATCAAATGTGCGGCGTTGCGTAATACAACATGATGATGCTCAATCAGCCAAAAGCTATGGCCTGCAGCGCAAAACTCGTTTAGCACACACATGAAATTATTGGCCTCATCGTCAGGCAGACCGAGACATGCTTCATCAATCAAAAACAGCTTTGGCGAGCCTACTTTAATCAAGCTAAGGCGACGTGCTAAAGCAATGCGTGAGCGCTCACCGAAAGAGAAAACTTTGGCGCGTTCGCCAAGACGACGACTACCCAGCCCGAGCTTGATCAGTAGCTCGACGCACTTGCGCAATTTACCTTTTCTCGGCAATAAAGTGGTTAATTCAATCAAAGGTAAGCTTAACCATTCATTTAACGAGGTGCCACGATATCGAAACTCCAGCAACTCGTCACGCAAAGCTAATCCGCTACAGCCAGAGCAAACAGCAGAGTAGCTATCGACAGCTAGGCCTTTGCATTTAGTGCACGCGCCGCGCTTAGGAGAAGCTACGAAATCACTTGCACCAAATCCGCGCTGTTTGGCGCGGGGAGTAGCAGCAAATAATTCGCGCAGCTCACTCATACACCCCGCTAATGTCGCCAAGGTGCTGCGCGCTGCTGTTGACAAAGAGCGCTGCAGCAAAGAGTGCACCGAGCCCCTTGTCAAATACGGATGAGTCTTTTGCAGCTCTTTAAGTCGCGGCCAAAGTTCTTCAGCGAACAAGGTACTTTTGCCACTTCCAGAAATTCCGCAAATAGCAACTATGCAGCCCAAGGGTATCGATAATCTGGGAATATTAAGATGACGGGCTAGCAAATCTTCAAACTCTATTTCTTTACCGGGCAATTCTACGACTGTCGCGAAACCGTGCGGCGGCTCTATCTCGAGCTGTTCCAGAGACCCACTGCCGGAAACAGTGCCGCCGTCTTTTCCTGAGCCAGGTCCGACTATCAAACAACTGTCAGCCGCCGCAAGGAATTCGTAACAAGGATCGGCGGTGATTACCGTATTACCAGAGGCCACTAACTTTCTGAACAATGCTGCCACCTTCAATCGCTCATGGCCGTGCAAACCGATTCCAGGTTCGTCAAACACTAAAGTTTGCCCAGTACGGGCTTGCGATATCCAGGACAGCAATTCAATTCTCCGTGCTTCGCCCAATGACAAAGTTCCTAATGAACGCTCGGCATGCAAATGTTGTAATCCACAATCTAAAGCATAACGCACCAAACGTGCTGCTGCGCATTGGTCTTCACTGTCAAGCAACTCACCCCATCTCGACAATGGCGAACTCATCAATTCGCTTAATGAACTGCCATCTATATACTGCAAACTAGAATCATCCACATCATGCGGTGCATGGCATCCATTGCAAAAACTGTCGACTTGGTACTCGACCAAATCTCCGGCAATCACGATAGCAATACGCGAACTTCTAGCATGAGCAGCGCTTAGCGCTTCACGCGCACGCTCATGGTTGCCCGCAATGCCTTTAAAACGGTCGTGCAGTAACCAAGACCCCGCTGCCAGTGTTTTACCTACATCTTCTATACGCTGCAACTCGCCATCATGATAGTAGCGAGTCAATCCTTGCAGCAACAATTCGTCGACAACGAGTTCGCTCGATGTGTGTGACAACACCATTACTACGCTATCGTTTACGCGACTTTCTAGGTTTGCAATTACTTCGGCAACAGAGAATGGCCGCCACGAATGGTCACACTGCGCACACCTATAACGACCTTGCTGCTTCCACCATTGCTGCAGCAACGGATGCAGGTGCAGCATGTCAATCAATAGTGTGTTGCGCCGTTGCCTCGGTATCTCGCCAGCTGAAGCAAGTACTGGGGTCAAACCATGAATGCTAGCGGCGATGGCGTGATTATTAAAACTACTCACAACAGCAGCAGGGTTGCTGAGCAACTCAAACTGGCGCGCTGACCAAGCCTCGAGAGCACCAAACAACAAAGATGTTTTGCCTGAACCTGACGGACCGGTAACAGCAGTCCATTGGTTTTTCGGTATGGAAACATCTCCGCCACGCCAATTAGCGACACACAGCTTGCTAACTTCAATATGCGACTGACTCAATCGGATTCGCCTAAGTCAGGGTAATTATTGTCGCGGCCAACGAGCAATTCTGCGCGTAGCAACTCAACAAGTTTTTCATTACCAGCCACAATATTGCGCGAACTCAGCCATGAGTTCCCTGGCACAATCGTGTCGGCTACCCCGCCGGCTCGTTCAATCAAATATGCTCCTGCGGCAACATCCCACGGCGATAGGTGCAACTCCCAGAAGGCATCAAGGCGTGCGCAAGCGACGTATGCTAAATCGATAGCCGCTGCCCCCATTCGTCGGATACCACGCTGCTTCAGAAACATGCGGTTAAAGTTCTCTAGGTTATTATCGTTAAGTACGTGCCGTCTATAAGGGAAGCCCGTTGCCAGCACCGCGTCGCTCAGTTTATCGGTAGTACTGACGGCGATATCAACGCCGTTCAGCTGCGACACCTGACTTTCGGAAGCACTGAAGCACTGATCAAGCACTGGGATGTATACCACGGCCAAATCGGTTTTCTTATTCACTAACCGCGCAATCGACACGGCATACATCGGCAATTGCTGCACAAAGTTAACCGTGCCATCAAGTGGATCGATGCACCATTGCACGACGGAGCCATCATCTGCAGCATGACTTTCTTCGGCCCAGAAGCTAGCGCCAGGGAATTCATCTTGTAGCCGGGAAATGATGTGTTTCTCTGCGGCCAAATCGGCCGCAGTCACTAAGTCACGTGACGAACTTTTACTTGTTACCTGGGATTCGTCCAGCTGACCGGCATATCCAAGAAGGATGTCACCCGCCTCTTTTGCTATAGCACAAACTTTATCGAGATCGCTCATCACTGTACTCTTGTATTAATTGTTTTAAAAATTGCTGCTGCAAACTTTTAAAGCGGCGGTTATTCGAATTAGCGTTCACTTTACGGTAGAAGTTCACCACGAAAGAAAACACGGCAATCTCATCATCGGGCAACAATAAATACCCTGAAAGCGAGCTTGCGCCGCGACCGTCTTCCGATTGCTTGCTGTAGATGAAACCTGTCTTGGCGTGAATACGCTGTGGCTGAAACACTGCGTCTTTAAACCGAGCACTGATGGTGCCATCAACGCCGCCAATTGGCAGGGAATCGAACCATACCTCGCCCTGCGGCAAGAAACACATTTCGCGTAACAACTCACAGACCAATGCTGGGCTTGCAGCGTTATTCTCGCGTGATGAACGCGCCATTCCTGAGCCATCAAGCTGCGTGAAGCCCTCAATACCGTCTATGTGCGCGCCGAGAATAGTTTGCACTGCAGCAACTCCACCTTTGTAGCTACCTACTTGAGATTGGTGAACTCCCAATGTCTTAAGCACCATCTCAGCCACGAAGTTGTTTGACTCTTTATTAATCTCTAGAATCATTTCACCTAATGAGTAGGCAGAAGAATAATCTAGCAACAAATCCTGCTCTACCCATTGAGGTTTCTCCTGCAAAACCAATTGTTCAACGGCAATCCCGGCAGCGCGTAATTCATCCTGCATCCACCAACCAAAAAACTGAATTCCGTCAGGCACTGCGTAGCGCACCACAGCCGAGTCAGCCTCGGCCGGCAATCTAACCCAAATCTTCGCACCATTATCAGTAAACCATGCTGACAAATAATCAGCTGGTTTGTCGTAAACCTCTACCGCTATTGACGATTTAACAGAGGGGTAAAAGACTGGGCTGTGACCATTGTAGCTAACATCAATGCAACTACTGTTTACACTTATAGCCACTGGTGGCGCACAAAAATAATCTTCGACGTGCTCTATTGGCCATAAAACATGTCGCTGCTCGCTGAACAGGCTACCATCAATGTATAAGTTTTTAATCTTAACCACTCCTGCACTGCGCAAAGACTGCAACAAGTCTGTTACAAACAACTGTGCCAAGTCTTTGTCATCGAATTTTCCAATAGACGGGTCACCGCCGCCAACAATCGCCACATCATTATCATGAGTGTAAACTTTTGTGTTCCAGTGGTAATCTTCACCTAGCTCAATGATCGCTGCGGCCGTAGTGAACATCTTCGTATTTGAGGCTAGTACCATACTGCGCTCTGCTGCATACTCAAATAGCACTTCGCCATCCAGTTTTTCAACCATTACAGAGACTGTGATAGCACGCTCATTATCAACCTTGGAGATCAGAGATTCTAAGCTCTGCTGCGACGAAATTGCAAAACTAAATGCACAGACAATAGCAGTACTAATCATCAAATGCTAATCTAAGGACGCTGCCCTTCATAGGCAATGGACCAAGTACATGCGGTAAACAACTGAGCGATAAGCGACATTTTCTTGCCATCTATAGACTCGCCAACATCGCTTGGCTGATGGTACGACTTATTGGTTTCAAGATCGGCTTCAAAGAAAAACAAGCTGACGACATCTTGCGTATGAAAACTATATTGGTCAGAGCGCGCGTATAAATCACGACCCTGCTCGTTGTCCATTTTCAGCTTACTTCTAATACGCTTGTGTTGCGCATCGACAAAATCTGCCCATCGCGGCCGCGACCATAAACCACCGATATTAATTTTCTTAGTGTCACCTCTGCCCACCATATCCATGTTAAACATTGCAATGGTTTGCTCATGCGGCACGAGAGGATTCTCACAGTATTTGCGCGAGCCAAGCAATCCTAATTCTTCTCCAGTGAACCACAGGAAAAGGATATCGTGCTTGGGCTTATGCGGTGCCAAAGCTTGAGCCACTTCGAGTAATGCAGCCGATCCGGAAGCATTGTCGTCAGCGCCAGGGCGCAAAGTCATAGTCATAAGATCGGCGTTCGGATCAAGTCCTACATGATCGAGGTGCGCTCCTAGAACAAGAATCTCATCGCTGCTGCCATCACCTTTAATAAAAGCTGCTAGATTATAAGTCTCAACATCTTTGTTCTCGAAAGAAACGTTCATCACTAACAGCTGTTTTTTATCTGTTTGCAACAATGAAGGTCGGCGCTTTTTTTCTATCTTAGCGAAGTACTTGTCGATGTCAGTCTCAAACACCGCTGAAGCGAAATTCCGCGACGCCGTCATTACGGGTATTTTGGGGAAATTAGAACGCTGATAAAACTTAATAGCCTCTGTGCCAGATGGATTCACTCTGGGCGTTGTGTTTGGCAACACTAAGCCAGAATCATGTACCAACAATGGGTCAGGCACAATAACCAAGCCCACTCCGCCCGCTTTAGCGACAGCGCGCGCCTTCGTTGCCAATTGCGAATGTCTAGTAGCATCTGCGCCGTCAAACTTTTTGTTTTTTGCAGAATCGGGATGCGGCTCGCGAGAAAAAGCGAAAACTATTTTACCCTTTACTCTTGACGGTGGCAGGTCCCGCCACCCATCATTACGCGAATCAACTGCATAGCCAACAAACACAGCCGGCGCAGAGACGGACGCCTCGTAACTGCCGACAACAGGAGCAAATTGATCAATCACGCTAACGGCCTCACCCTCTAACTCGCTGAAGTCTGAGAGGTTTGGGGGGAAAGCTAGCAAACAATCTTCAGCGGCAACCAAACAATTTAGAGTAACCGGTATCCGGAACCCATCTTCGGTAGGAGGAACCAATCCATATTCGAGCAATTGTTCTTCGACGTATTCGGCGGCTAAATCAAAGCCAGCGCTTAGAGTTCCGCGCCCCATCATCTTAGGATCAGCCAACACATTCACTTTCTCGTAGCAACCGTCGGCGGTGATAGTTTTGAGAA
>JAPKEZ010000010.1 GCA_028821845.1 Planctomycetota bacterium | reverse complement strand
ACGGCATTCTCACAAAACTGCCATCGAGCATAGTTGCACCACCGGTTGAGATGACGGCACCGTAAGTTTTCTTACCAACTACTGGGCCGCGATCCAATGTTTTAATCGACCACGAGAAAATTTCAGCGTTAGAGTAAGAATTTTCGTTACATAAAACTACAACCGGTTTATTCCAGGTAGCGAAAACGCGACGTCCTTGCGGGTAGCCCACTCCGCCACCGCGAGGAATTGTGAAAGCATGATCGCGAGTTGTAAGCATAGTTAGCACCATATCGGTCGTCCAACCGCCACCATTTTCTCGAACATCAATCAGCAAACAATCTTTGCCATCTCCTGCTGCAAACAATTTGCGCTGAAACTCTAGTAGTGGTTCAGTGCTCATCGACTCGATATGGATGTAACCCAAACGGTTGCTAGATTCTTCTTCCACTCGCGCACGCACTATTGCTTCATAACGGTGGTAAAGCGCAGTGTTAATCGAAGAGACTGGGCGAATCGTTACTTGACGCGAATCACCCTTTTCATTTTGCACAGTCAGGTAAGTCTCCTGACCCGCAGTTGCGGTCATCAATCGCGCCCAGTTATTTACGGGTTGATAATTAATGCCATTGACTGACATCACCACATCGCCTGCAGTCAATAAAGAATCACTACGCGCGGCAGGAGTTTCGGCGACCACTTCGGCGACACGGCGTCCGGCGCCTTGGTAGCTTTCGTCCCACAGCACACCCAATAAACCCATCGTCGGGTTGTCGGTATCTTTCGCAGCTGAATTGCCAAAGGAGTAGTACCCCATGTGCGAGGCATTCATTTCGCCTAGCATCCAGTTGACCATTTCGCCATAGTCTTCACGAGTAGACGCTAACATTGCTGCTGGTTTCCACTTCTCTAAAGAAGCGCGCCAATCGTGACCATGGAATCCTGGGTCGTAAAACGTACGATCTAACAAAGACCATGCTTGTTGCACAACAGCCTCGCGCACTGCCATACGATCTTGACGAAATGTCACGCTAAACGCAAGCTTGTCACCGTCCTCAACTGCGTTATATATCTGACCTTTCTTTATGCAGTAAATTTTTTCATCATGATGCAGCAAGCCGTAAACATTATCGCTATCTACATTTTCGTCTTTGAGCTTATAGATATTGCTGCTAAAGAAACCAGTCGGAGCAGTGGTGCCGCTAGTCAAGCGCGTACCAAGACGCGCATTAAAGTAAAACTTTTCTGAGTCACTCGCCCAACCAGCTGCTGATTCGTTACCCTCACGCCGCGTCAACTTTTTCATGCGCGACTGCAGGTCATCAAATTCTATTCGTACTAGGCTGTCTGGCTCGACAATTTCTTCAGGCAATTGCGACTCGTCGTCACCACGCTCAAATCGTAAAGTGTCGTTGCTAAGTTCATCACCTTCAAGAGTTAGGATGTATTCGGTCTCGGCCTTCTCAGAGACGAAGTACGTTAGTGTTTTACTTTCGTCATCCCATGTCGCCTTAGTCAGTACGATTTCGGTTTCACCGATAATGTACAAACCTGTAAGCGTCTCACCACGCAGGCGTAGGTCTAAGGAAGCGCTTTCGCCCTTGAATACTCCGGTGATAACGGCATCCAACTTGTCCTGCTTCTCTTGTGCTTTCGTAGCCTCTTTGTCGGCGTCTTCTTTGCGCTCGGCTGCTTCTAGGCGTTCGCGCTCGGTGCGCTGCTCATCTTCCGCAAGTAAAAACGCCACCCAGACATCGGTTTCGTCGAGCATCATACGGCGTGAAGTGAACAATATCTTGCGGCCATCAGGTGACCAAATAGGCGAAGTATCATCGTCTGGATGCTGACTAATATTCACTGGCGACGAATCACCAGCATGCACATTGATCACAAACACGTCAGCATTGAAGTTGTCATCAGACACTGAGTAAGCAATCCATCGGGAATCGGGTGACCAATCAAAGCGAGGTGCCTCGAAGCCATCACAAATAACTTGCGCAACTGCTAATGTATCGGGGTCGCCAACGACAAATTTGCCTAAGCCCTCTACCCACGCCATAGTCTTACCATCCGGTGACAAGGACAGCGAAGACTCATCGGCTGCTGTTTCTGTAATACGTACCGGCTGCACATCCTGTTGCAAATAAAATTCTTGTTCGTCGCCTATAGCTATTTTGTAAACTTCTCCGTTACCATCGCGCTCGCTAACGAACATCAAAGCTCTGTCATCGTTGGTGAAAATCGGATTTGACTCTGCTGCTGCATGACTAGTAAGACGGACTGCACGCTTGATGTCGTCGTGATTACGCATCACAAACAAATCGCCCTCTGCAATGAAAGCCACGGTTTCGCCATCAGACGAAATCGCATACTCGTTCACACCACCGCTGATTGTTTCGTCAGCAAAGCGCGGCATTGAACTATCGATACTGCCATGAACTTTTAACTCGGTCATTTCTCCGGTTTGTAAATCGATTAGAGCTAATCCCATTTCTATTTCGGCAATCGCTACTTCTTTATTGGCCGCCACCGTCATGTTACGCAAAGAACGTCCGCCCGGATGAACTACCAAACCAGGCTCGCCGCCATCAATCGGCATACGCCACAAACCTAAATCACGACCTTCTTCGTTGCCATTGCAACTGCGATCAGACAAAAAGTACAGCCACTTAGAATTTGGACCTGAAGCTGGCTGCAAATCATTGCCATCAAAAACCGTTAATTCGGTATGTTTGTCAGTTGTGAAATTATAAGACCACAAAGCGCTAGAGGCTGGGCCGCGATATGCTCGACGACTTTGATCACCATGGCCGCGTTCGTAAATCATTAAAGTGCCGTCGGCGCTTAGCTCTGGATTTTTCATCGCCCAATCTCCGATAATAGTTGGTGTGCGCCCATCCACATAAGCAACCCACGCACCATTGTCGCGCCGCGAGTAACGACGGTCACGTTGAGCGCCAATAAGCACACGCTCATTGTCAATCCAGCCGTGTAACTTTTCGCCGTCAGAGTGCCACGTCATGCGCTGTGGCTGACCACCCACCGCAGAGATGGAAAAAATGTCCCAATTAGAGTGGCGATTCGAAGCAAAAGCCAGAGTCTTACCGTCTGGTGACCACATTGGTCGAGCGTCGTAAGCGTCATGCGCCGTAAGACGTTGCGCACGTCCGTCGCTTATATCTGCCACCCAAATATCTCCCTGATGGCTAAAAGCCACCTGTGAGGCATCTGGAGACAGCATCGGGTGCCGTGGAAGGGTTAATTCTGGGGCTGATTGGGAGAAAATCAGGCAAAAAGAAGCGAGGACCAAATTCATTGGTACAAGGATAACTTCTTCCTTAAGTTATTTGGTGTGTCTGGCCGATAAAGCTGTAACAACAATAGCCATGAACAATAACATGAGAATTTTAATTGCCGACGACGACCCGGTTAGCACCAGCCTCCTAGCCCATCAACTCGAGCAGTGGCAGCATACAGTCACTACTACAACCAATGGCTTCGATGCACTCGCAGCCTTTAAGAGCGAAACTTTTGACGTAGTCATCACCGATTGGATGATGCCTGTTATGAGCGGCCCAGAATTATGTGGCGCCATTCGCGAGGAAGAGAAAGATGGTGAGCTCACTAGCTTCATCATTCTTTTGACTTCACGTGGATCGAGCGAAGACTTGGCCGTGGCATTGAAGGCCGGAGCCAACGACTTTGTAACCAAACCCTTTGCTCCACTAGTATTGCAATCCAGACTTGCAAATGCAGCACGTATTGTCCAATTACAAATGGAACTACACCGCAAAAAACAAGAAGCTGACAAACTTGCCTGCACTGACTATCTAACTCAATTGCGCAACCGCCGCGCGATGTGGCAAAACTTGCAAATGGACTCCGAACGCATGCATCGCGAGCAGCGTCCACTGTCTGCTTTAGTTATTGACATAGATTTTTTCAAGAAGATTAACGACAGTCATGGCCACCGAGTTGGCGACAAAGTTCTTCAAACAGTAGCGGGCTGTTTAACTAACAGTCTTCGCGCTGGTGATTACGTTGGTCGTTGGGGTGGTGAGGAATTCCTGGCCGTGTTGCCCGGAGCCGACATCATTCAAAGTGCTGAAGTAGCTGAGCGCTGCCGTCATCACCTTGAATCGCTGCGCATCAAAGCCGACAACGGCGAAGTAATTCGCTTAAGCGCGAGCATCGGCGTTGCCGCTGTCGATGGTGCAAACCGTGAAGATTGCGACGCGCTGATAGACCAAGCTGATCAAGCTCTTTATTGGGCAAAAGACGCTGGACGCAATCGCGTGAAAATTTATGTCCCGGGTGTTGGTCCGCGGCGTAATATGCGTAAAGCGACGTAAAGCAAAAAGGCTGCAAAGCATAATTGCAGCTGATTATGATTTAAAGAATAGTTGCGCAGAGCGACGCCAGCCACTGCGCCAGGCAAGCAGACTATGGCTAAGTACTTGGCCAAGACCACGTCTATACGCTGTTTTTTATATGCATTGCGGGCTGCCAGCGCTGCAGTCGGCACCATTGCCAACAGTGAAATTGCCGAAGCCTCCTGAAAGTTAATACCATTGACGGCAGCCACTAACGCCGGCACCACGACTACCCCACCACCAACGCCAAACAAGGCGGAGCATGCTCCAGCAAAGACTCCGAAGACAGCGGCGTAAAAATAGTGTTGTGCGTGCAACTCAATTATCTGTGACACCGTTACTGCGGAAGGTGAGTCAAGACTCGCATAAATATTACTGACGGCAAAGACTATCAGCAGTAACAAAAATAAATTATGCAACAGTGAATCGCTAATTGCCTTATCAATGATTGCTCCAAGCTTTACGCCAACAATTCCGCCGGCGAACACTGCACTAGCTAATCCTACATATATATTTTGTGGCGCTAGCAGCACTTCAGCAACCACCGCAGTGGCAGCAATAAACGGAATAAGCGCCAATGCGGTTCCGGTAGCGCGACGCAATGGCATACCTAGCAAAATTAAGGCCGGCCCAATCACCAAGCCTCCGCCAACGCCCAACATGCCTGAAACAACGCCAGCCAGAGCACCTACTAACCACAAGCTCTTAGGTATAGCTGTCACTAATTAGACTCGCGGATGCGCTCGGCAATGCCAGTTGTGCTGCGTCCAGGAAGGATGTCAATAAACTCTACTTCGCCACCATTCTTTTTAACGAACTCGGCACCAGCGACACCTTTGTCTTTATAATCGGCGCCCTTAACCAAAACATCTGGACATATTTTTTGCACCAACTTTTCAGGAGTATCGTCAGCAAATGGCACCACCAAATCGATGAACTCTAACGCGGCCAACACTTCGGCCCGGTCTTCTAATTTGTTATACGGACGATCAGCTCCCTTCAATCGCGACACAGAGTCGTCGTCATTTAATCCCAACACCAATACGTCACCTAAACCGCGGGCAGCGCGCAGATAACGCACATGTCCAGCGTGCAAAATATCAAAGCAGCCATTGGTGAACACCACTTTGCGTCCTTCTAAACGGAAGTGTTCCGTTATTGCTAAAAGCTGTTCGTCGGTTTCGGCAACAACCTTGCCGGCCGGTGTAGACGACCGCAAGTAACGTAGCAGTTCTTCGCGCCCAACCATCGTGGTGCCCACTTTAGAGACCGCGATGCCCGCGGCGGCGTTGGCCAAGTGCATGGCTGTAATCGAATCGTAACCACTAGCCAAACTAATAGCCAAAGCACTAATAACTGTATCACCAGCACCAGTTACATCGTAAACCTGACGCGCGAAGGTTGGGATATGTGTTGCCGAACCATCTGCGTCAAGCAAGTACATGCCTTCGGCACCCAAAGTGATTAGCAACGACTGCAATTGTGCGGCGGCGCACAACTTACTGCCCTCTTGTCTAACATCGTCGAGGCTCGACATCGCACAACCTGCTGACAATTCAGCTTCGCTGCGGTTTGGGGTCACCATGGTCGCATTAGCGTAACGCGACAAATCTTTATGCTTCGGGTCAACTAATGATGGTACACCACGACGTTGAGCTTCGGCAATAAGTGACTGCGTAAACTCGTAGCTCAAGCAACCCTTGCCATAATCTGATAAAACGATGGCATCCCAATCGGCGGCGAACAACTTATCTTGTAACTGCTGCTCACTTGCAGAAGACAACGCACAAGCATCTTCGCGATCGACCCGCAGCATTTGCTGATTGCGCGCCATGACACGAATCTTTTGAATAGTTGGACGGTCGCTACACTCGATCATCGCGTCGGTGTTAGCACCAAGTTCATTCAGCAAATCGCACAATTGCTCGCCGCTACTATCTGCACCATGCACGCCGCAGCATAAAACTTTAGCACCAAGCCCAACGAGGTTTGCTGCCACGTTACCCGCGCCACCCAAACGATCTTGCTCGGCAGTCGCGTGCACCACAGGCACCGGTGCCTCAGGACTCACACGCTCGGCATCGCCAAAAATGTAACGGTCAATCATAAAATCGCCAACCACAGCAATACGCGGATTGCTAAGTTGTTGAACTGCAGAAATTAAATCAGTCATTGTTTTGTTCAGAATCAGGACGGATGCGGTAGCGGTCGTGAATCCAGAGATACTGCTCAGGAGCTAATTTGATTTGCTCTTCGAGGCTAGTGTGGATTTCACTACACAAATTGTAAACGTTTTCGTCGTTAACTGTTTGCACTTCTGCGCCTTCGCGAACGACTTGGCAGTCAATCGTCCATATAGGCTTAGTAGCATGGCGTACAGCCCACAAAGTTATTACGGGCGCACCCATTTTTAGCGCTAAGGACGCCGTGGCGCGCTCAGTTGCCGCCAACTTACCAAACCATGGCACAAAAATCGGATTGTGATGCGCGCTTTGGTCGGTAGCAATAACCACAGCCTTGCCCTCTTTCAAACGGCTCAGCAAATTGCGTAGAGCGCCTTTGCGATTAATAATTTCTACACCCCAACTTTCTTTGCGCGCGGCGATCAAATCACGCCCCATGTAAAAATTGTTAGGTAAACGCACAGGGAACGCCGGCTCTAAGCCTAATGGCCCCAGCAAAGCGCCTGCGAATTCGAAAGATCCAAAGTGAGCTTGCACGAAAATCGCACCTTTACCACGATAAGATTCGAGTGTTTCACGCGCGCCTTCCGCAAACAACAAATGCTTTTCCCATCGCGGATAATAGCGGCGAGTCAGAATCATTGCCTCGACAGCAGACATCGCGATTGACTTACAAGAAGCACGCAACAATTCGGTTATTTCTTTATCAGATTTTTCAGGAAAGGCGCACGCAAGTTGTTGACGCCCAACTCGACGGCGGCGGGCGAAGAGCAATGCAAGCAATCCGAGGTTAGAGGCAAGCGGACGCAATACGGCATACGGCAGAAACGAAAACAGTTTTATCAACAGCCTTGCTGGTAAGTAAAGCAACCAAGCTAGCGCGCCTGGTTGATGTTTAAAACGTTGGCGAAAACTACGCGGCCATTGCTTAATCGACATTCGAAACTCCCTCCCATAATGGCTCTATGCGTCCAGCGCGTACTGGTAAATGTAAATCAAAAAGTTTTTGCTCGAAATGCTCGGATCCGGTAACGAATTCCACATCGACACAAACTTCGAAAAATTTATCAGAGGCAATGTCGCGCAACTTGACGCCATCTTTTTCAGTGACTAGCACGATGTCGGCATCGGCTAAAGCTAGAACATCGTCGCCAGTCCATTGATGGTGATCAGCTAAGCGTTGGTAACTTGTGACATGAACTCCTAAAGACTCGCACAAATCTGCAAACGACTGGTGGTTGCCAATGCCCGCCGCAAGACTCGCATTAACGCCATCAAGCATCGCTAAATCATGAGTCTCGCCGCTGAGCACATGACGTAAATTTGTGGCTGCCATTTTCGCTTCGACGCGTGGCAACTCTGGCAAACCCACTCGTGTTTTAGCAATTTTAGTTTGGATGGCCTCGCGACGCTGTTCATCTACCAGGTCAACACGCGTAACTACAACTAAATCAGCGCGGCGTAAAGCGCGCGCAGATTCACGAAACAATCCTGCCGGAAACGTAGGCCCGAACGGTCGTGTGGCATCAACCACCACGATGTCGATATCGCGCTGCAAACGCAAATGCTGAAAGCCATCGTCGAGAACTAGAACCTCTGGCTTATGCTTCTCACTTAAATCGCGCATACCGGCGACGCGGTCGGGGTTCTCAATCAAACTAACCTGCGGAAAACGCTGCCGTAAAATAGCGCCTTCGTCACCACCATATCCGCGCGACAAGACTGCGGCTTCGGCACTGTTCTCGGCGAACCATTTAAGAGCGCTAAGCAGCAACGGGGTTTTACCGGTGCCCCCTGCAGAAATATTACCTATCGACAACGTCGGCCAAGGCGGACGGTGTGATTTTAGACACCCGACGCGGTACATCCAAACGCGTAATCGTGCAGCACCATCAAAAATCCATGACAATGGCAGCAGCAGTATCACAAGAGGCCCGCCGATGTATTTGTTCACCTTTGCTGCCACCAAGTACGAGATTGTAATAGCTCAAGCATTCCTTCAAACTCTGGGTGCATGAAACCAAGCTGTGCTTGCATTTGCGGGTCGGTGCTAATGTCAAACATGCGTACTTCACCGGCGCCCTGATCGGCAATCATATGCAAAGATCCCCGACGAATAGCTATTTTTTGCACATACTTCTCAGTGTGCTCACGCCGTACTGGTACGAAATCTACTTGACTCTGCAGCACGTCTGGAGCTCGCAAGCTGCGTGATGTGTCGAAATCGATGTCACACACATTCAGCAATGCCGGATAAATTTGCGTCATCGCGTAGCCACCATTATTCGATGGCGGCAACTGCCATTTATTAGCATAGTTTTCAGGCACGTGCACCATCAGCGGCACATCAACCAGCTCGCTCATTAACGTCTGTGTATGACCGATATGACCGCGTTCGCCAAGTTCTTCGCCATGGTCAGCGGTAAGAAGTAGTACGGTGTTATCCCAAGCCGCAAGTTTTTCGGTAAAATTGCGCAGGCTATTATCGACCGCTAAAATTTCTTCGTCGTAGTAGGCGCCTAATTCGGCGATATCTTCTGCTGTGCAATTGGCTTCGTGCTCGCGCAAATCGTCAGTAGAAACTCCGCCTGTTACCCAACCGTCATAATTTTCATCTGCCCAATCTACGTTATCGTGATCTTCGAACGAAGCATGCGGGTCGAAAAAATGCAATACCAAAAACCATGGCTGATCATCATCAAGAGTGCTTAGCCACTGTTGACCTGTAGTCACTACCGCTGCTGCAGTAGATCCACGGTGCGGATCTTTCTTGGCGCCGATGGCATCGTAATATTCGTCGAAGCCCTGGTCGTATCCAGATTGCATGGCCCGCGTTAACAAAAAGTTGGATTGCACGCAGGCAGTAGCATATCCGGCATCAGCGAATTGTTGCGCCAAGGTGTCGCTATGCTGCAACTTGCTGCCCGGACCAACTAAGCGCATCACGCCATGCTCTGCAGGAGTCAAGCCAGTAAAGATGGTAGCGACTGAAGGTTTAGTCCATGAACTACTTGCTAGCAAACCTTCGAGCACTTGTAGTTGACCGCTCTCTTGCAACCCTGATAAAAACGGTGTAGTTGCATGGCGCTGATAGCCATAGCTAGGCAAGTGGTCGCTACGTAAAGTATCGACAATCACTAACACTACATTCGGCTGTTGCGGTTTGGAGCATGACGCGACAAGACACAACATGACTAGCAAACTGAGATTACGGAAATTCATCGAAGTAGATTCAAGATTGGGTTGCTGATATGGTAACCTTTCGCCATGTCAGAACCACAGCAAGAATTGCGCGAACACCTAGAATCCGCGCTGCTGTTGTTAAGTAACAATATACCATTAAGCACAGCTTTTTTGCGTGCAATGCTAAATACGCAACAGCTGAAAGAGCTAAGCGACTCGTCTGGCTTCAACAAACCTGGCGTGGTCAAGCCAGAACAACGTCTAGCTCACATTTTAGGCGCCCACCCTAAGTTGCGGCGCACCACCGCCGAGCAGCTACTAGTGAAAATCTCTCAGCTAAACGCCGACGCCGACAAACAGCTGCTTGAATGCTGTAATTTGATGGCCAGCGCCAACAAAGATGATTGGCAGCAAGCGATTGATTCCCTTGACGAATTCGCCTACGATCTCGAGCCAGCCTCCTCGCTAAAACCAGCTGCGCAAAAGAAGAAGGTGACTGTGCCTAAGCAAAGTGCTGAGCAACGCTTACAGACCAAGGTCAAAGGCCTGAAACAGCAACTTGCCGAGTGCCGCAAGAAATTGGCCGACAACGAGAAGCATTTACATATTGAGCACGTTCGTAAGACCGAGCTAAAAGAAGACTTGGCCGTGGCACAAGCCGAGTACCTTAGGTTGCAGCGCCGAGCTAGTGATCTAAAGAAAGATTTGTCCTCTACATCATCAAGCAGCGATCGCGAACAAAAGCTGCAGCAGTTACTCGAGGAATCGCAACAAACTCAACACCTGGCCGAGAAAAAAGTCGAATGGCTAACTTTCGAGCGAGAAGATTTGCGCGGCGTGCTTGAAGACCGGGACCGTTTCGAAAATTTGCCAGAAGAACAAGTTGCAAACTTTCACGAGAGGCCACTGTTGGCAATCGAAAGCGATTTGCGCGAACAAATAGAAAAAGCTCAGGCATCTTTTAAAGTGCTGGTAGTCGGTGGCGGCGAACCACAGCTTAAACACCAACCTAAACTGCAAGAATATGCCGACATTCTAGGATTTCAAGCCGACTGGCGCCCGGCTGAATATGTTTCGTGGCATAAAGAAATACACAAATTACGTGCCGACATGAAAGGCAAATACGATGCGCTTATCATTTTACATTGGAATCGCACAACCTTCACTAAGAACGCGCGAATGGCCTGCAATGATGCCGGGCAAAAACCGTGCATCACATGTCACTACCAAGGTTTCACTAATTTACGCGAGACAATGCAAGAATGCTTGCGCCAATTACTAGCGCGACTATAGAGTCGGCTTTTCTTCGACTTCGTCTACTGCAAGTTCAATCAACCCACGCTCGATTTCGACCAATGCAATCTCGATTGGGTTTTCGATGCGAGCTAATTCGGCATCAAATAACGGGGCGTCGCCACGGACTAACTGACGAATACGCTTCTGTATCAAAACAGTGCGTTCGAAAGAACCATTGACGTATTCTTGTAGACGTTGAGGAAGAGTGTTTTCCATAATAGAAAGCCTCGGTAGAGGGACGAGAATTCTACCCTTAGCCGCCAAACATGGCAAGCAAAACTGTATCAAGTTCGTCGAAAGACTTAATTACCGAGCCAACTCCGGGGATTGGCCGGGTATTTGAGTCGACCAAGGACTGAATGAAATCGAGGTCGGCGCCTATTGCGTCGCGTTGATCAGAAGGAAGGTCGCCAATATAAACCCCAGCGCCAAACTGCATGCGCAAATCTGAAAGCACGGGCATTTTAGAGCTGCAACCATAGACCGCATCAAATTCTATGCCGCAACGAGCTACGTCGGCGCTAATTTCAGCTTTAGATGCCCGACTGACAACTATAACCGGAATTTTTTGCGCACGCAATTTGGCAACCGCCTCGGCAACGCCAGCAAAAGCAGGCAAACCAAAAAAAGGGACGACGGTGCCGTTCCAGTCAATTGCAACAAAATTAGGGTGCGCCGCTGCCATGGTTGCCATAGATTAACACTTCATGCTAGTTCAACTAACCCTTCTGCTTGCAATTCTTGGTGGCCAACAACAATCGCCAACAAGTATCGCACCATCTCCCGAACGACTAAAAGCTACCCTTAACACTTTATGTGAGTATCCGCGTTTTGCGGGTGACCCGCGCTCGCAACATGCGATTGACTATGTTGCCGGCGAATTAGAAGAAGCGGGATGGCAGGTCGAACGGAAATATTACTGGGCCTATCTACCGCGCCAGACTTCGCAGTCTCTACAAATTTATACGACAGAGAATCGTTGGCATGAAGTCAATTTAACCGAGCAAGGTTTCGCAGAAGATCAACGTACTTTGTCAGAGCATATCCCACCGATGCACGGCTTGACGGCTGCCGGCCAGGCCGAGGGAAGCGTGTGGTATGTTGGCTATGGCACTCGAGATGAATTCCTACAATTGCAAAAACGCTTTGGCGATAAGTTCAAAGGTGGCATTGCCTTGATGCGTTATGGCGCTAACTATCGTGGCCTTAAAGTCGCTAATGCCGAAGAATTCGGTTTCGCTGGAGCCCTACTCTATACCGACGCTGAAGACGACGGAGTGGGTCGCGGCGTAGTTCTTCCCGACGGCCCCTTTCGACCATCAACGGGTATTCAGCGTGGATCCGTTTTCAACGGACACGGCGACCCTTTGACCCCAGGATGGGCAGCAACTAAAGATGCGCCGCGCTTGTTGGCAGAAGATGCACCAGGTCTGGTCAAAATACCAAGCCTACCTATCTCGTCGGCAAATGCACACTTAATAATCGCTGACCACGGCAAGAAAATGGGCAACACCATGGTCCGCGTAAAAATGGAAGTCGTCCAAGACACCACGCTGCAAAAAATCTGCAATGTTGTCGCCACTTTGAACGGCAGCGGCAACGACGACCAGTGGATTATTTTAGGCGCTCACCGTGACGCTTGGGGACGTGGCGCAACCGACAACGGCACCGGTTCAACAGTATTAATTGAAAGCGCCCGCCTTCTCGGCCAAGCTTATAAAAGCGGATGGCGTCCGCAACGTCGATTGGTGATTGCCTCTTGGGATGCCGAAGAATGGGGTCTAGTCGGCTCTACTGAGTGGGTTGAAGAGAACCGCGATGCCTTGATTAAACATGCCGTTGCTTACGTCAATCTTGACGTAGCCGCAACGGGCCCGAATTTTTCGGCGTCTTGCACTCCGGGGCTGCAATCCGCTGTAACCGCTAGCGCTGTTGCCAATGGCATCAGCCCACCTAAAAATCTGGGCGTGCCCGGTGGCGGCTCAGACCATGTGCCTTTCATTGAAGTTGCCGGAGTCGAGAGCATGGCATTTGGCTTTAATGGCGGCAGCGGTGTTTACCACTCGGCACTTGACACTCCTTACTTAATCGAGAAGTTTCTTGACCCCGGATATGTACATCATGTGCGCGCCACACAAATGGCTGTTGATGTCGCAACGCGTTTAAGTTCGTCAGAGACTTCCGTTGATGGCACTGCAAGTTGGCTGAGGCAAATGCAGAAAGCTCTTGATGGCACGCAACACACAGAACATTTTTCTGCTGAACACCGCGCAACGATTAGCAATTTGATAGACCAATTACTCGAACAAAACGCCAATCAACCGCAAATCGCAGGTCACACTTTTCATCACAAGTTCTTGCCAGAAGACGGCCGCTCTTTGCTATGGAATTCAGCCGGATACGGCGCGGCCTGGTTCCCTGGATTAGCCAATAAAGGCGGTGCGGGACAGTTAATAGCAATTCTTAGAAGCTGCATTCTCCCTGTAAAAACACAATAAACTGTGCCGAAAATATTAGACTCAGGAAAAGCGTTGTTTGAATTGTAAATTATTTACAAGCCAATAACCGCTGCACATGCTTAGCAAGGATATCGGCCTCGAGATGCACCTTGCCTCCGACCTGCATCGCGCCAAGATTAGTGGTGCTTAACGTCTCTGGGATCAATGCTACTTCGAAGCTGCCGCTGTCATTTAATTTAGCGATAGTAAGGCTAACACCGTCGACGCCAATAGACCCTTTATCTACCATCAACGGCAACATCGCGGACGGCGCGCTGAAAACGTAATTACTAAAGTCGCCGCAGGTCTTTATTTCGAGCAATTCGCCGATATCATCGACATGGCCGCTGAGAAAGTGTCCGCCAAGGCGATCGCCTACTCGCAAGCTGCGCTCGAGGTTAACCACGCTGCCTACCACTAATGCGCCCAGATTAGTGACTTCTAAGGTTTGAGGAGACAAATCGAAGTAAATCGTTTTATTCTCTAGACTTATGGCGGTAAGACACACTCCGCTAGTGCAAATAGAGTCGCCAATTGCAATTTCGGAGGCCATTTCGCCCATTTCTATGCCGATGCGCGTCCCCCCAGAAATATCTTCGACAGAAGAGATTTGGCCTGTTCTTTCAACTAGTCCCGTAAACATAGCGCGTATGATAAAATATCTGCTCCGAGAAGTGGGCTTTTTGTCATAATTAGTTGCCTTTAGAGGTAGTTTAGCGTATCTTACTCGACCATTTTTCCCACAACTACTTGGGATGCTCGAGGTCCACATTCTTTCGCTTTTTCCTGAAGCCATCAAGTCATACTTAGATGCTTCAATTTTAGGGCGCGCACAGAATTCGGATCTACTCCAAGTCAACGTTCTCGATTTCCGGCAATTTGCCAAAGGAACCCGCCGCAACGTCGACGACCGCCCTTACGGGGGAGGTCCGGGGATGGTGTTAAAACCCGAGCCGATCTTTTCAGCAATCGAGTGGGTCGAAGAAAACTTCGGTCCTGCGCGCAAAATTCTGCTTAGCCCAGATGGCGTGCCCTTTAAACAACAACACGCGACCGAATTCGTCAAAGAAGAACGTCTACTGTTGCTTTGTGGGCGCTATGAAGGCTATGACGAACGCATTCGCCTTGGCATCGACTTCACCGAAGTCTCAATTGGCGACTACGTTTTGTGCGGCGGCGAGCTTGGCGCTTTAGCAGTAATCGAGGCTACAACTCGTTTGATTCCTGGTGCTTTAGGGCACTGTGAGTCAGCCGTTCAAGAATCTTTCACGCAACCCGATTTGCTAGATTACCCACACTACACCCGTCCCGAAGAATTTCGCGGTATGCGGGTTCCTGAAATACTACTCAGTGGCGACCACCAAAAGGTCGACGACTGGCGGCAACGACAGGCGGCCGAACGCACAAAGCTACGGCGCCCTGATTTGCTAAATAACAACAATAAAAAAGAAACATAGTCATGGACAAAATCATCCAAGAATTAGACGCACGCAACATGAAAGAAGAAGTTCCTTCATTCTCTGTTGGCGATATCGTTAAAGTTGATTACCTCATTAAAGAAGGTAAAAACGAGCGTGTGCAGCCGTTTATCGGTCAGTGCATCCAGTTCAAAGGCAGTGGTGTTGCGAAAACTTTCACTGTGCGCCGCATCGTGCAAGGCGAGGGTGTCGAGCGTACTTTTGCTCTTCACAGCCCGCGTGTTATGAATGTCAGCATAGAACGCTCTCCTAACAACAAGCCGCGTCGCGCAAAGCTGTTCTTCCTACGCGATCGTCAAGGCCGCTCTGCTCAACTGTAATTCAATAGGCGCTTAGCCCATGATCAACAATCTATCTCGCAAGTTATTTGGTATTGCCATTTTTTCTGGTATTGCCATCTATGCGCTTTTTGCTTTTTCTCTACACCTTGGCCTCGACCTTCGCGGCGGTGCTCGTATTGTTTATAGCTTCGATTTCGATTCGGCTTTAGAGGCCAATCAAATCAGCGAATCCGAATACGCCAACAAAAGTGAAATGGTTGGTCAAATGGCCGACATCTTCCGCGAACGTCTCGACGGAAGCGGCTTGGCTGACATTCCGATTTACCCACAAGGTGAGACGCAGCTAGTTATCGAATTACCAGACCGTAGCGAAAGCGAAGTTGCCGAAATCAAAACCACCATTAGTAATCAAGGTTTACTCGATTTCCGAATCATCGCAGAGCTAAGCGACGACTTGGGTCTCGCAGACGAAAAGAAAAAGTTCACCGACTGGATGACCAGCAACCCCGATGGTTCTACGAAAGACTTCAACAGGTTGTCCGTTGCAGAAGGTGGTCCGCGCCCAGAAATTAATTGGTACTTGCCTTCTGAGAAAGGCGATGCTGGCACTAACTTATCATTCGCGATGACTAGTGGGGCTTTCCCACTGCTAATGCTCGACCATGTACATAGCGAACTTGCGTCAAACGAGGCTACCTCTTGGCATTTCGGCGGTGACGACCTCAACTATGTAGGTGGCACACTCGACAACAAGGGCATGCCTGCTGTGGCGTTCGAGTTCTCTGAATACCGCAAATCGGCGTTCGGCGATTTTACTGAGCAATACAAAGGTCGCAAGATGGCGATTGTACTGAACAGTAAAGTTTATAGCGCACCGAACATCAACGGTCGCCTCGATGGCGCCGGCATCATCGAAGGTGGCAGCGCTGGTTTCGACATCAAAGAAGTTCGCGAGCTTACTACTGTGTTGCGTACTGGTTCACTAAAGGTGTTACCAGAACTCGAAAGCGAGTCTTTCGTTGGTTCATCACTTGGTGCCGATGCCATCCAAACGGGTACTAAGTCGGCGATGATTGGCGGAATCTTGGTTCTGTTGTTCATGCTGCTGTACTACCGCATGAACGGTGTAGTCGCGTGTCTCGCACTTAGCTTCAACGGTTTCTTGCTAATTGGTGCTATTTACTTTTCACAAGCCACTCTTACTTTACCGGGTCTTGCTGGTTTAGTACTTACCATCGGTATGGCTGTTGACGCTAACATCCTCATCTTCGAGCGTATCCGCGAAGAATGGGAACGTGGCCGCGAAGTTCCGCAGGCCTATAAGAATGGTTACGAACGCGCCTTCTGGACTATCATCGACGCCAACGTCACGACATTGATTGCCGGCTTCATCCTGTACCAATTCGGTACCGGCCCGGTTCAAGGCTTCGCTGCTACTTTGTGCTTGGGTATTCTTACTACCCTGTTCTCAACCTTGGTATTCTCTAAGGTGATCATGCACCTGATTGTGTTTGGCAAGAATGCTCCTACTAAGGTAAGCATGATGGCCGCCCTTGCTGGCAAAAAAATTATAGATTTCTCTAAGCTGCACAAGGCTGCTGCAATCCTTTCTCTGGCCCTACTATCTAGCGGTTTGTGGATATACTCGCAAAACGCAAGTGAGATGCTTGGCATTGACTTCGCTGGTGGTTCAACCGCTCGCGTTCACTTGGCCAAAGAAGTTAGCATTTCTGAAATGCGTAACCGCCTCAATGGTTTCCAAGTTACTGTTGTCAAATCCGATGCCGAAAGCACTTCTGGTGCTGACACTTCTAAAGACTTCCAGGTTAAGCGTAAGCTAAGCGCCGAAGACCGTGCAGCAGGAATTGCGACCGACAAAGTTCAAGGAGGCAAAGACTTGGCTCAAGAAATGGTTCTCGAATTACAAAAGTCTCTCGAAGGCCTATTGATTCTAGACGATGATGGTGCTGCAAACCTCGACGCCTCATTCCCACAAAAGTCTACCGTTGGCGCTCGCGTGTCAGGTGAGATACAAGGTTCCGCCGTGCGCGCCATCTTGTTGGCTTTGGTGTTGATTGTAGTTTACATGAACTTCCGCTTCCACGAATATCGTTTTGGCTTAGCAGCTGTTGCTGCCCTATTCCACGACGTGCTTATCACACTAGGTGTATTGGCATTCGTTTCGAAAATGGGTTGGGTTCACGTCGAGATCAATCTCGAAATCATCGCGGCATTCTTAACAATCATCGGTTACTCACTTAACGACACGATTGTTGTGTTCGACCGTATCCGCGAGAACTTGCCGCGTCGCAAAGAGTCTTTCAAAGAGGTTATTAACATCTCTATTAACCAGTCACTAAGCCGTACTGTTCTGACATCTGTAACTACGTTCTTCGTGGTAGGCGTACTGTTCTTCGCTAACCGTCAATTCCATAATACTCTCGAAGGCTTTAGCTTTGCGATGCTGGTTGGTATTGTCGTCGGTACGTACTCTTCAATCTTCGTGGCATCGCCGCTACTTATCTTCTTCGACCGCTGGGCTCGTAATAAAAAAATCGGCGCGGTGTCAGGAAGCTACATGGAAAAGAGCAAGAAAAGTGCCCCCGCTAAAGGCTAAGTAAGCTATTTAGCACCAAAACAGCCCGCTCACCGGCGGGCTGTTTTTTTTGTTCTTGAAATAATCGCTTAATAGTTTACTTTAATGTAATGCGTACTTTAATTGCCCTTGTCGTCCTTGTTGTAGCCTTGGCTTACGCCGTAGTCTATAAAACTAGTCCTAATGCCGAAGACCAGCCACCGACCCAACTTTCGCACGATAGTAGTATTGGTATTATGACCCTTGGTGTCACAAGTACCGAAGCTGCATTCCCTGCTGACCCAGAGAGCAAAGCAGTGGCGGCTGTTAGTGAGAGCACTAACTCAGATGTTAATGTTGCGCCGCCAGCAACTAAAGATGTTGCTGTGCATGAGCCAATGCAGCCAACTTTGCAACCAGAGACTGTCACTGAAGCAGGTGGTGCAATAGATTACGTGGTTCGTGAAGACGACACTATGTATCGCATCATCTTGAATCACTACGGTAAATACTCCGAAGATATTCTACGATCCATTAGCGATGCTAATAACTTAAACGATCCGTCAGAAATCGGGATTGGCGATAAAGTAACCTTGCCTGTTATTGAGGGCGTGGGCGCTCCGAAGAAGCGCTGAACCTACCGCCGCATTCTTCTAGTCGCGGGCGCAATGCGTTCCAGTGACGAGGAGCTAGGCTGATGTGCGCCACCCAATTGCTCTCGTCATAATGTTCGCGAACAATCATTGCGTGGTGATTGAACTCAGCCAACAGCTTGCCTTCGGTAGCTGGCACTTCTATTTCTAAGTGCAATGACCAATCGTCAACCAACGCGGCAACCGTTGAATCGAGATTATCGATACCAAAGCCATCGTGCACCGAAGCGCAAAGCGCATCTGGGTATTTATGGCGCAACTCGATCGCTAACTGCTCATCGACTTTATCCCATTTATTCAGCACAAGTAACGAAGGGATACTGATAGCGTCTAGTTGTTGCAAGACATCGTTAACGGCTTCAATGTTTAATGCCAAATCTGGGTCAGATGCGTCGCAAAGGTGAACTAACAAATCGGCATTGATGGTTTCTTCGAGCGTTGCATGAAATGAGGCGACCAAGTTGTGCGGCAAATCGCGTACGAAGCCCACTGTGTCAGCAAGCACAACTTTTCGCGTATCTTGAAGTGTCCAGTAACGCACTCGCGTATCAAGAGTAGCAAACAACTGATCGGCGATGTAAACATCGGCCGAAGTCAACTTCTTCAACATCGAAGACTTGCCAGAGTTGGTATATCCAACCAGAGAAACTGTATATGGGTATTCACGCGCCAAGGCTTCGCGATGGCGACGGTTTTCTATTTCTTTTAGTTTTCGCTTGAGTGAAGTAACTTTAGCACCTACTAGGCGGCGGTCCGTCTCAAGCTGCGTTTCACCAGGACCACGCGAACCCACAGCACCTTCTGTGCGCTCAAGGTGAGTCCACATTCTTTTGAGGCGCGTTTTTAGGTATTCCATCTGCGCGAGCTCGACTTGCAGTTTTGCCTGGTTAGTTTGTGCGCGGGTGGCAAAAATATCCAATATCAATTCGGTGCGATCGACGATTCGCATTCCCAGATCCTTCTCTAGGTTACGCCCTTGGCTTGGACTTAGATTATGGTCGACCACGACTAGAGTTGCGTCGTTAGCTTTTACTAAGTCATGGATTTCTGACACCTTGCCACGGCCAAATGCTGTGCGCGGATTAATTTTGGTAAGACGTTGGGTAAGTCCACCAACTACTTTCGCTCCTGCAGCTTCGACGAGACCTGATATTTCTTGCAATGGGTCTACAGCGCGATCTGCCCCGCTACCAGGCAAAATAAGAGTAGCTACAATAGCGCGATCGACAGGCGCGTTTGAATCTATACCGTCTTTGGTGCTGCCCATTTATTTGTCTCTGACTTAATCAAAAACTGATGTGTGTCGGCGATGACGCAGGTGCGAACTTTCCAATCTTCGCTGCTTTGCGGATAGTCTTCGCGATAATGTGCTCCGCGTGATTCGGTGCGGAATGTGGCGCAACGGGCAATTGCCTGAGCTACTTGGACCATGTTTAAGACTTCTACTCCCTGCGGGGTGAATGGTGCGAGACGCGATAGGTATGATTCCCAGTCCTGAAGTAATTCATGAGCTTCTTCCAGCCCAGCTGCTGAACGCTCAATGCCGACTTCACTCCACATTAATGACTTCAAAGAATAAGTCATATCATTAAGATTTAGTTTGGCATCGGTTTGCAGCTGCGCGTTAGTTAATCCTGGGCTCAACCATCCACGATCAGCAGTTGCATATTTAGAAATGTTTCGTCCGCAAATACGGCCGTGAACCAAGCCTTCAAGAAGAGAGTTTGAGCCCATACGATTAGCACCATGAAACCCTGTTGATGAGCATTCACCAACTGCGAATAGCCCTGGCACTGTAGTTTGCCCATGCAAGTTAGACTTAATGCCACCCACTAAATAGTGAACAGCTGGCCTAACAGGTATAGTTTCGGTTTCAATATCAATACCGAATTCACTGCATATCTTTGCGAGTGCCGGAAATCTCGTAGACGGTGAACTAACTGAAGATAGATCTAAGGAAACGTAACGAGAATGCGTTTCAATCATATGGCGATAAATTGCACGGCTAACTACATCGCGCGGTGCCAACTCGGCATCTGGATGGCAATCTTCCATGAAAGCGACACCGTGTTTGTCGAGAAGTTTTGCACCTGCACCACGAGTAACTTCTGAGATTAAAAAGCGCGCTGCACCTGCTAGATAAAGAGTAGTCGGATGAAACTGAACAAACTCGAGGTCGCGCAACTCGGCGCCTGCGCGTAAAGCAATTGCCAGTCCATCGGCGGTAGCTGATTGCGGGTTGGTGGTTTCGCGGAACAACTGGCCACCGCCACCGGTAGCAAATATTATTGCTGGAGCTTCAAAAACTACCGTGTCGAAATCGCTTTCGGAACGAATATTGGTCATCGCAATTAGACCGCGTACTGCGCCCGCGGCATCTTTTAATAATTCGATAGCTACGGTGGCATGATAAACATCAATGCGTGGGTGCGATTTCGCACGCGCTATTAATGTGCGCTGCATCTCGCGCCCTGTTGCAGTGCCGGCGCTGTGTAAAATTCTCGACACGCCATGTCCAGCTTCGCGGCCGAGATCGAATGATTTATCAGAATTGCAGTCGAACTGCATACCACTTTCAATTAGCCACTCAATAGCTTCTGGTGCAGCTGATGTAAATTCATCGACGATTTTACGGTCTGATAAACCATAGCCGAGTCGATAGGTATCGTCGGCGTGTTGCTGAGGAGTATCGTCGTCACCGACAGCTGCTGCGATGCCACCTTGGGCTTCGTAAGTATTAGTTTGGTTGATACGACCTTTACTGAGCACCATGACATGGGCTCCAGAATCAGCAGCAGAAATGGCTGATGCCAAGCCGGCAACGCCACTACCAACGACAATTACATCGGCACGAAACGACGGTAAACTGCGTAATGCTACAGAGTTACGGGCTAGCGGTGAAGCTAGCAATGGTGGGAATGTAGAAAGGGCAAATGCCACATATGCATTCTAACATTTTTTGCAAAAAAATGTCATGTTAGGGCTTTGTTTGCCGATACAATGACTGGGGCAATACCCTAACAAACACCTAATGAGACCCATCACCACCAAACAACTTTCCGTCCTCGAAGAAATCTGCAGTCATCAGCATGAGACCGGCCTTTCACCAACCATGCAAGAGTTAGGCGGCAAACTGGGAGTAAACAGAGTCACGGTCTATGGGCATGTCCAAGCCCTGCTAGAAAAAGGCTACCTTGAGAACCTCGAACCCGGCGCTTCGCGAGGACTAGATCTGACGCCAGAAGGTTCCGCTGTCATTGAAAAACCGAAAGTAGCCAAACACCAACCCTTCGAGTTAGTTAGCAAATCCACTTCTACTCCACCGCCTAGCTTTGGACTAGAAGGGTTAAATATTCCATTGCTTGGCCGCATCGCCGCGGGCGCAGCAATCGAAACTATTGAAGACCGCGAAGAAATCAATTTGGCACAACTACTTAATGCCAACGAAGAAACCTATATGCTCGAAGTGCATGGCACTTCGATGATTGAAGCACATATCGAATCAGGAGACTTTGTATTAATCAGCCGTTATAAAACTCCAAGCGAAGGCGATATCGTAGTGGCAGTACTCGAAAATGAAACTGCGACCCTTAAGAAATTCTACCCACAAGACGACGGCACCTATATTTTGCAGCCAGCAAATGCTGCAATGGAGCCCATCTACTGTGACACCCTAGAAATTCGCGGTGTGGTATCGGGTGTCATTCGTAAATATTAGTGTGCCCGCATGATATACTCATGAAATGAGTGACTTTGCATTACTATTATTAAGAATTATTGCTGGCTTCGGCCTAGCATCACATGGTTACAGCGCTATCGTAAATGGCGGAGTTGAAGCTATAGAGGGCTTTGCTGGTTTCCTAGGGTCACTTGATTTCCCTGCGCCATTGGCCTTCGCCTGGATTGCGAAGACTACTGAACTTGTCGGTGGTGTATGCGTTGCCATCGGCCTACTCACCCGCCCCGCAGCACTTATGTGCGCGGCTACGATGTTTATTGCCATGTTAACGGCGCATCTAGGAGATCCATTCGAGAAATGGGAGTTAGCCTTACTATATTTTGCTGCTATGGCTGTTATCGCAATGAACGGATCTGGCAGATACTCTGTCGACGCCAAGCGCAGAGCCTAAACGTTTAGCGACGTTTAATCTTTGGTAGCCCTCCCACTGGGTAATCATTGTGTCGCAGGAGTTCAGGCATAAAAAAACCCATCTAGTTTTTACACTAGATGGGTTCATTATTTAAAGTCCGGCACTAACCTACTTTCACGCAATGCACTATCATCGGCGACTACTTCTTAACGACCGAGTTCGGAATGGAATCGGGTGTGACCAATAGTCTATGGGCACCGGACAAATGGTGGTTAGAAGTGTAATCTTAAAATCGTTTACGATAATTTTATTTTGCTACTCCAGAAGAGAGCAAAAAGAATCAAGCCGTTCGGGTTATTAGTACAGCTCGCCTGAACACGTTACCGTGCTTACAGCTACTGCCTATCAACGTGGTAGTCTCCCACGACCCTAATTGGGATACCTAGTTTTAGAGAGGGCTTCACGCTTAGATGCTTTCAGCGTTTATCCTTTCCGAAGTTAGCTACCCAGCTATGCCTTTAGCAAGACAACTGGTGCACCAGAGCTTCGTCCTTCCCAATCCTCTCGTACTAGGGAAAGACCTCTTCAAGTATCCTACAACCACACCGGATAGGGACCGACCTGTCTCACGACGGTCTGAACCCAGCTCACGTACCACTTTAATGGGCGAACAGCCCAACCCTTGGGACCTTCTTCAGCCCCAGGATGTGATGAGCCGACATCGAGGTGCCAAACCTCCCCGTCGATATGGACTCTTGGGGGAGATCAGCCTGTTATCCCCGGAGTACCTTTTATCTGTTAAGCGATGACCCTTCCATTCGGAATTCACCGGATCACTAAGCCCTGCTTTCACACCTGCTCGACTTATATGTCTCACAGTTAAGCTTCCTTATACCTTTATGCTCTACGGCTGATTACCAACCAGCCTGAGGAAGCCATCGGACTCCTCCGTTACTATTTAGGAGGAGACCGCCCCAGCCAAACTGCCCACCTGAAACTGTTCTTGGCCCCGATTCAGGGTACCAAGTTAGAACACTAACACATTAAGAGTGGTATTTCACATTGTGGCTCCACGAACACTAGCGTGCCCGCTTCAAAGCCTCCCACCTATGCTACACATAATGTGTCAGAGCCCAATATCAGGCTGCAGTAAAGGTTCACGGGGTCTTTCCGTCCTTGTGCGGTTACGCGGCATCTTCACCGCGACTACAATTTCACCGAGCCCTATGTTGAGACAATGGGGCAGTCGTTACGCCATTCGTGCGCGTCGGAACTTACCCGACAAGGAACTTCGCTACCTTAGGACCGTCATAGTTACGGCCGCCATTCACTGGGGCTTCAATTCGGAGCTTCGCCGAAGCTAACACCTCCTCTTAACCTTCCAGCATTGGGCAGGCGTCAGACCCTATACGTCGTCTTGCGACTTTGCAGAGTCCTGTGTTTTAGGTAAACAGTCGCCACCCCCGATTCTCTGTGACCAGAATGATGCTCAAGCAGCAAGTGCTATCACAATACCTGGCGTCCCTTATCGCGAACTTACGGGACCAATCTGTCGAGTTCCTTAACATAGGTTATCTCGAGCGCCTTAGGATTCTCTCCTCACCTACCTGTGTCAGTTTTGGTACGGTTACCTCTAATCTTCCTAGATGCTTTTCCAGGAACCCACTCAAATGGCTTCGACTAATGTCTCGGCATCACCCCTAGAACTGAAGCAGTATTTACCCTGCGTTCCTCAGGCTTACACGTGGGCTACTAACGCCACGACCATCTTTGCAAATCCGTCACACCATCGGTCAAATGATTATTGGTAGTACAGGAATATTAACCTGTTGTCCATCGACTACGCCTTTCGGCCTCGCCTTAGGTACCGACTAACCCTGGGCGGATTTACCTTCCCCAGGAAACCTTAGGTTTTCGGCGAACATGATTCTCACATGTTTTATCGTTACTCATTCCGGCATAAGCACTTGAATCCGTTCCACCACTCGTTTCCGTATGGCTTCAACACAAATTCAACGCTCCCCTACCACCCTGAAGAATTCACTTCTTCGGATCCGCAGCTTCGGTGTATTACTTTAGTCCCGATCATTATCGGCCCAAGACTGCTCGACTAGTGAGCTATTACGCACTCTTTAAATGGTGGCTGCTTCTAAGCCAACATCCTAGCTGTTTTAGCAATCTCAGATCCTTAACCACACTTAGCAATACTTTGGGACCTTAGCTGGCGGTCTGGGCTGTTTCCCTTTCGACAATGAACCTTATCGCCCACTGTCTGACTGCTGGGGTACCACATGGGGTATTCGGAGTTTGGCTTCGGAGGGTAGGCTGTGAGGCCCCCCTATCGAAATCAGTATCTCTACCCCCCCATGCTAATTTACCCAACGCTAGCCCTAAAGCTATTTCGGGGAGAACCAGCTATCTGCAAGTTCGATTAGCTTTTTACTCCTAACCACAAGTCATCCGAGTTGTTTTCAGCCAACACCGGTTCGGGCCTCCACGTGCTATTACACACGCTTCACCCTGCCCATGGTTAGATCACCTGCTTTCGGGTCTACAACGCCCGACTCAACGCACTATTAGTACTCGCTTTCGCTTCGGCTTCGCACCGTAGATGCTTAACCTCGCCTGACATCGTAAGTCGCCGGATCATTATGCAAAAGGCACGCAGTCAGCCATTACTATAAATAGTCATAGGCCTCCTACCGCTTGTACGTACATGGTTTCAGGTACTTTTCACTCCTCTAAAAGAGGTTCTTTTCAATGTTCCCTTACGGTACTTATCGCTATCGGTCGTACAGGACTATTTAGCCTTACAGGATGGTCCCTGCGAATTCACACCAGGTTTCACGTGTCTGGCACTACTTGGGATACAATCAAAAGTCTCAAAGTTTTCGCTTACTGGGCTATCACCATCTGCGGCTAACCTTTCCAGGTTATTCTGCTAACTTTAAGTTTTGTAACTTTTTGGTAGTTCTGTGGATCTACCGGATTGTCCCACGACCACACTAATGCAACGGCCACAACCTTGGCACATTAGTATTTTGGGCTATACCCCCTTCGCTCGCCGCTACTAAGGGTATCGATTTTTCTTTCTTTTCCTGAGGGTACTAAGATGTTTCAATTCCCCTCGTTCCCCACAAATGGCTATGTATTCACCATATGTTGACCGAGTATTACCTCGGCCGCGTTACCGCATCTCAGAGATCTCTGGGTCAATGCCTGTTTAACGGCTCTCCAAAGCTTATCGCAGCTATACCACGTCTTTCATCGGGTCTGTACGCCTAATCATCCTCCATGCACGCTTATCATGCTTGATTTTTTTTAATTATTGCGCTCGATTTTTCGATTACACTTCTAACCTTATTGTAAATGAACAGCTTTCTCTAATGACCCTGGTAATGGTGGAGGTAAGGGGGCTCGAACCCCTGACCTACGCCTTGCAAAGGCGTCGCTCTCCCAGCTGAGCTATACCCCCATTTATTGATGAGTGGTGGGCCAAAGAGGATTTGAACCTCTGACCTCCCGCTTATCAGGCGGACGCTCTAACCAACTGAGCTACTGGCCCTAAACCCTACCCGGATTAAAGAAAGAAATGACCCTGTCACAGAATTTGAATGGTACTTTCAAAGTACTATTTTTGTTTTTTTGTTACTGTTGTCACACTGTAAGTAAACTTACAATGTTTACCAGTCTAATTATCAGCCGAAGCTGATCCAGTTTTTATCCTCTGGAAAGGAGGTGGTCCAGCCGCAGGTTCCCCTACGGCTACCTTGTTACGACTTAGTCCCGATTATCGATCTTGCCATGGGCGCACGCTCTCCCGAAGGTTAAACGTACGTCTTCAAGCACTACCAACTTTCGTGGCTTGACGGGCGGTGTGTACAAGGCTCAGGAACATATTCACCGCGGTATGCTGACCCGCGATTACTAGCGATTCCAGCTTCATGTAGGCGAGTTTCAGCCTACAATCCGAACTAGGAGCAGCTTTAAGGGATTAGCTTAGCCTCGCGACTTCGCAACCCTCTGTACTGCCCATTGTAGCACGTGTGTAGCCCCAGGTATAAGGGCCATGATGACTTGACGTCATCCCCACCTTCCTCCGTGTTAACCACGGCGGTCTTGTTAAAGTCCTCGACATTACTCGCTAGCAACTAACAATAGGGGTTTCGCTCGTTTAGGGACTTAACCCGACATCTCACGACACGAGCTGACGACAGCCATGCAACACCTG
>JAPKEZ010000009.1 GCA_028821845.1 Planctomycetota bacterium | reverse complement strand
AGCATCAACGCACATATTGCGGTTGAGTAAACACGTCCGCCTTCTTCGCCCCAAGGGCCAGCTGGATCCCAGGAACCGTAGTAGTTGTCCTCTTTGTCTTCTTTACGTTGAGTAGGAATCAAAGCCTTCTCGATGGATTTCCGCCAGTCTTCCCAAAGCTTGCCACCCCATTGCTTCATAGCGAAGGTGCCGTAGTACCAGTAGTACATATCGATTGAACCATCGTTTTCGTCCCATTTCGGTGGCTTTGACGAGATTAATTCAGCTTGCTTCTTAAGCATGTCGTATTGCGGATGCTCAGTCCACTTTGTTACTTCCTTGCTGTCGGTCATAAAGATGCGTGACAGTAAAGCCACGGCTGTCAAAGATTCAGACTTGCTAGCCGGGAACTTGTCCATGTATTTAGCAGGACGAGATGGGAGTGATCCGACACCGCCGCCACCGTCACCCCAAGCGTAACCAGTACGCCCAGTGTTAGTGTCGGTCATTGTCTTGAACCAGTTCTCGGCGCCATCAAAAGCACCTTTGTCGATATTCATATTGCTCTCTTTGGCAGTCTTGAGAGCGAATACCATCCAACCAGTAATCGACGAGTCATTGTCGTTGTTTGGCTCGAGTGAGTAGCGCCAAGCGTTGTATGGGTTTTGCGCCTTGATCAAAACTTGTATCGCTTTTTTCATTGGACGCTTAAGAAGCGGTGACTGCTTAGAGAAGTAGTATGCTTCGCCCAATGCCATGGTAGCCACAGATTGATTGTATAGAGTAGGGTTACCGACTTCTTCGCCGAATAAACCGTCTTCGCCTTGCTGATCTTTCAACCAGTTGACACCGCCCTTAACTACGTTTTTGAACTTACCCTTGTCCATTGTTTGGTTGTTTCCGAGGAAAGCCAATAGCGCAAGGCCAGTCAAGCCAACATCTACTACCGGATTGCCGTGACCATCAGACTGGGGCTTGTCAGGGTAAACGTCATTGTACATAAATTCGTCAGCATCCCAAAAGCCGGATTGAGATTGGTGATCGCGCAACCACTTAAGCGCATCTTGCACAGCGACCGCGCTCTTTGAACCGCCACCGCCGCCACGACCGCCACGACCGCCCATCTTGCCGCCAGCACCGCCACCAAGACCAACGTCGTTGTTCCAGGCGTCGGAGTCAAAGGCAGCATCAGAGTTCATGTCAGGGTCTCCGTCTTCTTGCAAAGTTTCTTGCTCGACAATTTCTTCTAGATCAGATTCGACGATAACGGGCTCTTCGATTGGCTCTTCGATAATTTCAGGCTCAGGCTCTTCCTCTTCTTCTATCTCGGGTGGAGGGGGCGGAGGAGCTGCCACTAGCGTAGGCACTTCTTCCTCTGGCTTGGCGGTCAACACCATAATACCGGCAACGATGAGGCCGATTAAGAAGTGCAGGACTATAGAAGCGATGAAGTACGGAGCGTGCGCTAATTGTTGGGCTAAAACATCGTTAAATGTGGTCTCGACCTCCCATGGGCGCAACTCGTCTTCGTAATTTATTTCTTCGTGGCTTTGATTCATGATTCTTAAGGCAAACGCGCAACTAAGCGCCGCGGTTCACTGAAGTTGCAGTATTTTACAGCTCTTCGAGGATCTTGACGGGCATATTGGCGGGGATATCTCGACCAATCATTTGTGAGACAAATCCTTTAAGCCCGGGGATGTCATCCGTAACCCAAAAATCTACCATCGCTGCTGTTTCTGCGTAGAAATCGTCAATGACCTGACTCTTTTTTTCGTTCGTAAGCCGTTTGATGATAATAGGTTGTGCTTCTTCAAACGTGTATTCTTGTACAGGGACATTTTCGGTGATAACAACTATTGCCACACCCCTAATACTCGTACTCGGCGCGATTATGTATTCACCTGCGCTCGCGCTAGAAACAAAATCGACAATCCAGGTAGCAGTATCTTCTGGCTTCCCAACGTTGGGAATAGCATTGTCGGCCAAATCAATCAATTCCTGCAAACTGATCGAGCCATCATCTAAGTCAGCTAACGCCTTGTCAACTATTTGTTCTGGCGTTTGAGCGCCGTTGCTTTTCGGGTAAAATCTGAGATAACTCCATTTAAGCACTGCGGGTGCCATTCGAAACTCTTGGCGCTCTTTGTATGCGCGGCGAATTTTTGCAGGCGATGGACTTAGTATTGTGCGCAAACCGTTGCCAGCGGTCGGCTGATTGCCCGCGACTACTCCCATCACGTGATGGTGAACGAAGCTGTAATAGATGTAATCACGGAATTCCTCTCTATCTCGCATGCCTAACTCATCATTTTTCTCTAGTAAAAAATTCTTCCTGGAGCCAGCACGTTCGATTTCTTTTAAGACAAACTCCTCGGCTTGTGAATGGTAATGCGCGAGCAGCGGAGCCCCTAATTTTGCAGCAGCTTGAAGAGTCAGGGCTTGCCGCACCAAATTATTAATAGCCAAAATGTTGCTGGTATCCTGATCGATAAGGGGGTTTTGGTGAAACAGACGCCGGGCCTCTTTTGCGGAATCGGCAGAGGTGATTAAGTGGTTGTTTATTTTGATGATAACAATTTCGTCAGCTATGCCATATTCTTGGGAAATGACGAGCGGCGAAAAGCAAAGCAGCGCGCCAATGACTAAAAGTATATGAGGGATTTTCACCGCAATATCATACTTGTGCGCAGCAGTAGCTCAAGAACTTGCTCGGAGCTCATTTGCCAGCTTGGCAGCATCCAGCGTGCTTTATTGACAGCCATCATGCGAAACTCAATATTGCATTTTGCGAAACTCCGCTCAAAACGACGAGCATCACGAATAGTGCAAGCCAGGTAGTTGTCGACGAATTGGATTGATCGTAAACCAGCCTTGCCGAGCGAGTGTTTTAGATAGAACAAATTGGCCAAAGCCAAAAGATCGGCAGGAGGAGGCCCGAAGCGGTCACGGGCGGTTTGCATGAAAGCTTCAACCGCACTCACATCGCGAACCTCATCTAGTTTGCGTAGCATTTCAATGCGCGTAGATTCGTAGGTAATATATTCTGGAGAAATAGAAGCATCGATGCCGATGTTTATTCCGCATGGGTTTTGATGGCGTATTTTGCGTAAATGTTTTTTGTCTTTCTTCATGCGCGCTACGGCATCACGCAGCAGCCTGCGATAGGTTTCGTAACCAACGGCGTTGATATGGCCTGATTGCTCAGCACCAAGTAAATTGCCAGCACCGCGAATTTCTAAGTCGCGAATCGACAATTGAAAGCCCGCGCCTAAGTAACGCATTTCTTCAATAGCTTTAAGGCGTCGGCGAGCGTCCAAAGGGAGCGGCTTGCCTTTCGGAATTAATAAATAACAATAGCCGCGGCGATTAGAACGCCCAACACGCCCGCGAAGTTGGTGCATGTCGGCTAAGCCATGGCGCTGTGCCTGATCAATAAAAATAGTGTTTGCATTTGGGATATCTAACCCACTTTCAATAATCGTTGTCGCACAGAGGATGTCGGCACGGGCCTCAATAAATTTTTTCATGGTTTGGCTGAGTTCGTCGGCACTCATTTGACCATGGCCAACGATTATCTTTGCGCTGGGCACCATACGCTGTAATTTTTCAGCAACGAGGTCTAAAGTTTTCACGCGATTGTGTAAAAAGAAAACCTGGCCACCGCGCGCTAGCTCATGCTTAATGGCATCGGTGATTAACAGAGTGTCATCGTCGTGACGAATTTCAGTGTGAACTTCTTGGCGGCCGATTGGAGCAGTACTCAACGAACTAATGTCTCGGATGCCTGCCATTGCCATGTGCAAAGTTCGTGGCACCGGAGTTGCCGTTAGAGTTAAAACATCAACTTGCTCGCGCTTTTCCTTTAGTATTTCTTTATGGCGTACACCAAAGCGTTGCTCTTCGTCGATGATTACTAAACCCAAGTCACTAAAGTTGACAGTTTTTGATAAAATCCGATGAGTGCCGATGATAAAATCGATATTACCATTTTGTAAATCTTTTATAACTTCACGTTGCCGCGTAGGCCTGACTAACCTCGAAAGTAATTCAATGCGTACTGGCCAATCGGCAAATCGCTGCAACATTGTTCGATAATGTTGCTCGGCAAGCACAGTAGTTGGCACTAGCAAGGCAACTTGCTTGCGCGACATTATCGCGCGAAATGCCGCTCGTGCCGCGAGCTCGGTTTTGCCAAAGCCAACGTCGCCACAAAGCAGGCGGTCCATCGGGCGTGGTTGCGATAAGTCCTCATGGATTTCTTGAATGCAATGCGCCTGGTCCGGGGTATCCGTCCAGGGGAAAGACGCTTCGAATTCGCGCTGTTCGGCACCAATTTCATCGAACGCAAATCCTGGAGAGGAATGCCGGAACGCTTGGGTACTTAACATTTGCGCTGCCAAATCTTCTACGGCACCGATTACTTTGTCGCGCCGCTTGGAAAACGCGCCTGACCCCATGCGATCTAAGGTAGGATTGCCACCGCCCGCGCCAATGTAGCGTTCAACTAAGTCTATACGCGAGACAGGAACCTTAAGTTCAGCGCCCTCGTCAAACTCAAGTAATAAAAAATCTTGGCGCTGATTTACATTATCACTACTGTCGATGCCTCGAAAACGTGATAAACCATGAACAGCGTGAACGACTAAATCGCCAGCATTCAATGACGAAGCGGCATTCACAGCCTCACTGTGATGTGACTTATTACGCGGACGCGGTCGGTGCACACCATGCCCTGGTATCAACTCGCGATGGTGTAAAACGGTTAACCTCGCCTCAGGTATTCTGAAACCTTGCGTCAAGCAACCGGCCTGTAAAACAATTTTATGCTTCGACTGCGAGTGGTCATCTAGCACTTGCTGCAGGCGGTCGGATTCAGCAGGAGTAGAGCAAATAATTCGCGCATTTTCTCCTTCGGCAGCGCGAACAGCGAGCAAAGCGGAGCCGTCAGCGACGCCCCGGCAATACTCTTCAACGCTTAAGGTAGATAGCGAACCATCGGTGCCAGGTAAAGTAGCGCACCCCAGAACCGCGCGTTGATCTAGTTGTTTACTTAGCCGGCTTAAAGAGCTTACCGCATTGGCTCCAAGAAAGCGGAGTCTTGAGAACTGGTCATCGATAGCACTCGGCTCGATAACCACTACGCGCATTTTGCCGCTTAAAACATCAAGAGGCAAAGAGTCGCCGCCATTTGCCGCTTCTTCGAGGGTTTGATTTAGGGGGACCTCAATAAATTTCACAACATGCCGCGTGCGCTGAGTGGCTAAATCAAAAACACGAATGCTTTCAAGCTCGTCGCCAAAAAACTCTAAACGCAAAGGCTCACCAACAGCTGGTGCGTAAAAATCTAAGATATCACCGCGTCGTGAAAATTCTCCGGCAGCACTAATAGCCGGCACTCTCTCGAAGTCGGCCGCGACTAATAACTTGGCGAACTCATCGGCCTCCAAAGTCATTCCGGCGGTCAACTTCAAAAAGCCATTTTGATCATTTGGTGCGGGTACTGCCTGAATTAAAGCTGCGAGTGGGGCGACTAGTACCCCGTTATAGCCGTTACGTTTCGCTAGCTCAAGAGTGTGGTGGCGCTCGCGCAAGACTTCTGCTTCGGCGCCCAACGACGATTCGCGAGCGGGGAACATGGTCGCGCCGCATCCCCACGAAAGAAGGTCGTCGTAGAAGCACGCAGCAGTGGTGGCATCGTGACAGACAACCAATAACGGAGATTCCAATTCACGAGACAACGCAGCAACCAATAACGATTTCGACGATCCCCACAGACCTCCCCACTGCAATGAAGTGGATGGCGTCACCATCCATTGCTGAAACATGCTGGCGAAGGATGGGATGTCGCGCAGTAAATCTACAGCGGGATTGTTAATCGTGCAACTCCGTGAATTCGTACTCATCCCTTAACAATAAAACAGCTTGCCATGCCGCTATCTGTTGCGCACCTTTCTTTGACGATGCTTGACCATTTCCCAATACTCGATTATTTATTTCTACTTCTGCAATGAAGGTAGGCGATGAATCAGCGCTACCTTTTTCGCTGTCTATATACTTCGGTAGACAGTCAAAATATTTTTGCGCAACGATTTGTAAAGTTTGTTTGGCTTGAGTTTTAGAGAAGCGTTGCGGCAAGTCGTGAATCTCTGGTTCGAGCCAGCGCAAAATAATATCCTCACAAGTAATAATTATCGAGGTGCGCGGAGCGTCGAGGTAAATAGCACCGATGATTGCCTCTACAGCGTTACCTAATAGCGAAACGGGTAGCTGCTGCCGCTGGTTCAGGCCTTCGCCAACTACCAAATACGGCTCTAGTCCTAAGCGTTGCCCAACTCGAGCTAAAGTCTTACGGGACACTAACATAGACTTGTATTCAGTTAACCGCCCCTCGCGCTGGTTTTGAAATTTTGCGAATAGCCATCCACTAACGACGAGGTCGAGGACCGCATCGCCTAAAAATTCAAGCCGCTCATTGTGATCGGTGCTGTGACTAGAGTGTTCGAGTGCGCGGCGCAATAAATTACGCTGCCGAAATCGATAACCAAGCACGTCTTCAAGGTGGCTGAGATTGCTCTCGGGGTCGGCCACATATATAAGTGTAATATAGTTCTCAGCTTTGTTAAGCTTTCTTTATCATGATGTTGAAAGGTAAGAAAGGAGTAATCTTTGGCGTGGCAAACGAGCACAGTTTGGCATGGCATATTGCCGAGAAGGCCGTTGCGCAAGGAGCAGACGTGTTGCTGTCCGTCGCAAGCGAACGTTTTTTGCGCCGCGTGGCCCCGCTGGCTGAAAAACTTGGAGCTCCCGCACCAATTATTTGTGATGTTTCGTCAGACGAGCAAATTGCAGAGGCATTTGTTGAGATTAAAAAAGCGATGCCCGAAGTAGATTTTTTGGTGCACGCTATAGCGACAGCAAAGCGCGGTGAGCTCGAAGGTCGCTTCGTTGATACTTCACGCGACGGCTTTAGCTTGGCGCACGACATTTCAACATATTCATTTGTGGCACTTGCTCGCGCCGCCGAAGACTTGCTCACCGAAGATGCTTCACTACTTACATTGTCATACCTCGGCGCTATCCGCGCAGTGCCATCGTACAACGTGATGGGTGTTGCTAAAGCGTCTCTAGAGGCATCTGTTCGCTATATGGCTAATGATTTAGGGCCTAAGGGTATTCGCGTGAATGCGATTTCTGCAGGCCCAATCCGCACATTGTCGGCGTCTATTGTTAAAGGCTTTAAGGAGAAGGTTGACATTCAACAAGTTGCTGCGCCTTTACGCCGTAATGTAACAGGCGAAGATGTTGGCAAGGCAGGAACGTTCTTGCTCAGCGATATGGCGTCTGGCGTGACTGGCGAAATTCTTTATGTCGACTGTGGTTATAACATCATGGCCGACTTCATTACTAAAGACTGAATGTCTGCCTTACTGCGCCCAGTCACCATTTTGTGTGTTGGCGGTAACGATATAAATATGGGTGCAGGTCTGCAAACTGACTTTGCTGTGGCCAAAGCGCTTGGCTGTCATGCACGCCTCGCACCGACAATGCATACCTCCCAAACGGTAGATGGCTTGCAGTCAGTTGATGTCATTGACAAGGAAGTCGTAGGCCGCAGCATACTTGATGGACTCTCTGACGGAGTTGATGCAATCAAGATCGGCGCACTTGGCAATGAACAGGTTGCTGAAGTAGTGGTCGAAATATTAGGCCCTTGGCGCGACATTCTGCCAATCGTATTTGACCCTGTTTCCCAGGCAAGTAAATCCAACACGGGCGTATGCCTTAATACGCCAGCCGGGGTACAGTTCGCCGAGCAAAGATTGCTGACTATGGTTACCTTGGCCACGCCAAATGGTCTCGAGTACGGTAGTGGTAAAAGCTACTTCGAATGCTCGGCTGTGCTGAAAAAAGGGGGCCACACAGACCCACTTTTATGCTTAGACGGCGGCACTCAGCCCGATTACATTAGCGATGTCCTGCACATTCGGGAAGGCTCGGCTCTAGAGATACGTCACGCCAGATTTGATGATATTCAAGAAGTGCACGGCACCGGATGCGCATTATCAAGCTTGATAACTTGTTATTTGGCGATGGGCATCGAGTTAGAGAACGCTGTGATTACCTCCTTACGCGTCATGCAGCAGTGGCTGGGCAACACGAAGGACGGCATATTGCATCCGCAGGCGCCAGAAATTTTGCCAGGAACGCGAATGCCCGATCAGCGCGATGCTGACGGATATATCTGGCTTTAGTAGGCTGGTAAAACGCCCAAGGTGCGCGCGATAGAGTCAATGTAGCGGTCGGTCATTCCGGCAATAAAATCGCAGGCGGCACGCTCAGTCGACTCGGCAGCTTCAAAGAAACGAGCAGGTATGTGCTCCGGCTGCGCCAACACTTCGTCAAAAACCTTGTCGAGCAGTTGTGTCGAGCGTCGAATCTGCCAGTTAATGTCCTCGTTGAAATACATATTCTCGTAGAGGTATTTATGCATTTCTGCCACCATGGTTTTGAATTTTGGTGAATGACCAATCAACCGCTTATCTTCCATTTGCGCTTCAATAGAAGTTTTCCCCTTAGCATCTGCTAAACGATTGTGAGATTCTTCACGCACGTCGGCGATGGTCATCCCGAGAATTTCGTTAGCAGCACGTCGCCACAACAGGATGCCTTCGCTTTGGTTTGAATGGCGTTTGCGCGACTCTTCAATGGCAATCGACCAAATCTCTAAATCACGTTCCATCTTTTTTGAGTCGAGAATTTTCTCGCGAATGCCATCTTCAATATCGTGATAATGGTAGGCTGTAGAGTCTGCTATATCAACTAATTGAGCCTCTAATCGTGGGAAACGAAGCTTTTTGCCTGTTTCGGCATCGATGAGCTCTTCGTGTTTTTTCAAAGAGCTTTTTGTCTCTTCGGTGAGGTTTAGCCCGCGATACTCAGGGTTGCGCCGTTCTAAAACATCTACGATGCGTAATGATTGACGGTTGTGTGCAAAGCCGCCAAAATCTTTCATCTTTTCGTTCAGCAACACTTCTCCGGAATGACCAAAAGGCGGATGCCCTAGGTCGTGCGCCAAAGCAATTGATTCACAAAGTGACTCGTTCAAATCAAGTGCGTTAGCTAATGAACGAGACACTTGCGTTACCTCAAGAGAGTGAGTCAAGCGCGTCCGCTGATTGTCGCCAACGTGGTTAACGAACACTTGAGTTTTGTACATCAGGCGGCGAAAGGCTGAACAGTGGATAATGCGATCGCGGTCACGCTCGTAACGAGTGCGCCACGGGTCAGTTTGCTCAGTAAAAGCACGTCCGGCGGAGTCGGCAGAGTGACTGGCAGCTGAATGCAGCAGCCGCGATTCGTTTTCTTCTTTCTGGATACGGTCCATTGGATGGAAATCATAACATTTTGAGGTATTTCCCGCTTATTTATTGACGATTTTTGTGAGAAAACATATCATTTGCGCCTGTTTCTGTGTATCAACTTCGCACTAAACCTCTCGCCGCCGATGTGCGCGCGTCATTCATTCAAAAACTCGAGGCCTGGGGCCAAGAGTTTGGTGGTGCTTGGGTACCGGTAAATGATGAAACATGCGTCTTCTATTTCAAAGGCGATGCGCCACAAGCCAATATTGTCGCTTTACAGCAATGGCCTGAAGTCATTTCCGTCGTTGCCGAAAGCGCTCCACCGTTTACCGTTAGCGAAATTGCAAACAAGCAGGTGGCCATTCAAGACGCGATATTTGGTAATGGCGCTGCAAGCATTATCGCGGGCCCATGTTCAGTCGAAGATTACGACTCAATGTTAGGTATTGCGCAGCAGTTGTCATTGCTAGGTGTTCGCGCTTTACGCGCTGGCGCATTTAAGCCACGTACTTCGCCATACGCCTTTCAAGGATTGGGCGAGAAGGGTTTAGAAATTCTGTCAGCAGTATCAAAAGAAACTGGCATGGTAATCGTAACCGAAGTACTTGACCCGCGCGATATCGAAATAGTTTCGCGGCATGCCAACATGCTGCAAATTGGCTCACGCAACATGTCGAACTCGTCACTCCTTAAAGAAGTTGGACAGGCCGGCATGCCAGTGCTGTTAAAGCGCGGCATGGCGTCCACGATAAAAGAGTTTTTGTTCGCTGCTGAATATGTGGCAGTCGGAGGTTGCGATGACATTTTGCTGTGTGAGCGCGGCTTGCGTCACTTCGACCCAGAGGTGCGTAACGTTTTAGATTTATCTGCCATCGCGCTGCTGAAACAAAAAACAGGCTTGCCAGTTATCGTCGACCCATCGCACGGTACTGGTCGCGCCGATTTAGTACCATCGATGATGTGTGCGGCAGCAGCTGCCGGCGCCGATGGCTTCTTGATTGAAGTTCACGATAAGCCACAAGACTCTTGGTCCGATGCCGATCAAGCCTTAAGCGTAGAGAACTTTGCGCAAACATTGCCGCGACTAGAAGCGGTGTTGTCTGTCTTTGACAAAACTTTTAATCCTCTCTTAGCGAAATAACTCTAATGACCCGAGCCAAATACATTGCTGGAAACTGGAAGATGCACTTAACGAAGCGCCGCGCTTCAACTTTAGCGCGCGATATTGTTGCAGCTGCCGAGAATTCTGACTCTGCCGTAAAAGTAGCAGTCTTCCCTGCTTTCGTGCACCTCGATCATGTGCGGCGCAATATACGCAACAGTAATGTTCTTTTAGGTGCGCAAAATTGTTACGGTAAAAAAGAGGGCGCCTTCACTGGCGAAATTTCTCCGTACATGTTGCGCGACATGGGCGTCAAAGTTGTGATGATTGGTCACTCTGAGCGCCGGCACATTTTTGGCGAAACAGACGCGATGATTTTTGAAAAAGTAAAAATCGCGTTACGCGCTAAAATTGATGTAATGCTGTGTGTTGGCGAAACGCTAGAAGAACGACAAGCGGGACAAACATTCGAAGTGCTTGTTCGCCAACTTAAAGCTCTTAAGGCTGTTAAGCCGACACAGACTTCCCGCATCACGATTGCCTATGAGCCTGTTTGGGCTATTGGCACTGGCGAAACAGCAACGCCGCAAATTGCTCAAGAAGCACACGCCGAATGCCGTCGCTTAGTCGGAAAAATTCTTGGGGGTGATGCGGCCCAGCAAATGCAAATTCTTTACGGCGGCTCAATGAAAGGCAGCAATGCTGCCGAACTTCTGTCACAACCAGACGTCGACGGCGGCCTTGTCGGCGGCGCATCACTTACTGGCGACGACTTCTCTCTAATCATTAATGCTGCAAGTGCATTAAGTTAAACAACGCGTACCATGCAATTCTTACTTTACACAACTTTCTTTGTTTCGGCTCTACTGCTAATTTTGGTCATCTTGGTTCAAGAGGGCAAAGGCGGTGGCCTTGGCGGCGCACTTGGTGGCGCAGGCTCCGAGACCTTCGGCGTTCGCGCCGGTGGTGTTAACAAAGTTACTTTCATAATCTTCTTGGTGTTTATTCTTTCTGCAATGTCTCTACACTGGACATCAGACGAATCAAACTCAGGCTCGGCTCTCGACTTCGGCGAATCCGCGCAGCCAATTCAGGCCCCAGTAGATCCAACGGAGTAATCATGGCAACAACGATATCATCTATCTCTGAGCGAACCGATAAAGCACTTCGTAAATCCGAAGCGCTGCTTGACGGACATTTCTTGCTATCATCCGGGCGCCACGCTGGACGTTATGTACAGTGCGCTCGTTTGTTACAGTACACTGATTTGGCCGCGCAGGTTTGTGCAGATTTGGCGGATAAAGTTCGTCAGCAACTTGGCGACGAGAAGCCATTTGATGTCGTTATAGGACCAGCAATGGGAGCCGTTACTTTTAGCTACGAGCTAGCTCGCGCATTTGGCGTACGCGGTCTGTTCGCCGAAAGAGCAGCTGAAGGCGGGTTCGACTTGCGCCGCGGTTTTGAAATTAAGCCTAACGAGCGCGTCTTAGTCGCTGAAGATGTTGTCACCACTGGCAAATCAGCTGGCGAGGTTGTCACCATGTTACGCGAAATGGGCGTGAGCGATATTTCTGCCGCATCTATTGTTAATCGCAGTGGCATCGCGAACCCATTTGGCGACGACGTTAACTACTATAGCTGTATCGAGGTTGATGTCCCGTCATACGAGGCCAGAGAATGCCCGCTATGTGAAAGCGGAGAACATGGCGATGCTTACAAGCCGGGTAGCCGCCCAAATATTTAATTATGGCAAAGAAACCTACCGCCACTTTGTCCAGCATGACTGGCTTTGGGCGCGCGCAGGTCGAAACTAATCAATTGTCGGTTAAGGTCGAATTTCGCACTGTTAACGGCAAGGGGTTTCATTGTAAGTTGCGCATGCCATCCGACTTGCTCGAGCATGAAGCTAAGGTTGAAGGCATGTTGCGTCAGGCTCTGTCGCGTGGTTCGATATCTGGGTTTGTGAGTGTGCGTCGCAGCCACGACGAAACAGTAGAATTTGATCAGCAAGTTCTAAAAAATTATCTTGCCGCCTGGAAGCGCACTGAAAAAAATCTTGGATTAGATGTGGTTTCGCCGACACTCAAAGATTTAATATCGATGCCCGGTGCGATGCACTCGGCGCGTAATCCGCAGGGCCAATTGCGTGCAGTTGAGCGCGTCATTAAGCAAGCCGCTGCCGAAGCGATTGTCGCTTTGCAAGATTCGCGGGCGAAAGAAGGCGTTCGTTTGGCCAAAGAGATGCAGCGCATTATTAGCCAACTAGAGAAGCTAGTCGCACGTACTGCGCGCCGCGCACCGGCGGCTGTCAAAGAAGTATCTGCAAAATACGAGTTGCGAGTCCAGCATGCCTTGGCTGCTGCTGGCGAGAACGACTCTTACGATTTAGGCCGCGAGTTGATAGCTTTGGCCGAGCGTGCCGATGTACAAGAAGAAATTGCGAGACTAGAAATTCACATAGCACGTTTGCGCGCCACTATAAAAAAGGGCGGTGCCGTCGGCCGCGAGTTTGAATTTATCCTGCAAGAGTGCCATCGCGAAATAACAACTTTGGGCAATAAGTCATCCGATAGTAAGTTGTCAGAAATGGTCGTTGCGATGAAGTTATGCGCGCAACAATTAAAGGAGCAGATCGCTAATGTCGAATAAAGGCCGCTTAATCGTGGTTTCAGGGCCGACCGCCTCCGGGAAGTCAACCCTCTGGAAGCGCTTAGCCGCACACCCTGACGTCGACTTTTCAGTCAGCGCAACCACTCGCGGAATCCGCAAGGGTGAAGTTGATGGCGAGGACTACCTTTTTATTTCTAAGGAAGACTTCGAGCAGCGCATCGCTAACGATGAATTTTTGGAATACGCTACTGTTCACACTAACTATTACGGGACTTTACGCTCAAGCACTGAAGCATCGCTAAATGCTGGGCACGACATTGTTTTAGAGGTCGATGTACAAGGAGCTTTACAGCTTGCTGAGTGCGAATTACCAATGGTGTCACTTTTTGTGGTGCCTCCGTCGCGCGAAATTTTGATTGAGCGTCTGCGCCATCGTGGTACCGAAACCGAAGAGCAAATCACTACGCGATTAAAAGTTGTTGATGACGAATTAGCTTTCGCTAAAGAGTATGATTATAAGTTGGTGAATGACGATTTTGAAAGAATGCTCGCTGAAGCCGTAAGCATTCTTGGGTACGCAAAAGAGAACAGCAATGGCTAATATCTTACTTGGCGTCACAGGATCCGCGGCATGCTTCAAAGCAGCGGCGTGTGCGTCGAAACTAACTCAACAAGGGCATCATGTGCAAGTTGTGTTAACGCCTATGGCCCTAGAGTTTGTTAGTGCTTTGCAGTTTTCGTGTTTAACCGGCGTGCCAGCTATTAGCCATGACAATCCCCAGCTAGACCCTGCAGGCATGGAACACATCTCGTTAGCGCGCCAGGCAGATTTAATGCTAGTTATGCCAGCGACCGCCAACACTATTGGGCATATTGCTAATGGTATCGCGAGCAACCTGTTAACAACTTTGGCATTAGCGATTAGTGGCGAGACTCCTAGATTAATTGTGCCCGCGATGAACCCCGACATGTTTGCACATCCTGCAGTGCAGCGCAATTTACAGCAACTCACAACGGATGGTTGGCAGCAAGTTGGGCCAGTAGCCGGAGTCACCGCGTGCCAAGAAGAGGGCGCGGGGCGCATGCTCGAAGTGGATGAAATCCTCGAGGTTGTGGCTAGCGTGCTAGGCTAATGGCGCGTTTCTTAGTCACAGCAGGGCCAACGCGCGAGGCGCTAGACCCAGTGCGCTATTTGTCTAACCGTTCTAGTGGCAAGATGGGCTATGCGATTTGTGATGCGCTAATCACGGCCGGGCACGAAGTGGTTTTAGTTAGCGGCCCGACCGCATTAGAATCGCCGGCGAATGCCGATGTTCTTCAGGTAGAGTCGGCACAAGAAATGCATGAAGCGTGCGCACGACAATGGCAATATTGTGACGCATTGTTTGCGGTAGCTGCAGTAAGTGACTATCGCCCTTCTGCGGCGCAGTCTCAAAAAATTAAACGAGTAAACGATGCGCTATCTATTGAGCTGGTTGCCAATCTAGACATCGTAAAAGATTTAGCTGCGACCAAGGGCGAACGACTAGTTGTCGGCTTTGCTTTAGAGTCTGAAAATGGCGAGCAACACGCGCGTCAAAAACTAGAATCCAAGAACCTAGATTTCATATGCCTTAATGCTCCGCAGGCCCAAGGCGCCGACGTGTCTGAGCTAACAGTATTCAGCAGAGACACTAAATGGCAAGTAGGTCCATGCACGAAGGCGACTCTTGCAACTGAACTTGTAGAAGTTATACTTGAAAATAGTAATGTCTAATCAACAACGATCAGTGATTTTGCTGCGTAAAGCTGCGTTAGCAATGATGGCTTTTGAATGGATCCAAGTGGCGATGGGCTCGGCGCCCATTCCAGGCGTACTGGTTTTGGCGTGCGTGATTGTCCTCCCTTTTCCGTTTTATGCCGCGCTCTTATGGCCTATTAAGCGGTTCGTGCGTTACGCAAAAATTCGCAAAGTGGTTTTCTGGTGCTTGGCGTTCCGCGCCTTTATGCCAATTATTGGAAATGTATTTGCGAACGAATTGCTGCGCATTGCGCCACAAGTAGCAGTTGGTGTTATTGCCATTATTTTAGTTGTAAAATTTACTCCTGACAAATTTGCTGCCAAGTTCGGACTTGCGCAAAAGTGGTTGTCCATTCCCGCAGTAGTGTTGTTTTATATTGCCGGCTTTGTCCCACTTTCGATTCATGAAACAGCAGTCTCGAGCGAAGAATATTCTGACGACTCGCCGAACATCGTGCTCCTTAGCTGGGACACCGTGCGCGCAGATGTATTGTCGTTGTATGGCGGCACAGGCTTAGACACACCGAACCTAGACAAGTTTGCTAGTCGTAGTGTTGTATTCAATGACGCAGTTGCCCATACGCCAATTACCGGACCAGAGCATTCGCTAATGCTTAGCGGTTTGCTACCACCAAGCAATGGCTTGCGCGCAAACGTTCTGTCAAAAATGCCAGATTCAGTTACAACATTGCCAGAGATGTTGTCAGATAAGGGTTACGCAACCGGAGGCTTCGTGTCCTCATATCCAATGCTCGGCCGCTTTGGCTTCCAACAAGGCTTTAGTATTTATAACGACATTATTAGTAATCAGCCGATGCTTCGTTTTAAGCAGTTAAGCCCACGCGAGATATTCTGGGCCGGTTTGCTGTATCCATTTCTGAAGGGTTCACCAAAATCATTCACTTCCGGCCCAGTTGTACAAGGGCGTGCTATAGAGTGGCTAAGTCAGCAGAATAGAGAGCAACCATACTTTATGTTTTTGCATTTGTACGATGCGCACGGCCCTTACGAGCCATCTCCAGAATTTGAAAAAATTGCGCTTGAGCGCATTAATTCAGCCACCCCGGCGGCTTTCGACGGCAATGATTCTGAATCAATGGCCCGTTACCGAGCCGAAATTGCAATGCTCGATAGCTTCTTTGGCGAGTTTCTAATTGAGCTTGAGAAGCGCGATCCAGGCTTAGAAAACACTTTGATTATTCTCACTTCCGATCACGGAGAATGTTTCGGCGAAGGTGGTATTCACTTCAACCATGTGCCGTCTTTGTTTGAGGCGACGCAGCATATTCCCCTGGTTGTTCACTTCCCGAAAGACGCTGGTGCGGGTACGCGCATAAACGAAACGGTTACTCACCTCGATATTTTCCCAACATGCCTGTTCGCGGCAGGTGGCGATTTAGAGTCCCTGCCACAAGATGTGGCTACGTATCCTCTGCAACTGGCATATTCCGAGAAAGGAATGGGTTACAGCATGCGCGACGTTTACTTAGAGGCGCAGCAAACAACTCTAGGCGACGACCGACTTCGTGGCTGGCGCACAGCCGAGCGTAAATATTTGATTAGCCATAGTGGAGAAGAGCAGCTGTTTAATTACCGCGCAAACGAGGTAGAGAATCAATTATTGACGCAGTCGCAACTCGCGATAGAAATGAGAGACACTCTGCTTAATTTTTTTAATGCTCTGCCAATTATTGATGGTGCAGTCTTATCGATATCAGTGGAAGATGAGCGTGCGATGGGCGATCTCGGGTACACCGATTAAATCGGTAAAATCAAGGGTTTTAGCCGATTATTTCTGTAATTTAGGGCGTGTAGGAATTACGATAATGGTTCAGTGGTTACCTCCCGCAAGAAGTCAAAATCAAAAAAGTCTAAATCCTCTAACAAGAGTTCTGTAAGCCAGCAATTCGGATTTATATTTTCAGGGTTAAATGCAGTACTCTCATTTTTTGGTGCAGGGTTAATTGTTCTATTCAATGGTGTTAAGTGGCTGTTTGAATCTACTCTCGACGCTCTCTACGGTAATCGCGGACGCCAGCCATTTGGCATCGCTTTGGCCTGCGTCGGGTTGTTTGTGTTAGGCGCTTTGCTTAGTTACGAGAGTGGCGGCAAAGACAGTAATTTGTGTGGCGTACTTGGTTACACCGTTGCCAACTCGCTGTCGTTTTTTTTGGGCATTGGTGCGTTTGTCGCGCCTTGCTTTTGTGCCTTCTGGGGTATCGCAAGATTGGTGCGCGAAGAAAGCAGCGGCTATGCCGGCTTTAAATTCGTAGGTATTTGCCTTTTGAGTTTGTCTGCAGCCTTCATCGGCCATGGACTTGGCGATGTGACGCCGACGAATGTTTTCATGCAAGGACAGGGTGGCTGGCTAGGCAGCAGTTTCTACCCAACTCTTGCGGAAGTGTTTGGCCCATTAGGCACAACAATTGTCATTACTTTTTTGGTTAGCCTTTCATTACTAATGGCAACCGAGTGGGCCTTCGTGCCACTGGTGCGCGACTTGCTCAAGAGCGGTGCCGATAAGTTACGCCAGCAAGACCTACCGTGGGGTAGCAGTGACGACGGCTCAATAATGGATGGGGCAAAAGAGAATCACGAAAAAGCGTCACGCGGCATTACTTCAATTTTCGGCTGGCTCGGTAGGCAGTTTTCTACCTACGATATTGCAAGCGAGGGTTCAACATTTGCTGCTGAACCTGCAGCGGCCAAGCCAAGCGATATTTCTGTAGAGCCAGCAGCTGAGGTAAAGGTAAAGCCAGAGATTGAAATAAGTGGACCAGAGTTTGACGGAGATGCTGCGCGTAGTTCCGTGGTTGTCCCAGCAACCACCCCAATCCCAGCAGCGCCTACGACTACGACAACCACGACAGTATCCCAGCCTGCGACTTCGACGCAAACAGTAGAGGCTGCAGCAGTAACGGAGGAGCGGCAACCGCTGGCTACCAATGACGAAGATTACTGTTTGGCAGAAATCGAAGGGGCAGCCGTGGAATCGCAAACCGCACGTATCGAAGTAGAAGAAGATAGGCCAAAAGCAAAACCTAAGCGCTTGAAGACGCCGTCCTTAAAGTCGTTGCCATCGATTAAGTTGTTGGTAAAGAGCGACACAAAAGTTAGCGTCGATAACCGCGACGAGATTAATGCCTTGGGACGTGATTTACAATCGGTTTTAGATTCATTCAAACTTGACGGCACCGTGGTTTCCGCCAAGCGCGGCCCGACGATTACTATGTTTGGGATTCAGCTTGAGCCAGGTGTTCCGGTTGCCAAAATCAAGAAGCACATCGATGACATCAGCCTTTCGCTAGGCACCCGGAATGTCAGAATTGTATTTCCGCTACCAGGCTCAAAAGCAGTCGGTATTGAGGTTCCTAACATGGTTCAGTCATCCGTGCGCTTGCGTGATGTGTTTGAAAAGTGCTCGGAAGAAGTAGCTAAGGCCGCATTGCCGATGGTGCTAGGACAAGCTGCTCTCGGTGGCGAATTGGTATCCGACCTTGCCAAGATGCCGCACATGCTTATCGCTGGCACCACAGGTTCTGGTAAGTCAGTGTGCTTGAACAGTATTCTTTCGTCGCTGTTGCTCACTCGCACTCCAGAAGAAGTGCGCTTGGTGCTTATCGACCCTAAGCAAGTAGAGCTTGATGCCTACTCGGGGATTCCTCACTTGATGTGCCCAGTAGTGACCGAGATGAAGCGCGCATCGTTTGTTTTGAACTGGATTGTGCAGCAAATGGAAAGTCGCTTGGGGACCTTCCGCCGCGCAAAAGTGCGAAATATCGCCGACTATAACGCAATCACGCGCAAAGGATTGCAAGGCATAATGGGTGAGCGTTACGACGATATCGACTTCCCAGATAGTTACCCTTACATAGTGGTGGTTATCGACGAGCTTGCTGATTTGATGTTACAATTCAGAAAAGATGTCGAAGAAAGCATTAACCGCATTGCAGCGAAGGCGCGTGCTGCGGGCATTCACTTGATTGTTGCTACGCAGCGGCCGTCGACTGATGTGGTTACTGGTTTGATTAAAGCGAACTTGCCAGTGCGGATGTCGTTTAGAGTTAATACCAACACTGATAGTCGAGTTATTCTTGATGAAGCCGGTGCAGAAAAATTGCTGGGTAACGGCGATTTCTTGTATCGTCCACCCGGGGCAGACTCTAATAAGCGTGGTCAAGGGGCTTTCATTGATACCCCAGAAGTGAATGCGATTTGTGATCATTTGCGTGCCAATGGCAAGCCAGAATACCTAGAAGTTCTCGAGCAAGGAAGCCTGCTTGGTGGAACTACTGGTGACAACGACGATGAGCACTGGGAAGAGGCTGTGGAGTTTGTCTTAAAGTCAGGTCGCGGCTCAGCGTCACTATTGCAGCGCAAATTCAAAATAGGTTACAGCCGTGCGAGCCGCCTTATCGAAGATATGACCGAATGTGGTATTCTAGGCGAGCATAACGGTGCGAAGCCGCGTGATATTCTGATCACCGCCGTGCAGTGGGAAGAAATGAAAAATCAATGAGTCCTTTGACTAAACAAATTAATGTGGCCTTGGTGCACCTCGGCTGCGCTCGCAACCTCATCGACTCTGAAAATATTTTAGGGCACTTAGGATCTGGAGGTTACGCACTGACCGGAGATGTCGAACAGGCCGATGTTGCGATTCTAAATACGTGCAGCTTTATTGGTCCTGCGCGTGACGAATCAGAAGCCGCAATTAACGACTTGCTGGAAGCCAAGCGCTCGCGAAATTTGCGCGGAGTGATTGTAGCTGGGTGCTTGCCAGAAAAGTTTCGCGACGAAGTTGTCAGTAAGTTTCCTGATGTTGATGCATTTCTTGGATTAAGCGATTACTCAAACGTAGCGCGTATTGTCGAAGACGTGCTGAAGGGCCGTAAAGTTAACGAGCTTTCAGGCGGGCGCGCTCCGCAAGGCCAAGGCGAGTTTCTGCGTTTGCTGCAAACCCCACGTTCTTATGCTTACCTTCGCCCCAGCCATGGCTGCGACCATAATTGCGCATTCTGCATTATCCCGAAAATACGCGGCAAGCAATCGTCTAAGCCAATTGATGCTGTTATCGAAGAAACGAGATTGTTGGTTGAGAAGGGCGTCTGCGAAATAAATTTGGTCGCTGAAGACACCACAGGCTATGGCAAAGATCTCGGACGCGGTGCTGCGCGCTTACCTGATTTGGTTGAAGCGATGGCTCAAGTTGATGGCTTAAAATGGCTGCGTGTTATGTACGCCTACCCAAATAACTTTCCGTGGCGATTGACCGAAGTGATGAATCAATACGATAACGTGTTGCCGTATTTAGATATCCCGACTCAGCATATTGCGACGCCAGTTTTAAAGAGGATGTCGCGCGGCGGTACTGGCGAGTCGGTTCGCAGGATTATGACGCGTCTGCGTGACGAAGTGCCGAACATTGCATTGCGCACAACGGTTTTGGTAGGGCATCCTGGTGAGGGCCGTGCCGAATTCGAAGAACTACTCGGCTGGATGAAAGAGTTCCGTTTTGAGCGCCTAGGCGCTTTTACATTTTCACCCGAGGCAAATACGCCGTCAGGAAACGACACTGATCGTTGCTCTCAGGAAGAGGCTCTTGATCGTTACGCTGAATTGATGGAACTGCAAGCAGAAATACACGCTGATTTTCAGCAGAGCTTGGTGGGTAAAACCACCACTGTGCTGATTGATGACACCACAGGTGATACGGCAATTGGTAGAACTTGGGCTGATGCACCAGAGGTAGACGGCGTTGTAAAGATTGATGACCCTCAACATAACCTGTCAACAGGAGCGATGGTTGAGGCTACAATCATTAGTGCTGACGGCTATGACTTACGAGCGGAGCTTTCAGACAGTTAACAATGATTGCTAAACAGGTCCCGAACATGATTACATTGGCCCGCCTAGTGCTGGCTGTAACGGCATTTTGGTTCATGTCCGAGGTTATTAAATTAGAGGAAGACGGCGCATCAGAAGCTTTGCGTAAAGCAGCGGCCTTCGCAGCTTTTTGGTATTTCTTTGTAGCTGCCATAACAGACTGGCTAGATGGTTTTTTAGCACGCCGCTACGAATGGGTGACTGCCGTTGGTCGTGTCGCCGATCCGGTAGTCGACAAAGTGTTAATCCTTGGCATCATGGCGTATTTGTCAGCGAGCAATAAGATTTATGGCAATGCTGGTGACTGGCATGTTGTCATGCCAGTGTGGGCCGTAGTCTTATCCCTGGGGCGTGAGTTTTTAGTGACAGCATTGCGCGGAATGGTTGAGTCTGCCGGAAAACAATTCCCTGCTGACGCGTTTGGTAAAATAAAAATGTTAACCCAAGCAATTTATGTAGGCACAGCATTAGGCGCCTACGCAGGTATCCCAGATTTTGTTAACCTTCCGGAACTGGGGCTATTGCGCTCGCCAGATTTTTTCTTCTCAATATTTTGGTTGATGATTGCAATGACGGTATTTTCTGGAATTCATTACTGTATCAATGGTGCGCGACTGTTGTCCGGCAACATAAATGACTAACCCACTCGAAGAACTACTCGTTTATCTTGATAGATTAGACGAATTAGAGCCAAATGAAAAAGCTCAAGCAGTAGCTTTAATTAGAGGCTGGGTAAACAGCCAATCTAGTCGAGAGATAGTTGGAGATGATGAAATACCGTCACAGTTTGGGATAGTTGGCAAATCACCAGCAATACTAGAGGTCTTTGATTTGCTAGCAAAGCTTTCAACCTCGGATATACCGGTGTTAGTTCTAGGCGAATCAGGGACGGGCAAAGAGCTTATTGCTAGTGCATTGCACAAGTACAGTTCGCGCCGCAAGAAAAAATTAATTGCTGTAAATTGCGCGGCAATCCCTGCCAACCTGCTTGAGGCTGAAATTTTTGGCCACACCAAGGGCTCATTTACAGGAGCCCATAAAGATCGGAAGGGTTACGCCGAATCTGCCGATGGCGGCATACTATTCTTAGATGAAATTGGCGAAATTGCCTATGATCTGCAAGCAAAGCTGCTGCGGTTTTTGCAAAACGGTGAAGTGCGGGCGGTCGGCTCTAATGTTACAAAAAAAGTAAACGTGCGAGTGATTGCTGCCACCAATCGCGACTTACTGCAGCAGGTCAAAGAGGGTAAGTTCAGAGAAGACCTCTATTATCGACTTGCAGTCTTTACGCTGTCGCTACCGCCGTTGCGTGAGCGCGCAGGCGACGTTAAGTATTTGGTCGACTTCTTCCTAAACCAGCAGCAGAGGGACTCGCTGCCGTCTGCAGAAGTAAGTGAAGAAGCGCTTAATAAACTCTTACAAGGAGAGTGGCGCGGAAACATTCGCCAGCTACAAAACGAATTATTGCGCGCAGCGACTTTCGCCAATGATGGCATAATCAAAGTTACTGATTTGTCTGAGAGTTTATAAGCTCTGCCTGGGCAGTCGCCGAAACATCTTTTTCAAAGTTTGGGCGCGGCGCAATAAATTCAAATGCAAAGCCAAGCCCAACAGTAGCTAGAAGTAAAACAATACCAAGAGCGTAAGTATCGATTAAGAAACGGCGGTCCCATTTTTTGCGCTCGTTATACAGCTGCACTATTTCATCACGCGAACGGAATTCTCCGGCCCATGCGAACAATTCTTCTTCAGCGTTTTTTTCGGCCTGCTGGCGTAAGTCTTCTAGCATATCTTCCATTAACGAAGCGCGATAGCGTTGTAGCAAATCGTGCTTGTCGCGAGAAATTTCAGAGATGGAGGGCATTAGAGCACCGTTGTGAGTTTACGAATCGCCGCGACACAAGCGAATACAGCAAGCGTGCCAGTAAAAGCCCCTAGCCCGACATGGAAAAAGAGTTTGGCAATACGCCCCGCTAGTTGGTCGTATAAAGTATGCGGAGGCTGTGGGACATCACCACGTTGCACAGCTTCAAGATGAAGAATGTCAAACACTTCGCTGCGAATTTGGTCTACGGCTTGTTGTTTTACGAGATCTGGAATTTCGCTGAATTCGTTAATTTCCTCTTGGTCTACCATGGCGCAGCCTCGCGATAGCGAGCGAATTGCTCTGAGGCGATGATAGCCAAAATTGAGAATACAATACCCAGTAGTGTTGCAACTAGAAGGTTTAGCCACAAAATTGGGAAGTACGGTTTAGTGGCCTCAACAGGGGCTTCGGCTGTCATCAAGAACGAAGCAGTGCGTGACATATACAGCGCGAGCTCGGCATGGCGATCGCGCTGCTGGCGAAGAGTTTCGCGGACGTTGCGCAATTCAGAATCTATAATTTCGCTGCCGGCCTTTAGCTGGTTGAGCTCGCGCAAACGGGTTTGCGATTCTCCTAATAATTTCACGTAGTGGTTAGACTGCACATCGAGCTCTACCTCGCTAACCTTAAATTCGGCGATGCGTGTTTCATAAGACTTACGCATGCTATCGCTACTGAAAGAGCGGGCGCCTTCGACAGTAGCAGTTTCGGATGCGAGTTGGTCGTTAAGCACAACAAGTTTGTTGCTCAGAGCAATGGCCTGGGGGTTTTTGTCGGTAACTTCTAACTTAAGGTTTGCGAGCTCTAAATCGGTTGTAGCAATTTCTCCACGCAGTTGATTCAAACGTGGATTTTGAATTTCGGTATAACCAGACTGGGTGAACTCTGGTCGCTGCTCGAAGTTTTTAGTAACCTCCTCGCGTTGCTTAACTAAAGACGCACGTGCCGAAATATTGTCCTCTACAGAATCTTGAAAGCGCGTAACACGTTCATGATATTGCGCAATTTCAGTAGAGAAATCTATAGAGCCATTATTCGCCAGGAAAGCTTGTCTCTCGCTTTCTAGCGTGGCTACAGACGCCGTCGAGCGATCAATGGCCGCTACCAAAGTTGAGACGTTCTCTGCAACACGCTGCTTAGTTGTAGTGTCGAGGCTGCGGCTGAATTCGCGAAGATAAGTTTCGGCGACTTCACGAGCAACGCGGGGCTCTGGGTCGTAAGCCGAAATCACAATGAAATTGAAAGTATCTAAATCGAACTTAACGTTTTTCGCAAGCCATTCAGAGTTGCGCTCGTCAATTTGTGAGGCAACAGCAGTACGTAATTCTGCAGAATTGAGAACACCGAGTAAAGCGGTCTGTGTTTCGGTATGCGCAGTAGGTAGTTTTGGGGCAGTAGGCAGGTTGCCAGACTCACCAGACAGTGACAGCGTGTCAGCCTGAGTCGGCAAATAACATCGCGCCTGCGAGCGGTAGGTTTCGCTCATCATCCCAGTAGCGACGAAAGCGGCTACCACGGCAACAGCTGTTATGACAGCAATTACGTACATGCGCTCGTATATAAGCGCCATTGGCGACTTTGATTGGGGGCTCACTAGTTGTTTTTGGCAGAGGTATTGTTTAAGCCTTTGCCGACGCGTATCTTAAGACGTTTGGGCAGTAGTTTAAACATCAAAGTTTACGACGAAAAGTGATGAAAGATGTTCCAAATTTAAAAACAATTGATATTAATGAGAAAAATACATTCTAAAACCCGTAAACCGCCCTTTTACGGCAGGCCAAACTGCACTGAGACCGAGCAGGAAGCGGTTTTTGCAAAAAATAGAGATGATGCTACCCATAACTCCCCACAGAATACCTGGACAAGGGAAATTGCCTATCAAGATAGAAAACGGTAGATGCAGAAGGCGCCCGAAAAAACCGTAGTGTTTTAGCAAAACAAAGGTTTCGTTGGCCGCATTATTGTGAATTGCGGTTGCGTCGAAACGCGCAGTGTTGAGCACGCGTGGGGCTTCGTGGTGATCAACCTCAGCTTCTGGGTCAAAGACAAGCTTGTATCCTTGTGAGGAAACCCCCAGGCAGGCATCAAGTTCGTATCGGAAGCAGTCTCCTAGCAAGCGAGATTCGAATCCGCCCTGATTGCGTAGAGCTGAAATAAGCAAGGACATGTTCGCGCCACGAAAGTGTTGCGAAGGAACGACCTGCCGGGGATGCCGCGTGCTTTGATCTAGAATAAGGCCAGGGAATACAACCCGGTTTTGATACCGAGCGGGCTTAACTTCAGGCTTGCCATCGACAATATTGATTGGTGGGCCTGCAACGCCGCCAATCTCGGAATTGGACTCGTAGTGACGCGCGATGTTTTCCATCCATAACGGTCGTGCAATGGCGTCGTCGTCGATTAGGCAGGCGACGTCTCCAGTGGCTGCATCAAGCAAAGCGTTTTCAGCAACTACAATACCAGGCTCGGTGAGCATCACTTTTATGATGTTCAACTTCGTGGCGCGTGCAATAAAGTCATCGACCACAGCAACTCCTTCGGGGTCAATGTCGCCACGCAAAGAAACTAAGACTTCGTCAGGGCGCCGAGTTTGCAATTCGAGCGCCTCTAAGTTTTTGCGCAACAAATCAGGACGCTTTAGCGTCGGCAAAAAAATCGAGAATCTAAGTTTCGTTGCAGTCATGACTAGCGTTGTTGCATTGCAATTTTATAGGCTTCGAAATGCTGCGCAGCGGTGTTGCGCCAGGTAAATTTGGCGGCATGCGCAAGTCCCCGCGCAATCATTTTTTGGCGAAGATCAGAATTGTTACATAAACTCAACAAAGCATCCGCTATTTGCTGCTCGTCGTTTGGGTTTACGAGCAACCCAGCATCAGCAGTAACCTCCGTTAAGGAGCAAGCATCAGCAGCAACAACTGGCGCTCCACAAGCCATAGCTTCAATAACAGGAATACCAAATCCTTCTAAGAAGGAGACCAAGGCGAAAGCGTCACAAGTGCCATATAATCGAGGGATGTCTTCCCGGTCGACAAAACCAGTTAGAACCACATTTAAGTCATGACCGCGGTCGCAAATGCGCTGCCACATTTCATCAAACAACCACCCCTGCGCGCCTGCCAAAATTAATTTACCAGCGTATCCTTCTTTTTTCATTATTTGAAAAGCAGCACACAAGCCCTCGATGTTTTTATTCGGCTGTAAAGTTCCGAGGTACAAAACAAAGTTTTCACTAACCCCATAGCGTTCACTAATACGGACGCGATCGGCCTGCTTGTCAGCCGAAGGCTCGAGACCAGGAGTAATTCCATGGTAAATTGTTTGTACACGCTCTGGGTCAATCTGAAAATTCTCGACGATGTCGCGCTTGGAAAATTCTGAGACGGTTATTACCCGATGAGCGCGTTGCGCGGATGGTGGCACTAATTTTTGTCGGTCCGCAATCCATTCTTTCGGAAGGCCGTCTGGTGCGCGCAGAAAAGCTAAATCATGGATGGTAACTACCCGAGCAGATTTATTAGTATGAGCCATTAAATCGAATGGGCCATGCAGTACATCGTGTTTCCCAGCAAACCATTCAGTCGGTATATGTAGCGCGCGCAGTAATTGCGGCGGAAACTGAGTTAACGAATGTTGCTTGATTCCTGTCATATCGCATGTTTCAAGCATTTTAGGCTTATGCTTGCCGCGCGTGAAGTTGAAAAACAATTCGATGCCCAACTCATCGTCAAGCTGCCGTAAGTTTTTCAACAACTCTAACCCATAAACATAAGCGCCACCTTTGTGGTAACCTGAAAGTGCCATGCCAGTGGCGTCGAAGAGTAGCTTCATGAATCTAATGCGATGGCGGCACGGTAACCGCTAAATGTTTCATCAGCACATTTTCGCCAAGAAAAATTCTGCGCCCTTTCAATACCATCTTGCCTCATTTTATCAAACATCTCGTCATCGGCGTCGAGTTGCTCTATTAACGATTTTAATTTTTCGACATCGTCGGCGTCAAAAAGCTGTGCTGCATCTCCAGCGATTTCTGGCAACGCACCGCGATTGGAACACAGGACGGGAGTACCAGCAGCCATCGCTTCAACTACAGGCATCCCGAAGCCTTCGTAACGCGAGGGCAAAACCAATGCTCGCGCCCCCGCAACTAGCGGCGCCATGTTTTGCTGATCGACGAACCCTAAAAATTTAACACGGCCTTTCAACTGTGGAAGCTCTGCAACAACTTCTTTAACTAATTCTGATTTCCACCCAGCGCGTCCACCAATAACTAGGTCGGCATTAAGTCCTGTACCAAGGGCCATGCCAAAGGCACGCAAGAGAAGCTCGACATTTTTCTTAGCTTCAACCGAACCGATAAACAAAAAGTACTGACGTTCCGAAGGTTGCAATTGTTGTTTGACTGCAGCAATAGCACCGGCGTCTTGGTAGGCATT
>JAPKEZ010000098.1 GCA_028821845.1 Planctomycetota bacterium | reverse complement strand
AATGTTAATTTGTTGCTGTTTAGCCAGCTCAAGCAGCGCCACCAAATAGTAAGCCGCGTCTGACTGCGGCGTGTTGTCTTGTTCTAGCAGGGCGCGCAGAGTTGTTTCTTCAACCTTGTGTAGCTTGTGCCACAATTCTTCGACGTAAGCGCGTAATGGTTTGCCACTGGGCCGAATTTGATGAGGGCGCATAAAGCCGGTCTCTGCTTCGAGGCGCGTTACCGCTGTCAGTAAATCCCAGATTGAAACGTCGGATAAATCAATGCGCTGCTCTTCGTCTTCGTCTTCGGCAGCAACTCGCCCAATCCAGCGTCCGCCCGCACCGAAACATCCTTGTCGGGAATCCCAGCGATCACGCAATAAGTCACACACCTTACGCAACTCTTTATATGCTAGCAACTGTTGAACTAATTCTTCGCCAGGGTCAAAAGGATCTTCTTCGAGATCTACTTCGTCTTGCGGCAATAGTGAGCGCGACTTAATCCCCAACAGTGTCGCAGCAATAACTAAATAGTCGGCAGCCTCATCGATATCAATGTCTTTAAGTTGCCGCACGAACTTACAGTATGCGTCGCAAACTTCAGTTAAAGACACAACATGTATTTCTAATTCTTTATCGCGCACCAACTGTAGCAATAAATCTAACGGGCCGAAGAACAGCTTATCGAGATGAACGGTAAACGCGGTATCGTCGATTTCTTGCTGTGACGCTGTTGTTGGGGATGTATCTCCTTGCATGGCAGCTATTTTGTCGCTGATCTGTTCGGGATTGGCTGGCTCTATCATACTATTAGGTTAAAAATCCTGGCACCCAGCTTACGGTGAGGCCAACGGTATTCGCTATAAGGTTACCAAAAAAGTAAATGCACGTTCCCAGAATGATTCGAAATTGAGGCACTAGCCAAAAACATCCTAGCAAAATAATGATGCCGAAGCGCTCAACGGAAATATAGGCGCGTCGCGCCTCTCCGCTTAGAAAGAACGCCACTATTCTTGAACCATCAAGTGGTGGAATTGGGACTAAATTGAAGGCAAACAGCAAAATATTAATGAATATCCCTAGTTGGAGCACGCCTACGCCCTCTGAGCGAACATCCCAAATGCCAAACTGCAGGAAAAGCTTTAAGATAATTGCCCAGATAAAGGCCTGAATCAAATTGCTGAGCGGCCCAGCTATGGCTACTAAAGCCATGTCTTTAAATGGTTTACGAAAGGCACGCATATTAACTGGAACCGGCTTGGCCCCTCCAAAAATAAATGGTGAGCCCGACAATAATAATGCGGCGGGCAAGATGATTGTCATCATTAAGTCTATATGCGGCATGGGGTTAAGTGTAACCCGCCCCATTTTATAAGCCAAGTCATCGCCCAGCTTATAAGACACCCAAGCGTGGGCAGCTTCGTGGGTTGTAATTGACAGAATGCAGACAATTACCGACAGCAGCAAGACGGGCATGGAGGTATCCATAAGTTAGCCCATTTTCGCAGACAACAGCACTTCCTACAATACACAAAACCCCCTATCTTGGCTTAGGGTAAAATAGCCGCCGTCATGACCTCCTCCGACCTCAACTCCCGGGGCCAACAAGTTCTACGCCTCGAAGCAGATGCGTTACTGGCTCTAAGTGAAAACCTGCCTTCTAGTTTTGCGCAGGCTTGTGAATTACTCGCTAACTGTAGCGGGCGAGTAATTATTAGCGGCATGGGCAAAGCGGGCATTATTGGACAGAAAATATCAGCCACCTTAGCAAGCACTGGTACTCCAAGCCTATTTTTGCACCCTAGCGAGGCGGTTCACGGCGACCTCGGACGGCTTCGGCCGTCTGACGTAGTGGTGGTGTTGTCAAATAGTGGCACGACCCACGAGGTCTTGCGTTTGTTGCCAGCAATTAAGTCTATAGGCGCGAAATCGATCGCGATTTGCGGGAATTCCGATTCCGCGTTGGCGGAAAACTGTGACTTGTCCTTAAGTATTGGCCTTAGGCCTGAGGCATGCCCCTTGGGCTTGGCGCCTACTGTTAGCACAACTGCGATGCTAGGTTTGGGAGACGCATTAGCAATGGCGGTTCTTGAATTACGCAACTTCACCCGTGAAGAGTTTGCGCGTTTCCACCCAGCTGGAGCTTTGGGCCGCGAACTAATGACTGTCGCCGAAATGATGCGCAAGGGCAAGTACTTGCCGCTTATAGACAGTGGCACAGAATTACGGCGCGCGCTTACTGTGATGACAGCGACGCCTGGCCGTCCAGGGGCTGCATTGATTGTTGATGGCGACCAACAGTTGCTAGGCATTTTTACTGATGGCGATTTAAGGCGCCTCGCCGACAGTGGCCAGTTACTGCTCGACGAAACTACTGATTCATACATGGCAACAAATCCGCGTGTGCTTAACGAAAATATTTTGGTTAGCGAGGCTTTGCATATGTTTAAAGATTTACATGTTGACCAAATGCCTGTTATTGACGATGCCAGTAGGGTTGTGGGTTTAGTTGACATTCAAGATTTGTTAGAGGTCCGTTTTTAATGAACGCCGATCTCGCACAGCGAGCTAGTCATATTAAGCTGTTTGTCAGTGATATTGATGGTGTATGGACTGACGGCACTGTGATTATGAATGCCGACGGCAGCGAAAGTGTTGTTTTTTCAGTTCTTGACGGGTTTGGTTTGGTTTCGCTGATGCGCAACAATATTGAAATTGCAATTATTTCTGGTCGCGACAACCCAGCGGTTGCTGCGCGTGCAAAGAAATTAGGCATTGAAGAAGTTCATTTAGGCTTTTTAAGCAAAGGAGAGCTAATCCGAAAAATTATTTCACGGCGTAACCTAAACATCTCGCAAGTAGCCTCTATCGGTGACGACTTGCCCGACTTAGAAATGTTTGAGCACAGTGGTTTATGTTTTGCGCCGCCAAATGCAGTGAACGAAGTTAAAGCTGCCGCCGACTATGTTTGCACAACGCCCGCCGGGCGCGGTGCGGTCCGCGAAGTTTGTGACTTACTTTTAGCCGCACAATCTGCAAGGCAAAATGCATCGTAAACTTCGCCTGCTTGGATTTACTATTGTTGTGACCACCCTAATGCTCTTGCTCGCTGATTTCTTGAAGCACTCTGCTGACGGTGGAGGAGTTGCTGCGAAGGCTAAAAAGAGTCCTGCTGGATTTACTCACGATTTGTCTGGTACTGGGAAAATCACCACGGCTTTTGCTGGCCGCGTAACAATAATTGCTGAAGAAATCGGCGGCCCGGAAGGCAGCAGTAAGTCGAGTGCTACCCGATATCGCGTGGAGGGAGATGATCCGACACCAAACAACGAGGGCATGACGCTGTCTACCTCGGTGATAGTTTCAAGTGACAATGCTGATGGCTCGAAAGCCGCTTTCCGCGTTGATGCGCCAGAATGCTGGTTGCCGATAGACAAATCTTCTCCAACTTTGCGTTTTGATTTCGAACAGGAGTGGCATCTATCAGAACCTGTTTTTTCAATACTAAATTTTGGAGATGGTGGAGCTTTAACCATTAAGTCAACTTTGGCCCTGCTAGATCCCCAGACCAGCCTTGTCGTAACCAAAGATTTTTTTACGCTTGATTCTGGAGACTTGCATCTCGAGGGCGGGAGTTTAACTTTAAATCCAGAGACTTCGAGCATTAAGTTTACTCCATACAACGGGTCGTTGCGTTGGTCGATTCGTAATGCCGATGGGCAGACTATCACTGGTGATAGTGATGGGCCCGGATCTTTTGTTGCCCTAGAAAATGGCGACTACCTGCTAACCCTTAACTCAAAAACCTCGGTGCGAGCCCAATTCCCTGAAGGCGCAAGCATTGTGGGAGATATTGAAACACCACGCCTTGAGTTACGTTTGTCACCAAGCGACAACGGCCATTGGCGGCCGCGAATTGCGCGACTTGAGCAGCCGACATTGTGGCACGGAAAAGTGTTGCAGTTGCGTGGCGCAGAGTCGACAATTAGTTGGTTAAGTGGTGGCGCATTAAACGACTTTATTATTAGCGGGCCAATAAATATTATTCCGAATAACGGCTCCTTCTTAAAGGCTTCCGCAAGGGATTACGCCCAACTATTGGCTAATGAAAACGTTGTTCATTTATATGGCGATGTGACTATGCATCGCCTCGATGGGTCTGTTAAAGGTAATTTGGCTATTTTAAGTAACGAATCCATGGTAATAAGTGGTGCGGTGTCCGTCATTGGCGAGCAAGGCGCTGCTACTGCTAATGAATTTTCAACTGACGCGAAAAATAATTGGCAGCTCGACGGGGAAGCTTATCTTGAGCCAGGCGACGAGAGTATTTCGTGGCTTGCGGCTGACCATTTGAGTATCGACTCCGATGGAGTGATAAAAGGTGTCGGTAGCTTTTCGGCTGAACTACAAATAGGTGGGCGGCCTGCCAAACTCGCTTGTGACGAGTTCACCTCTTTACCCGAACGACGTTTTCGCTCTGGGGCAGGCACAGAGCGCGACAATATGGCAAAAGGTAATGTTATTGTTGAGTCGAACAGCGGCATCGTTTTTGGCCATCGCCTCGACCAACTTGATAACGGTCGCTATTTAATTCTGGCCGATAATAACGAACTAGCGCGCGGATTGGTTCGTGACCAAGGCCGAGAGGTTGCCTTTAGCGCTGGTAGTGTTTTGTATTCTGCGGAGCAGGTCGTTCTGTCTCAAGGTCCGTCGATTAGTGTTCCGGTTGATGGTTACGGTTTAGCAGGATCATCGACCACACTAATGGCTGATAAGATTGTATTCAGCGCTTCTAGCCAACAGTGGCTAGCGACTAAAGATGTTGTCATGGCTGGGGCCATCGCCGGTAATTGCCAGCAGCTTGTATTGGGTCCGGGGAGCGTAATCTTAACTGGCGGCCTCTCTAGCGAAACGTCGTTGTGTAAAATTTCTACCGCCCTTGAGGATAGTTCGAGAATTAATCTTGAAGGTGATTTTATTGAATTTGTTTTTGGAGATTCCTTAACTATTAACGACAATGTTTTTGTCCAAAGAGTTTCTGAAGACACCGACTGGTTGCGTTGCGATAATTTTCAAGCAACGGCCATGGGGGGCAAGGCTGACCGGCAAGTTAGTGCGCTAATTCAGCAAAGCGAAATAGCTTGTCGGTCAATTAGTTGGTTGCGCGACAACAAAGGTGAGACTTTTATTTTAAATGGTGAGCCTCGCTTGAATCATCCGCAAGCCATTGCGGGCGGCAGCCGCATAGAATTTTGCCCAAATTTATCGACCATCACCGCGCACGGAGACGAACAAAAACTTGCAACTATTAAGCGCACCGATGGGCGAAGCGCAATGGGGTCATGGATAAAATACAATTACGATAATCAAACTTTGGACGCGCGAAGCGCGACCTTTGAGGATAAACCATGATTATTCAATTAAGCTCTCTGTGTTTATCATTGTTTCAAATACAGCAGCCAGTTCCTGCGATCGACGTCGAGCGTGGCGAGGTGAGTTTGTCGGCGAACGCTATTAGTAGCAAGGACATAGATGGGGGCGTGCGATATACCCTCGACAGCTTTAAGCTAACTAGTGGAATGTTGTTATTAAGCGCGCAGCGAGCAACTGTTGAGGTGCTTACCGCAAACGGAAATGGCGGACCCAGTGTTGGATGGGGGGCCGCCTTGCTTCAGGGATTGGGTTTTGATGGCAAGGATAGCTCACTAAGATTAGTTGAAATTTCTGGTAACCTAGTCCTTAAAGATTCTCGCTTTGAAATAACCGCTGACAGACTTAGCCTGCATCCATCGGAATCGATTAGTCAGTTTATAAATGTGCGCGCAACTTTTTCTGGCAACACGGTTGGCCCGAATGGGTGGCCGGTATTAATTGTTGCCGAGAAGTTGCTTGAGTTGCCTGGTGGTGTTCTTGAGTTTCATCAGTGCACTTTTTCAACCTGTCTTGCCGATCCGCAACATTACAGCACCTCATTTGAATTGTTGCGTGCAATCAAACTAGAGGGCGGACAGATGTCGTGGGAGCCAGAAGGCGCGTGGTTGAATTTATATGGTTATCCGGTAATTCCTCTGCCGTCACCCGACTTTAGTGACGGCGAAGACTTTTTTGGCTTGAAAAGCATTGACTTTGGTTCATCACGAATCACTGGTAATGCCATCACTCCTAAATTCGGTGGACGCACGACGTTCGACGAATTGCGCAGTGTTGATTGGAGCGTTAGCCCTGGTTACTCTGATTTACGCGGACTACCTTTTTCTTTTGATGCAAATTACGTCAAAGAAGGATTTTATAGTTCGCTGAATGGCTTTTACCTAGACGATCGCTCTAAAGATTTTAATCGACTTGGAGGCGCAATAACTCGCGGCAATGATCAACGATATTTGATTGATTGGCATAATCATTGGCTATTAAGCAAGAAATGGGCTCTTAATACT
>JAPKEZ010000097.1 GCA_028821845.1 Planctomycetota bacterium | reverse complement strand
AATCAGTGCTTGACAAGAACCTACATTGGTTCAATCGTTACCGCGCAACGGACGGCAACGATGTTTGGGGATCACGTTCTACTTTGTCATTCACTGACGGGCAGACCAACGCAGATGTTTTGCAGCATGAACTCACGCAGCTTGATGTCATGACCGCCAACCGCGATAAAGTGATTTGGGCAGCAGCGCACGGTGAGAGCATCGCTGCCGACGACTCAAACATGCCCGAAGATGTCGAAGTTATAAGCAATCTAGACAAGCCGCAAATCCAAGGCGGTGTTTCTAAGCTCGGGTCGAATGACTATATTACTGGCGAAGAAGGCATCGACAAGTTCACTTTAAAAGGCAACCTAGAGGCGAACCTGTTTGCGACTGAAGAGATGTTTCCCGAACTCGTCAACCCTGTGCAACTAGGCGTAGACCCAAGTGGCCGGTTATGGGCAGCAGCATGGACGACTTACCCTAAATGGCAGCCGTCCAAAAAAATGGACGACCGTTTATTGATTCTCCCTGACGAGAATCGTGACGGCGTTGCCGATAAATGCATCACATTCGCTTACGTGCACAACCCGACTGGTTTTGAATTCTGGAATGGCGGCGTTGTTGTAGCATCCGCTCCTGACATTTTGTTTTTGAAAGACACCGACGGCGACGACGTCGCTGACGTGCGTATTGTGTTGATGAGTGGCATTGATTCTGGCGACACCCACCACGCTGCCAACAATTTTGCCATTGGCCCAGATGGTTTTCTTTACTATCAACGCGGCGTATTTTTAGTGTCAAATGTAGAAAGCCCATGGGAGACCAATCAAGAAGATCATGCTTCCGGAATGTACCGCTTCAACCCGCGCACTTACGAATTTAGTTTTCACGCACACAACAGCCCTAATCCACACGGCATCAGCTTTGATGAATGGGGTTACCACTACGCCACCGATGCCACTGGTGGTGCCGCCTACCAAGTACGCCCGACTGGTGATGGCAATTTCAAAATGCGCAAACTATTGCAGCACACGGTGCGTCCGGTGCCGAGTTCAACAATTTTATCTAGTGAGCATTTCCCTGACGAAATGCAGGGTAACTTTTTGATTGCCAACTCAATCGCATTTTTAGGTTTAAAGCAATATTCGCTTGACCGCGATTCAGCAACCGGCGACGTCAGTGGTACGGATGTCGGAGACCTAATGGTTTCTGCCGACCCTAACTTTAGACCCACCGATATTGAATTCGGAGACGACGGAGCAATGTATGTATCTGACTGGGCCAACGCCATTATTGGTCACATGCAGCATAATGTGCGTGACCCAGCACGCGATCACAAACACGGGCGTATCTATCGTTACTCCTACCCCGATCGCGAACTGTCAGCTCATGTCGATGTCGTTGGGCAACCGCTTGATGTCTTACTTAACAATTTGTTGCACCCTGTAAACAATGTGCGCCAGCGCACTCGCGCCGAGCTTTCAACGCGCGACAGCACTGAGGTAATAACCACCCTACGCCAATGGCTTCATCAATTCGATCACAGTAAAGCTGAAGACGCGCGCGCTTTACTCGAAGGTTTATGGTTGCACCAATCTCATAACATAAAGAACATGGAGCTTCTTGAGAGCTTACTGAACTCACCAGAGCCGCACGCCAGAATTGCTGCCGCCACCGTGAAGCAATTTTGGGATAACAATAAATCGACTCCAGTAGAAATTGAAGCGCCCCATGTCAAGCAAGTTACCGCGCCTCCCGGTGTAACGGTCATTAGCACCATCATCGAAGAGATGGCTTACGACATCACCGAGTTGCACTTCGCTCCTGGCGAAGAAGTCGAACTGTGGTTATTCAACAAAGATTACATGCCGCACAACCTAATAATCGGAATGCCCGGATCTACCGCCGAGCTAGGCAACGCCGCCGCCGCTATGGGTGCAAAAGGCTTCGCCAAGGGATTCATTCCGGATAATGACAAGGTGATTGCCGCTACTCCTTTAGTAAACACTGGCGAGACTTTCAAGCTTAAATTCACCATGCCCGACGAGCCCGGAGAGTACATCTTTGTCTGTACCTTCCCAGGACATTGGATGCGCATGCAAGGCAAGATTATTTGCCAGTAAAAGCGACGACGAAAATTATAACGAACTAGCCGATTGCTCTAGTGTCTCGAACACTAAGTGGTCGGCATGCTTATCTTTAACTATCGACAACGCCTCAATGACTCGACCAATGTACTTCGCGGCTGTTTCTTGATGGAAGCCGATATGTACATATAAATGGTCGTCGCCGAGCTTACCCACAGCATCTGAAATATGCCCTACCATTTGCTCGACAGTCACATAATCAGCTAGTGCCCCGGTATCCGGAATTTCTAGGACGTCGCCGGCGGGCGTCGAGATGTAAAACGGCTGAGTATCAGCAGTGACATCAGGCCAAATGTCGCGAATCATTTGCGGCAACGCGAATTGAGCAATTTTAGCGTGCCATTTTGTATCGGTAGCCGACGCGTCAACCACAAAACCTTCACGACGAATAGCCTCAAGCACTCGCGGCCCTGCAAGCCATGCGCCTGCGCGAAAGGAGTTGCTTAAAACAAAACCGTTGGCGTCCAAAACTGCTTTGGAATGCGCGACTAGTTTTTGGAATTCGTCTACGGTGTATGCTTCGACTGAAACGTCGTGTCCTGGGTCTGGCCAGTTTTTGCGCTCAGGTCGTTCGACTCCCCAGATTGTCGGCTTGCTGCGAAAAGTTACGCCGGCTGATTCCACTAGTGATTTCCAGGGGTGGATGTGCAAGCCGAGTTGATCATGCGGCTGTAATGCTTGGCGGATACGCGCGCTCACTTGTGCGGCATCGGCATCGGCCTTATCAAAGTAGGCCGCGTTGATGAACTGGGTTAATGGGATATCAGGATGCGCAGCACGGAAGTCAGCGAATGCTGCAAGGTTTTCATCGGACAAATCTCGCCCCTCCCAGTCAACGCTGACACTGACGTGCACACGCGGTTCAGTATCTTGAAGAGTGGCGCCGGAGCAAGCAGCGAAGGCGCAAGGAGCTAACAGGATTGTTCTGCGAATCATGCGCCTGATTATAGTATGCTCTGTTCATGCTTGAGCGACTCATCCACAGGCCTATTCTGCTTGCCATTCTTCTCGGAGTGGTAAGCCTTTTTTATAGCTGCCAACGACCGGATTCGGCGGACGCTTCTCATAGTCATGAGCTTGCCGACTGGCCGGCCCGCGCACAGACGGTATATAGCGAACACTTCCAACTGTTCTTCGAAAATGAATACGCCGCTGTGGGTCGCGAAACTACCTTGGCACTGCATGTTTCGAACTTGAGTGACGGCAGCCCACGCCAATCGGGTAGCCTCAAGTTTTCTCTGAATGGCGACGCTGCAAATTTCAATGAAGCCATAGATCACCCAGCGCGCCCCGGTATTTACTTAATCCAACTAACCTTTGAGAAGCCAGGTTCTTACAGTTGGTCCGCAACCATCGACTCCGACAAAGTTGAGCTTGCACCCATCGTTGTGTATGCCGATGAGCACAGTGCTATTCATGCTGCTGAAGATGACGTCGAATCCGACTCGGGCATTACTATGCTTAAAGAACAGCAGTGGCCGATTCGCTTGCTTATCGAAGAGGTGCAACGCCAGAGCGTGGCGCATCAAATTCCGGCGACGGCGAGAATTGCAGCGTGTAAAACTCACAGCGCTAAAGTGCTGTCCCCGGTCATGGGTAAATTGGTAGCACCGCAACCCGGTGCGCGGATTGTTCTAGGCCAACAGGTAAAGGCGGGTGATCTACTTGCCATGCTTCAAGTACCGTTGCTAGGTGATACCTTAGCGGCATGGAAGTCTGCGGCTGCACAAGCTACTAGCGAAGCGGCGCGTGCCGCGGCAGAGTTGCAGCAAGCATCCGCATCTTTTGAACGCGTACAATCACTGTTCGCCAAGCAAGCGAAATCTCAACTCCAGCTCGAGGAAGCGCAGTATCAATATGCCACAGCAGTGGCCGCCGACCAATCGGCGCGAGTCATCTCTGAAATCTATATCCAAGCGCAACCCGGTTCGGCGATGAGTCTGCCGTTAATCGCACCGATAAACGGTCAAGTCATCACTGCGGCAACGGCAAGCGGTGAATGGGTGAGCGACGCAGAGACATTGTTCGAAATTCAAGATCTCAGTCAATTGCATGTGTCGGTCAGAGTTCCTGAAGCAGATTTACCAGAGCTTTCGGCACCCTACCGCGCGCATATCCCGCACCCGAATAATACGACGCGCATCGCATTGCCGGGAACCGATGGCAAATTGTTATTGGCCGCGCAAAAGGTAGATCCGCTTACTCACTCAGCGGAATTGCTTTATGAAATTCCCAATCCAGGATGGCTGCGAGCCGGAATGACTTTGACCGCACAACTTTCAACAGGCGAAGCACACGATGTGATGTCGGTCCCTTGGTCAAGTATCGTTGATGACTCTGGCATGTCTATCGCTTTTGTACAAACGGGTGGCGAAACTTTCGAGCGCCGCGTCGTGCAGTTAGGTCATCGCGACGGCGAACGCGTTGAAGTGCTTACCGGTCTAGAACTCGGAGAGCGCGTTGTTACCGATGGCGCTTATGTGGTACATCTTACTGCTCTGTCTGGCGCCATTCCCGAGCACTCTCACTAAACGCGATGGACTCCCTGATTTCTTGGTCCCTGCGCAACCGCGCCGTTGTTCTGGTTTTAGCTTTGCTGATGTCAGCTTGGGGCGCGAACACAGCATGGAACGCGCCCGTCGATGTTTTCCCTGATTTAACAGCGCCCACGGTAACCGTCATCACCGAAACCGCCGGCATGAGCGCAACCGAAATAGAAAGTCTTGTAACTTTGCCAATTGAGGTAAGCATCAACGGTGCTCCTCATATGCGGCGCGTGCGGTCGAGCAGTGCGGTAGGAATATCTATCGTGCATGCTGAGTTTGATTGGGGCACCGATATTTTCCGTGCACGCCAAATCATCTCTGAGAAATTGCGCTTGGTAGCGGACACCCTTCCGGCTCAGGCTACACAGCCGATTTTGGCGCCCATTTCTTCCGTGATGGGAGAGGTTTTATTTATCGGCTTAACCGCGACTGAAACAGACTCCATCAGCTTGCGCACGATTGCCGATACCACCTTGCGTCGGAGACTGTTATCCATTCCTGGGGTTTCACAAGTAACACCTATTGGCGGAAACGCTAAACAATATCAAGTTTGGCTTGATACGACGCGCCTTGAAGTTTATGGCATTGGCGTCACGCAAATCGCCGATGCCATTCGCTCGGCAAATGAAAATGTGCCCGCTGGGTTCATTGAAAATGGCGGTAGCGAGTATTTAGTCAGTGGCATCGGTCGCTTTAGTTCTCCGGAAGATATCGCTAAACTAACCTTAGAAACAAGAGATGGTGTTCCGGTGCAGATTCGCGATTTGGGTACGGTAAAAATCGGCGCGCATCCTTCGCGTGGTGCGGCAACGATTCAGGGAGAAGCCGGCGTCATCATCGGCATACAGAAGCAGCCCTCGGCAAACACGCTTGAGCTGACCGCGTTGTTAGATCAAACATTTGACGAACTAGAATTGCAATTGCCGCCAGACGTGGTCCTTCATCGTGATTTATTCCGCCAAGCCGACTTTATAGAAACCGCGCTTGACAATATATTGAAAGTTTTATTCGACGGCGCGTTGTTGGTGGTCCTCATCATCGCATTCTTTCTACTGAATAGTCGCGCTTCGTTTATTACGCTGACGGCGATTCCGCTTTCGCTGCTCGGGGCTATTTTAATTCTCGATGCGCTCGGTGGCACCATTAACACTATGACGCTCGGAGGGATGGCGATTGCGATTGGCGCACTTGTCGATGATGCTGTTATTGATGTTGAAAATGTGTTGCGCCGATTAAAAGAGAATGGTCTAAAAGCAGAATCAGAGAGAAGCTCTACTCTGCAAATTGTGCGCGAGGCGAGTATAGAAATTCGTTCTTCCATTGTGTTCGCAACGCTCATCATTATTTTGGTGTTCGTACCTCTGTTTTTTCTTTCCGGTATCGAAGGACGCCTACTGCAGCCACTTGGACTAGCCTATATAGCGGCGCTTGCTTCGTCGTTGATTGTCGCGATTACCGTAACACCCGTGCTTTGTTCTTTGTTGCTCGGTCGCTCCAACTCTGCTCAGGCTAACAATGAACCACGCCATATCAAAGCGCTAAAATCGTCCTACTCTTCAATTCTGGTGCCTGTATTGCGCCGTCCCGCCATAGTGCTGGTGCCAACTCTACTAGCATTAGCATTTGCTGTAACTACGACCTTTCACTTAGGGCGCTCCTTCTTGCCGACATTCAATGAAGGCGCACTCACCATCGCCGCAGCTACCCTTCCCGGCACTTCACTCAGCCAGAGTGAACAGCTTGCCAGTCTAGCCGACGGCATTTTATTA
>JAPKEZ010000096.1 GCA_028821845.1 Planctomycetota bacterium | reverse complement strand
CAAAACATTTGACAGCGCTATTGGCATCTCAACCTCTAGTCGCCCGCCTTCTGGGTTTTGCTGGGTCTTTTTCAGGTTCTTAACCTGATTATTTACGCCTTCGACTATAACGCGCTCAGTTTTACGATCAATACGCAAGACTTTGCCACGTTCACCACGGCCGTTACCAGACATTACTTGAACTTCGTCACCTACTTTAATACGCATTACACTACCTCTTGAGCTAGAGAAACGATTTTCATGAAGTTGTTCTCGCGCAACTCGCGAGCTACAGCACCAAAGATGCGTGTGCCACGCGGGTTGTTCTCGACATCGACAAGGCACAGAGCATTGGAATCGAAACGCACATAGCTGCCATCTTTACGACGTAACTTTTGTTTTGTACGAACAACTACGCCACGCACAACTTCACCCGTAGGGATGCTTGAGCCTGGCTGCGCAACCTTCACTGAGCAGATGATGACATCACCCACCGAAGCAAACTTGCGCCCTGAGCCACCCAACACCTTGATGCACATTACTTCTTTTGCACCAGAGTTGTCAGCCACTTTCAGTCTTGTTTGTGTTTGAATCATTTTGTTATTCCTTCTTTACAGCAATTACTCAATTGGTGCTGCGTTGGTCACCTCAAGTAGGCGCCAGCACTTTTTCTTACTGATAGGACGAGTGCCCATGATGGCAACTACATCACCCACGCGGGCAACATTGCTTTCGTCATGAACGTAGTACTTTTTACGTACACGAATTGTTTTGCGGTAAAGCTTGTGCTTAGTTAAACGCTCGACTTCGACTACGATTGTCTTGTCACCCTTGTCTGACACAACTTTGCCAGCAAGTGTTTTGCGCGTTCCGCGATCTATTATTATTTCTTCAGTCATTTTTAACCTCGTTAGCGTGACTCTTGGCCACGGATGCCTTGCTTTCTCTCGTTAATGATTGTCTTAATTCGTGCGACTTCGCGACGAATATGACGGATACGGCAAGGGTTTTGAAGGCCATCTACCAATGAACGAAAACGCATGCCGTGCAACTCTTTTTCTAATTGCTCGACATCGAACATTAGTTCGGCATCTTCCTTACCTCGTACTTCTTTTGCTTTCATGATTATTAGATGGTTTTCTTTTCGATCATGCGTACACGCACAGGGAGTTTGTGCGCTACGCGATTAAATGCCTTACGAGCAATGTCTGCATCAACGCCGCCTATCTCGTAAATGATTGTGCCAGGAAGCACTACAGCTACCCAACGATCTACGTCACCTTTACCAGAACCCATTCGAACTTCGAGAGGCTTCTTAGTAACAGGCTTATGCGGGAACACGCGAATGTAAAGCTTGCCTTCGCCAATGTGGCGATTACATGCAACACGGCCGGCCTCAATCGTGCGGGCGTTCAACCAGCACCACTCGAGAGACTGCAAACCAAACTCGCCGTGCGTCACAGTGTTACCGCGAGTAGCCTGCGCAGTTGCAACACGCTTCTTTGGCGTTACGATGCCACGACGGTGCATGTTACGACCTGCAACACCCTTGCCATCTGGCTTCTGACACTTGAAGGTGCCCTTAATTTTACCGCGATGTACCTTGCGGTACTTTGTTCTCTTTGGCATTAACATTGGTATTTACCTCTTGCTTTATCGAGTTGTCTCACCGGTGAAAATCCAGACCTTGACGCCTAGAATACCGTAAGAAGTAAGAGCCTCAGAAAAACCGTAGTCGATTCGTGAGGAAAGAGTTTGTAGTGGCACGCGGCCCTGGCGAACTGACATTGAGCGGGCCATTTCTTTACCGTCGATACGACCGGCAATCAAAATTTTGACGCCTTCTGCGCCAGCGTTCATAGTGTTTTCCATTACGCGCTTCATTTGGAAACGCGGAGAGACACGGCGCTCAATAGCAGCAGCCAAGTTTTCAGCAATAGTCTGAGAATCGAGATCCCAGTGACGCACCTCTTGGATGTCAAGCTTGATATCTAAGCCAGACACTTTTTCAAGGTCAGCAACTAGTTGGTCACGAGTGCTATAGCCCTTGCCAATCACTTCGCCCTTACGGGTAACAAGCAGCTGTATATTGACACGTTCTGAGCGACGAGCGATGTCGATACGAGAGATGATTCCCTTGCGGAAACGATCTTTGATCAACTTACGTATTTTATAATCGAGTAGAACTTGCTCTGGGTAATCTTTACCACGAGCAAACCAGCGCGAACGCCAAGGCTCACTTACGCCGATACGAAAACCGATTGGATGTATTTTTTGTCCCATTATTATTTAACCTCTACTGCAGCTTTTTCAGATACACCGATACGGAAGTGAGATGTACGACGACGAATTGTCATTGCACGACCCATTGGACCCGGGCGGAAAGTAGGACGACCATGGACCAATGGACCGCCGTCAACGCGTGCGTCGCTAACTATCAAATCATCGACGTTAACTGCATCGTTTTGCCCGGCATTGGCGATAGCTGATTTAAGCACTTTGGCGAAGATAGCAGCACCGCGTGTGCGGTGACCATCAAGCAGCAACAATGCTTGGTTGACGCCTAAGCCACGAATAAGGTTCGCGGAAGCACGAGCCTTGTGCGGGGACATATGGGCGTAGCGATGTGAAGCGCGGTATTCCATGATTATTTCTTATCGTGACCCTTGAAGGTACGCGTAGGAGAGAACTCTCCCAAGCGATGACCTACCATGTCTTCTGTCACGTAGACTTTGGTGAATTGACGGCCGTTGTGAACCATAAAGGTTAGACCAACGTAGTCTGGAATGATCGTTGAAGCGCGAGCCCATGTACGGATCGGCTTCTTGCTGTCCAATTCAGCAGCCTTGTCAACACGACGTTGCAAGCGCGGCTCAATCCACGGACCTTTCTTGATGCTTCTAGCCATTTCTTATTATTTTCCTGTTTTACGGCGACGAACGATGAACTTGGAACTGGTCTTACGCTTTTGGCGTGTTTTAAAGCCTTTAGCAGGCTGACCCCAAGGAGAAACTGGGTGCTTACCCATTGTGCGACCTTCACCACCACCATGGGGGTGAGCGGCTGGATACATTGCAGCACCGCGAACGTGTGGACGTTTGCCCATATGGCGATTACGCCCGGCTTTGCCCAACTTAACGTTTTTATGGTCTGCATTACCTACTTCGCCGATTGTTGCACGACACTCGACGTGAATCTTGCGCAATTCGCCAGAAGGCATGTTAATCAATGCGTAGCTACCCTCACGAGCAGCTAAACGAGCGCTTGCACCGGCGGAACGCACGAGCTTGGCACCCTGGCCTGGACGCATTTCAATATTGTGAATAGCGATACCCAAAGGTAAATCTTTCAACTTCATTGCGCAGCCAACTTTTGGCTCGGCATCAATGCCAGAACTAACCATGTCGCCCTGCTGCAATCCTTTCGGCCAAACGATATATGCTTTTTCGCCATCTACATAGTGCAGCAAAGCGATGTAAGCAGTGCGGTTTGGATCGTATTCAATATGCGCCACCTTGGCCATTACGCCATCTTTGTTGCGCTTGAAGTCAACCATGCGGTAACGGCGCTTAGCGCCTCCGCCCTTGTGACGAGATGTAACACGGCCCAGATTGTTACGACCACCAGTTTTCTTCAGTGGTTGTAGCAGACTCTTCTCGGGGGTCTGGCGTGTTAACTCTGCACGATCAAGCACCGAGCCGTCGCGGCGGCCGGGTGATGTCGGTTTGTAGTACTTAATTCCCATTATTTTATGTTGTTATTCTGTAGATTATTACAGAAGGTCGATTTTGCTTCCGTCAACTAATTTAACCAAAGCAATCTTCTTGCTTGAAGTACGGAAGTGAGTTGCCCCGCGACGACGCATTTTGCCGTTGCGGACCATAGTGTTGACTTCGTCAACCTTAACGTCAAACAGTAATTCAACTGCTTGCTTTATCTCAATGCGGTTGGCGCCACCGGCCACCTCGAAACGGTAGACGTTTGCACGCTCTTGTTCAGAAGTTGACTTCTCGGTGAGAATCGGCCTCTGAATGATTTCGTATGCTTCGCTTGCTTGCATGTTATTTTTTCTTGTTAAAGTTTTCTTAGAAACGAGCAATCATAGCTTCGAGTGCGCCTTCTTGAGCGATGACGTTTTTGTGCGCCAGCAACTCGTAAGCATTAGAATCAGCACCTGTCATTACAGTAACTCGCGGAAAGTTACGGAATGAGCGGTATGTGTTATCGTCGTGGCCTGCCGTAAGAACCAAAACACTGCCCTCGGCAACGTTACAGCCCTGCAACACTTGACGTGCTATCTTCGATGAAGGCTTGTCAAAAGACAAACCACTTACCTCTATTAATTCGCCGTCATTCAATTTCCCCAACAAAGCAGAACGCAATGCAACATTACGCTGACGCTTTGGCAAACTGTAGTACCAGCGACGAGTATTACGTGGACCAAAAGTTGTAGCGCCACCCACCCACAAAGGAGAACGGCGGTCACCAGCACGAGCGCGGCCCGTACCCTTTTGCTTCCATGGTTTAGCTGTATGACCTTGCAGCTCGCCGCGTGTTTTAACGTGAGCATCGCCCTGACGACTATTTGACTGGTACATAACGACCGCATCTTTCATGGTGCGGTAAAGGAGTGCTTCGCCAAGATCAGCTGAGAATTCTTTCTCGCCGGTCTTGCCCGAACCTAAATCATAAGTTGTGATTGTTGACATTTTTCTATCTCTTGTTCACTACTTAGGCTGGACGCCAGTTCTGGCAGTACTTACCTGAATCAGACCGTTAGGTGGGCCCGGAACACCGCCGCGAACCAACAATAGGCCGCGCTCTACATCGATACCCTCAACAACAGTGTTTTTAGTTGTGAAGCGAGAGTTGCCGTAATGCTTTGCCATGCGAGTGCCCTTGAACACGCGACCTGGATAAGCACACTGGCCAATAGAGCCTGGAGCACGCACGGTTTGACTACCGTGAGACTCGGGACCGCGGCGGAAGCCGTGAGCCTTAATCGAGCCTGCGAAACCGCGGCCCTTTGACTTGCCAGAGATATCGATGACTTCGCCAACAGTGAAAACGTCTGCGCCCAACTCTTGACCGAGTTCGAAGCCCTCAACAGAATCGACACGAAATTCGCAATGGCTCTTGTAGTTCTTAACGCCTGCCTTTTCTGCCGCAACGCGTTGCGGCTTGGCGACGTGCTTGTCGCGAGCCTGCTTAAGACCAACCTGAACAGCTGAGTAGCTGTCACGCTCTGGTGTACGAAGCATTGTGATAGCACAATCGCTTACGTCTAACACTGTGACAGGAACGACAGAGCCGTCCTCTCGGAAGATTTGGGTCATCCCCTTCTTCTTTGCCAACAAAAAGTTTTTAGTAGTCATGTTTTTCTCCAGTATCCATTTCGGAGCGATTTCGCAGAGGCGTTTATAGCATGCGGGATTAAGTTAATACGAACTAGAGTTTAATTCGCACGTCGACACCGGCAGACAATACGAGGCGGTTAAGCGCATCGATCGTTTGTGGTGTTGGTTCGAGCAAGTACATCAGACGCTTGTGCGTACGGATTTCGAACTGCTCGCGAGCCTTCTTGTTTACGTGAGGTGAGCGCAACACTGTGTAGCGTTCGCAACGGGTAGGAAGAGGAATAGGACCTGAAACTTGAACGCCAGTTAGACGTGCGGCCTCGATGATTGATTCAGTTGCCTGATCAATTGCTTCGTGGTCGTATGCTTCGAGTCGGATTTGAATGCGGTTAGACATTTTGATTTAATGCACTGTAAGCCTCGTAAAATCTATCCGCCGCAAGAGTTGCGGTTAGGTCCGGATTAAACGAGGCATTCCCCAGGAATTGGGTCGCGTATTTTAGTCTTTATTCAGCGCAGGTCAAGGCAATACAGCCAAGAACATCGCCAAAACTTCGAGAAAAACTAAAAAACTAGCTTTTCCAGCTCTGGTGGCCGATTGTGAGCTCAGCACGTCCATGAGATTGCGATCGAAGCTCTGTAGAGTAGTCGCCCAGCTCAGAGAAATAAGCCTCGGCACGCACCACAGCCCGTCCATCTTGCTGCTCTACTGCTAGAATGTTGGCGTTTCGCACCTGCAAGTCAGCCAAAATTGACGAAAGCTCGCTATCTGGAGTGCGGATCTCGAAACTCAAGAATGGTTTTTGCACAACACCTTTCTGTGAAAGGACTTGCGATATGCAGCTATGCATTGCCGCAACCAGTAAGTCGGCCACGTCATGCGTTTTATCTGCCAATTCAAGCTTTGTAACGCGTACCGACATGGCACGCAGCCTATAACCTGCTGGCCCCACCCACCCGTAGAATACCCGCCCACTGTAAAGAGAATCTAGCAACTGGCCGTCGAGATCTCTTAATAGTGGCGAATATCGCAGTTTCACGCCAGGATGATCGGCGGCAGACACTTCAAGTTCTAGAGAAAGTCTATTACTGGTATCGTCAAAATGCGAATAATCCATT
>JAPKEZ010000095.1 GCA_028821845.1 Planctomycetota bacterium | reverse complement strand
ACCAGTGGTTAGTGTCGTCTCCGGACAAGGGGGTAATACTCTCTAGCGGCGAGCCTTGCTCGTGACACAGCCAATTGACAAATGAGTCGAGGTGAGATATTTTGCGATGCAAATCTTCAAGATTCTCGGCTCCCATCATATACGCCAACACGGTGGATGCCGGTAGTTGATGAGGGTCAATTTCTTCTTCCCCAACAGTTTCGGAGCAGTAGTTCAAGAAGTTCTCTATTTCTTTGCCCGCTTGGTCACTCACGGCGACACCACCTGCCTCGCAGTCGAACAAATAAGACCGCAACCACATTTCGACACCTGGCAAAGTGTCGATGCCAGTAGCTTCGGACTGTTCGCTAAGCAAACCAGTTGCTCCGGCTTCGAGCTCGAGTTGCAGTTCAAGCTCGCCAAATGCTTGTTCAAGGTTAGCGCCTGTTGAGTCTTTGCCTAAAAAATCGCTGATGGCTTGCACAGCATCGTCCTCGATTTCTTCTGAGACACTAGCGCTATTTTCTTCAGTACCACCTATCAATGAAAATGCGGCGCGTAGTGGCTCGATATCGATGTCGGTGTCAAAGGCAATTTGATTTAGAGCTTCTTGAGCCCCACTTTTATCTATCAATGCAATCACCTCTTCTTCGCTAATCTGATCTTGGCCATGTAAAGCCTGAGACAATGCTTCCTCGAAAGTTTGACCTGCGGCTGCCGCTTGTGACAACTGGTGACTGGTGAATAAACGCTGCCACTCTAGCTGCGAAAGTCGCGCACGCGGTTGTTCACCACGGATATCACGCAAATCACTTGCAAGTGATTCAAGCAAATCAGGAGAAATAATAAAGTTAGCCGCTGGCAATAATAGGTGCGACTCTGAACTGCTTTGCGCGACTCGTGCCGGAATCAATGTGCCGATATCAATGCCATCTGGCAACGTGGTGACACGCACCTGACGCGCCGACCATAAACATTCTAAGATAGCTGTATTGGGCTGTTCTTCAAGAGAAGAAACATGAAACAAGCCAAAAAACGAATCCAGCAGGCAGTGCCATATATCATCCTTTTCGATGTTTGACGGTGCAAAGGCAACGGCTGGTGGCGTGCCGAGCAACGGACAATCGCGCTCTAGGAGATACCACTCATTAAAGCTATTTGCATTAGACTTATCGAGTGCTTCTTTGCCAGTGAACGTTTCTTGGGCAGCGCGCAGATCTTCCTTCAGTTCTGCTTTAGCGAGCACTTTCTTCATGAGTTTCATCAACAACTCAGAGTACTCAGTAATCGTATATTCAGTCTTCATCTTTAGACATTGGGAAAGAGAAAACGTTGTCGATAAAGCACAATTTAAAAGCAGACTCACTCGTAATGAAGTCGGATAATTCGCTCGGCCAAGCCGGTGCAGAATTGCGAGTGCTTCCGGTTACGCTTGCAGTCACAACGCCTTCAACTATTTCTAAACGTGGGCGCACCTCGTTGCCCTCGCAGTTACGCTGTAATAACCAAACTGCCAAAGCTAGTGCTGCTTGGGGTTCAAGCACACTAGGCATTAATTCGGCACCCTCTTCCGGTGTGCCTAACTTCAAAGTGGCTGCCAAGAAAACTTCTGGCTTGCCACCCACGATTGCATCAGAAGTAGAAATCGCTTCGACACAAGCTTGATGCATTTCGTCAAGACGTAGTAACAATACCTGTTCTTGAGCTAAATTAGCTAAAAGGCGTGCCTTCTGCTCTTCGGGGATACCTATTTCAATCCAACCCGCAACGACCCCACGAACCCCACGTAAGCGGTGATAAGTTGTGCGAAAGCCTAGCTCAGCTAGAGATTGCAAGTTATCAGGGTGTACGGAAAACGTCATAATCTGAGATGGTGCCGAAAGAGGGACTCGAACCCTCACTCTCTTGCGAGAAATGGATTTTGAATCCATCGCGTCTGCCAATTCCGCCACTTCGGCATCTCAACGGCGCATATTATGCCAAAGTTATTAACTTATTGCCACAGGAACAGGCCAATTGTTGCTGCCCGTCGTTGATCTGTTGTTGGCGGTAAATCAAATCTTGTGGACCACTAACAACCTTGGAACTAAGCTCTATTTGTTGGGCGCTGTAAGCACACGAGCTGTCAATGAATGACAACCATTGTTTAGCACGAACGCTTAGTGCAGCACGTGATGTCGCCGCTGAATCGGAACCGTTGCGGTTCTTCACGGGAGAAAATTCAAGTTCTCGGTCGGCCAATTGAACCACTACGCGATCAGCCAGTGGTAAGGCATCGAAGACAAAAGTCTCGAACTTAATGCCCGCGATGTCAGACGGAATAAATTCTCCAGGAGCCAATGCCTTAATCGTTTTTCTAGCGAGGTGCAACGGCAAATGTGATTCCGCCATCTCTTCGAAGAAATCTATATCGTAAACGTGCACCGCGATATTGCCTGCACGGTAGAGCAGGCCACCATCATCGGTAGTTTGCGCTTGAAGTTCGGCACTAATGTCGGAGTACTCGATACACTGCACCTTGCCGTTGTTTTCAACAACGAGACCAACCTTTTCACTAGCCTCAGTCTTTTCAACGACCTTAACTGACATTTGCGCATCGGCCAAAAGGTGATGGCCAATAAATGTCGGGTCAGACATGAACACCAATGGATTATCTACTTGGCAGTAGTAAAGCACATCAGTGCCCTGAGCGCGCAACGTATCTATCATGCCGCTACGTTTTATAGCGCGATACACCCCGCCATGGCCATCAGGATTACTAAACAGCTTGTCTGGCGCTGTGAGCATGAAATCGCCATTAGCGTCTAGAGCAGGTAGTGTGCCCTGACATACGAAATGGACGCTAGTCGCCGACATGCCGAACCAGTTACGCGCCGCGAAATAAGCAATCGTATCGTCGTGATTACCCGGGCCTGTTTGGATTACCCACGGCAAATCGCACTGGTATTTATCGCGCAAAAGAATTACCTGTTCGGCAAGCATCTGAAACAAAGATGTGCCCGAAATTGCGCCTAATGGGTAGGCACCCTTAGGGCCATTGAACCCCAGGCGCGAGGCCTGTCCGCCAGCAACTGTGATAACCGCAACACGATTGTCACATAAAGCTTTTTCGCCACGAGCAAGAGCCTCGCTGTTAGCCGTAGAAGATGTCGACGACGTTTCGGCAAGTTGCGGCGGTGAAATCGTAGACGTATCAATTACCACGTCTTTATTAAGCGCCGCCCGCTGGCGATCTAGCACCACCAAGTCTATGGCTGAAAGTTCGTCACTCAAACGTTGCACGGCTGCGTCACCCTGGGATTGCGCGCGTGTGAAAACGTCTTTGATCCCTCGACTAGACAAATCTTGCCGAAGACTCAAGCTTAACCCTCGAACTTACGGAAGGCGATACAAACGTTGTGTCCGCCAAAGCCAAGTGATGTTGATAGCGCGGTCTTAAAACCACCTTCGCGCGGCTCATTAGGAATGTAATCGAGATCACACCCGTTTTCAACGTCTGGGTTCTCTAGGTTATTAGTATGGTGGGCAACACCCTTCGCCAGCGTGTAAGCGCAAGCGATGCCCTCGACTGCTGCCGCAGCACCAACCAAGTGGCCAAGCATCGACTTCGATGAAGATATGGGAGTTTTCTTGGCGTTATCTTCACCCAATGCAATCTTAATCGCAAGGGTCTCAATCATGTCGTTCATCATCGTTGAAGTGCCGTGAGCATTAATGTAACCCACATCATCGTCGTTAATACCAGCGTCATTCATTGCGGCTTTAAGGGCAGCGGCTGGACGCTGTGCAGTTGCATCTGGGGCAGTGATATGGCCAGCGTCGTCTGTCTGACCGAAGCCAGCGATTTCAGCGTATATTTTTGCACCCCGTGCTTGCGCATGCTCGAGCGATTCAAGCACCATAACTCCAGCGCCCTCGCCCATCACGAAGCCGTCGCGATCGCGGTCGAATGGACGCGAAGAGCGTTGGATATCGTCATTACGCGTCGACAAAGCTTTAAGTGAATTAAAGCCAGCTAAACATAAAGCGTTGGTGGTGGTTTCAGAACCACCTGTCACCATGACATCGGCGCGACCCGTGCGGATTTCGCGGAAAGCCAGACCGATTGCGTGGCCACTAGACGCGCAAGCACTTGAAGTTAAAAAGCAAGCGCCTTGCAAGCCGAACTCGATGGCAACGTTAGCTGACAACGAATTAGCCATAGTGTTTGAAATGAAGAACGGGGTGACACGGCGCGGTCCACTCTTGTCTAGGACGTCTTTTTGATCAAGCACGCTTTGAATACCACCAATACCAGTACCAAGAATAGCACCGCTACGAGTAGAGTCGATTACGTCCTTCTCGAGTCCTGAATCTAACCATGCTTCGCGCGCGGCGACTAAGCCAACTTGCGCGAATGGGTCCATACGCTTTTGTTCGCGCATTGAGTAGTGATCGTCTGGTTGATAAACGCATCCACGAATCTCAGCAGCAAACTTGGTGGTGAATTCTGTAGTATCCCAGCGCTCAATATCGCGAAAGCCGGTCTTGCCTTTCAACAAAGAATCAAAAAGTAAAGGTGCGCCAACACCTAATGGAGTTAACGCACCGACACCTGTGATGACTACTCTTCTACTAGAATCAGTCATGAGGGCTAAACTATCTAGCTTGTCTTTGACGTGATGTACTGAATGGCCTTGCCAACAGTTTGTATTACTTCTGCATCCTCATCTGGGATTTGGATGTCAAAAGCAGTCTCGAATTGCATCACCATTTCAACTGTGTCCAGACTATCGGCGCCTAGGTCGATAGTGAAGCTGTGGTCATGAGACAACTGGTCACGTGTGCGGCCCATGTGTTCGCCGACGATTTCATAAACTTTCTCTTCGATGGTAGTCACAGTATTAATTTTATCTTAGGGTTTGTTGCTAAAAGCAAGGGTCGGGCTATTGCCCGCGGGTGCCTAATTATAGTTTAGCGACTAGCCTAATGAAAGACCGCCGTCGACCAACATTACTTGGCCCGTAATGTAAGAGCCTGAAGGGCCTAGTAGGAAGGCGCTTAAGCTAGCGATGTCGTCAGGTGTTCCGGCGCGTTTGAGTGCAATCTTACGTGTCATCGCCTCTTTTGCGGCCTCAGGTAGCTCGTCAGTCATGTCAGTGTCGATAAATCCGGGGGCGATAACATTGACGGTGATATTGCGGGAACCGAGCTCAATAGCAGCGGAACGCGCTAGGCCATGCAATCCGGACTTGGCAGCACAGTAGTTGGCCTGCCCTGGGTTGCCGGTGGTTGCAACCACGCTACCAATGAAAATTATGCTGCCGCCTTTATTACGCAGCATTGGCTTAGTCGCAGCTTTTAGTAAGTGAAAGCTGCCACCAAGGTTGGTGTTGATCACCGCATCGAAATCTTCTTGGCTCATACGCAGTAAAAGGTTGTCGCGCGTAATACCTGCGTTAGCCACCAAACCATCGAGCGAGCCCCACTTTTCTACTACAGCGGCGATTGCGTCATTCGATGTCGCGGCAAGAGCGATGTCACCCTCTAGCGCGAGAAAGTCGCCACCAAGTTCTTTTACAGAAGCTGCTGTAGCATCGAGGTTCGCGGTACTCGTTGCGAGTCCGGCTACGTTAGCACCAAGCGACGCGCAATGAATTGCGATTGCTTGACCGATGCCGCGAGAGGCACCTGTTACTAAAATGTTCTTACCTTGTAGAGATTTTTCCATTACGTGAGTATTTCGGTTATAGATTCAAAACTGTGCAGTGCCGAGACACTAGCGTCGCGATTAATTTTTCGAGCCATCGCTGTGAGAACTTTGCCAGGGGCTGGCTCAAGAAAGTGGCTGTCCGGAGCAGCGGACATAGCAGCGAAAGAGTCTTGCCACAAGACCGGAGCACAAAGTTGTTGCTGCAAATTCTCGCGCAACACATCGATGTCAACTGATGACTTCGCAGTAGCATTTTGCCAAACAGGACACTGCGGAGTATTAAAATTAGTCTCGGCAAGCGCCGCACCTAACTTATCCGCAGCAGGCCGCATTACCTCGGAGTGAAAAGCGCCTGCCACACTAAGGCGTAGTGCGCGGCGCGCACCAGCCTCAGTAGCAATCTCTTCTAGCTTTTCCAGAGCGTCTATTTCGCCACTAACAACAATCTGCCCGGGCGAGTTAAGGTTGGCCACCTGACAAACCATGTTAGTAGCTGCACTAGCTTGCGCACATAAATCATCAAGTTGTTCGCGGTCGAGCCCCATCACTGACGTCATTGATGAGGGCTTGGCAGCGGAAGCACTTTGCATAGCTTGTCCGCGCAGTTGAACCAAACGCAAACCCTCGGCAAAGCTAAAAACTTTAGCTGCACACATTGCTGTATATTCACCAAGCGACAACCCAGCTGTTTGAACAGGAGTAATAGTGTGTTGAGCTTGCTGCTCCATGGCAGCCAGTGCAGCGAGCGAGCAAGTATAAATTGCTGGCTGAGCGATATTGGTTGATATCAACTTGTCTTCTGGTCCATCAAAGCAAATGCTGGAAAGACTGTAGCCGAGCACCTCATCAGCTTCAGAAAAAACATCTTTAGCCGCTGATGAATTCTCAACGAAATCGCGACCCATGCCAACGAATTGCGCGCCTTGACCGGGGAAAATTAATGAGTAGTTCATAAGTAATTACCAGCGAATGCGTGCGCCAGCCCATGTCAGGCCAGAACCAAATGCAGCAAGCACTATAAGCTTGCCTTTTTCGAGGCGTCCTTGGTCGCG
>JAPKEZ010000094.1 GCA_028821845.1 Planctomycetota bacterium | reverse complement strand
TTATATGACGGGGAAGTAGTATTATTTAGACATTGATGTTCCATTTCGCTTACGGCGCCCATTAAGTAGCCACCCGATAGGCGTATGCCGCACAAGTAATTGGTAGCTTGCCAGCAGTATTATGGCTAAACCGATGCAAAGAACTGTGAGTTTTACAAGGCTATGGGCATTCCATTCTATTACATAATTTTGGGCGAGAATCACTAAGGGTAAGTGGGCGATATACATCCAATACGAAGCATCAGAGACATAGCGCACCCACGCTTTTTCAGCAGAAAAAATCTTGCGGCACAGTCCAATGAGCCCGAAGCTCATTAAGCAAGTGTAGGCTGCCACCCAGCAGGCCATTGACTCGGCACTGCCGGCGCCCGGTTCGAGGTGGCCTAGACCGATGATGAATGCGCAAAAAGCAGCTGGTAGAGTCAACCAGAAATAACGGCCAAGGCGTTCTTCTCGATCATCGCTTAAGAAATAAATGGCTCCAAAGAAAAAGAACACGGCGTAATAACTTAATATTGGCAAGTTGGGCCAAATCGCCACCGAGGTGTTAGGGCCGAATGACCCTGGGCCCATTTGTAATTGGCACAGAGCAACAAGGGGTATCATCCATAAATATCTAACTGGCTTAACCACTAGTGGAGCTAGTCGCTTTAGACCGCGTAAATATTTTGTAGCACTAGTTGTGCAGCAAAAGACAATGACTAATAAAAACAGATACCATAAAAACCACAAGTGGTGCAAGCTGTCTAACTGTAGTAACTGTAGTAACTCTGCGCTTTCTTTGCTTTGCTGTGGCTCATACCCAGATTTAAGAATGAGTTGATGTATAGCCTCAGCGTCGGCGTAAAATCCCTTCTCATTAAAAGGTATGTTTAGTAATCCAGCGAACATCGTCGCAATAGGGGCGATGAATGAACGAGACTCCGGGGAGGTCATGTCCGAAGGCACTGTGCCATCAATGCCCTCCTTAGATAGGTCGGCCCCGCGCTCTATAAGCAATTTCGCTACCTGTGGCCGCCCAAATAATGCTGCCCAATGCATAGGAGTGCTGCCCCGGTCGTCAATGGCATGTATGTCAGCTCCTTGATCTAGGAGAATGGTGACCATTTCAGGATGGCCAAGGCCAGCTGCCCAATGTATAGGCGATATTTTGGTTTCGGGCCTATAGTTGACGTCAGCCCCTAGTTCAATAATCAGCATTAGCGAATCACGATCTTTACGGCGGATTGCGGCCTCTATGAGAAGGTTTAACTGCTCAGTACCTGCTTGGTCGATAATGTCATCGCGGTTGAGTGGCGCAAGCTCTGAGATCTTTATTGGCGCTGCGCTTGCCCCTTGAGCTCGGGCTACGTATTCAATAGCCCAATTTGTCGCAGGAATAATCGTAAAGCCGCCGATGACTAACGGTAACAAGACACGTTTAACGCGGTGCTTTGCTAGAGATAAAACTCCGCGTTTGCGCCACAGCATGGCGGTGAAAAATCCGCTGAGCATGAAAAACAGTGGCATGCGGAAACCATGTATCGCATTAAATACCAAATACAAACCTGAGTTTTGTTCGCTGTCTTGCACCGGCCACGGGAAAGGCATAAAGGACAATGACGCGTGCAATACGATGCCGAGCAGCATGGCAAAACTACGTAGTGCATCAAGGTGGTGAAGCCGTTTAGGGGAAGCGCTCATGGCTATACTGTAACTATGCGCTATATCATCCTTCTAGCCCTTGTCTTCACGCCGAGTACCCCTGTCGAGCAGAGTTTTACATATCAAACCGTAGAGCTACGCGGCTGGACTGTGCACTTCGAAGAATCACTAGTTGCGGATAAAGAACTTTACGCTGAAGTTGAATTATTATTACGTTCGAAGTTAAGAGAAATAGATTCGCGCTTGCCACCCAAAGCCGTGAGCGAATTGCGTAAGGTGCCTATTTACTTTCATTTGAATCGCAAAGAGAATCCTGGTGCTTGCTATCACCCGTCGAAACAGTGGTTGAGCGAACATGACCTGCCAGTGAAATGGGCGCGGTCAGTAGAGTTCGGCGTGGCCAAGAATTTTTTGAGATGGATTCACGAACAGCCGTCGATGGTTTTGCATGAAATGTCTCATGCTTATCATCATCGGGTGTTGGGTTACAATCACGCTGGACCGCTGGCGGCTTACGCCAATGCAATGTCGAAAGGTTTGTATAAAGAAGTAGCGTACGTGCGCGGTGGTGTGGTGCCGGGTTATGCCGCGACTAATGTGCAAGAGTATTTCGCCGAGACTAGCGAGGCTTACTGGGGCACCAATGACCAGTTCCCGTTTGTGCACGTTGAGTTGCTGGACCATGATGCAGGGATGGCCAAGTTGCTTGGTGAGGTTTGGAGACAGTAGTAATCCTATCTAACATTATTATTCCAACGAAGCGATAAAACTAAGCAAGGCCGAAATGTCTGCATCCGGTAAGTTGTCAATCAATCCGGTGGGCATCAACGAGCGCTTCATGAATCCCTCGCGCCTAATTTCAGATTTAGGAATAAACAATTCGCGGCCGCCCATAAACACCAGGGTGGTGCCGGACGAGTTGTTTTGCAGCATAAACCCTTCGTGCATTTTCCCCTCATAGGTTTCAATGCGGTACATGCGATAGCCCGGCTCGATTGCTGCGTCAGGAGTTAATAGCGCTAGTAGCAATGCTTCTGTTGTGCGGTTGGCCGAACCATCGAGAGCGGGGGCGATACCCACACCTTCGCCATTGAGTGTGTGGCATGAAAGGCATAGCGTTTGGAAAAAAACTTTGCCACGTGTCAGGCCTCCGGGTTGTTTCGCAAGAGCAGAAAAGCGCTCCATTAGGTGTTGTTGCTCTTGGATTTGACTGGCGTCCATAAGTCCTGGGCCATTCGCCATGGGGACGAATGCAGCTCCGCCTTGCAATATATTTTCGCGCGGCTCGTTAGCAAAGGAGAATGAAAGTCCTGCATTGCTTGCAGTCAGCGCATGCCGATAACGGCTATTGATCTCGGCAGCACTGCGTTCATGGTCCCACAGGCGAAACTCAACAATGTATCCGTCTGTTCCACCATCTGACGGGCTTGACCGCCCGACATGTAGCCCCAGAAAGTCATCATGGTTTTGCGTTGTGCTGACTTGATCGATAGCACCATTGACATACATTTTGAAGATGCCGTGTCGATCGCGGCTCAATGCAAAATGAGTCCATTGGTCAGGCATCATCGCGTGCTTGGCGATAATCAGATCGCCATGTTGCGGCCCGCCGTAAAATCTTGCGCGCGCATCATAGAAATTAAGATCAGCGCCACCGGTCGTGCCCATTAAACTATCGGCATTTGAGATTTGGTTGTTTATCTTCACCCAAGCTTCAACCGTAAACTCACCGCGCAAGTCGATCGGGGTAGCGTGGGATTGGCCGGGGTCACCACTAAGGTAGAGTCCACGCGGCAAGGTGGCCGCGCGTTCCGCCCATAAGTTTTGTAGCACGTTGTTCCCAGGAATCCACGATTGCATACGCTCAAGGATTGCCGGCGAAAAGAGTGTGGACGCAAGGTGTTGTGCATTTAAACCACTAAGTAACAACTCGCTACCACTTGCTGATTTGGATAAAGCTTCGGTAATTTCTTGCTTCTCGAATTTCGTGAGCGTGCGCCATTTCGTGAACAATATTTCTTGAGCACGCGAATGATTACTCTCGCCTAAGGCGATGAGTGCCTCGATTTCTAAGCCGCGTGGACCCTGATGCTGGTCGAGAAAATTAATTACGGCGTCGTGCGAACCGGCGCTAAGAGTCCTTAAAGTATGCAAAGCACGTTGGCGATGCGGCATGGAGGTTTCGCTGTTGGTGAAGATGCCAGCCGCGACGTCTTGCAGTGCTTCCATTTGAAATGCATCTACCATCTCTAAAACAAGTTGTTCGTTACCAGGAGTTTTAGATAATTCTAATAGTGCTGCTGTCAACACCGATTCCACTACTGCGGCGTCTAGTCGGTCGCGTAACTTTAGAGTAGCCATCATTAAAGGCTGTGCGCGCGTGGGGTCAGCGAAGAGCGACTCTACCCATGGGCGAAGGCTTGGGTCTTGCGCGCCACGTAGGAGCAGAATCAGTTCTTCTTCGCTAGGCAAGCGATTTATATGTCGCCAAATTGCCACGAAGGGTTGCGTTGCCTCTGCGGTGGGCAATGCTAAACATGCCAAGAGTCGATTCTCTGGTGGCAGATCATTTGCTTCGCCGCTATTCAGAAACGCTTTAAGTATTTGCGGGTGCTGCTCAAGTCCTTGGCGGACTAGGAAACGTTCGAACTCTCGATTGTAAGAAGCACCAGGCGCGACGGGCACACCATGACGTCCGGCCCAAGGAGTTTCTTCACGTTGAGTCGTTGGCGCGACAGAAGGTTTCGCGAAGCGGATGAGTTCCGCGAGATGTTGGTGGGTGATTTCACTAGCGCGCAACACACTGCGAATCGCTTCGGCTCGAACTTGAGGATCAGAATCTTCAACTAACGATGTGCGCAGCCATCCTTCTTGTGCGCGCAATGCTTCGCGACGAATGTTACGGTTGGGTGAGCGCAACAGTTGGAGGCTGATGGCGTCATCGACCTCATGGAGAGCGTTGAGCGACCATAGTGCATGGATGCGAGTGGGCTCGGAAAGTTGGTCGTCAAGAACTAAGCGACGGAGTTCAGGAATGAGATCTTGCGCATCGCGAAAAAGGATCTGCCTCCAGGCGGCGCGCATTTCCCAAGTGGAGTTACTTTGCAAGGCAGTGATGAGTTGCGCATTAGAATACTTAGTGAGGTCTGGAATATCGCGATTCGTTTGACTGGTGTGACGCACGCGCCAAATACGCCCGCGGCTTTTGTCACGATCAGGGTGTTCGCGCGAGACTTCGTTGTGAGAAATAATTTTGTTGTACCAATCGACGATGTATAGACAGTCGTCAGGACCGAAATGAATAGCAATCGGTCGGAACCATGGGTCGTCACAAGTCACGAAGTCATCGAGTTTGGTAAATTGGACTTCACCGTCTGCTTGGTGTTGCACGCGAGCTGCTTGCACTTTGCCAGTGATGGGATTGGCGATGAACATGGCATCCGCCCAGGGTGCTGGGAAAGCGTCGGCATGCTCGCCGGATAAGGCAAGCCCCGAAAGACCGGTGCCGCCCATGGTGAATTCGGCAATCGGCGGCGCCAGTGGCGCATAGGACTGCATTTTTTCATTGCCAATGCCGGGATAAGACGAACTATTCTGAAAAGGAACTACAGAGTATTTACTGTCGTTGGCTTCTTGGATAAAGACGTTGCCTTGAGGGTCAAGTACTAGGCCCCAAATATTGTTAAAGCCAACACCTATGGTTTCAAAGATAGAACCATCGGGGCGGAAGCGTCCGAGTTTGCAATAATTAAAAGTAACCGGTGGTTGGTCGCCGGCAATAACCTGTGACATATTGAAGGCACCTTGCGCGAGAGCAATCCACCCACTAGGCATCAAGGTAAATTGGTGAGGCATGAGATGAGAATCTTGAATACCAAACCCGCTGAGTAAGGTAGTGCGTTTATCTGCAGTACCGTCAGCGTCCTCATCTCCGAGGAAGATCACTTCGCTACCCACGCCGAGAATTACACCGTTCCTCCATGGCAAGAGTCCCATTGGCATGGCTAAGCCGTCGGCGAAAGTGCGCGCTTGATGGGGTCCGATGGCCGAGGGGTTATCGAAATAAACGACTTTATCCCTGCCGCGCGCCGCCCATAGTTGCGCCGCTTCCTCTGGGCTTTCATTCGCATCGAGTGGGTATTCGGTCGCGGTCATCGACCACATGCGTCCGGCGTCATCAAACTGTACGGTGATGGGCTTGGGCAGGCCTTGCTCTTCGCTACTGACTAGCTCGACACTGTAGCCTTCGGGAACACTGAAACGTGCGCGTTGTTGCTGCGGAGTGAGCGGTGATTGTGGACGGACAATTTTTTCTAGGGTAATGTCGCGAAAGGAAACCTGAACGGATCCGCCGGAATGTAGTTGCAGCGCGATTTGTCCATGCAGCGGAATGCTTGAATCTTGTTCGCGATAGTCGACGGTAAGGATGTCGTTTACCCACAAACGTATGCGCGGTCCTTCGCAGCGAATGACGTAGTTGTTCCAGCCGCCGTAGTTTAATGCCGGACCTAGTTTCGCCATATCGGATGAGTCAAGGACAACGTTGCGCCGCCACTCATCATATAACGATCCCCACCATCCTGGATTTCCGATGTCGGCTTGGTAACCCTTAGCGTGGCCCGCATCCCAAGGCTGCGATCGAAACTGAACGCCACTGTTGACCATCCCCATGCTCTCGTCACCTTGAAGGCGAAACTGTAAACGCAATTCAAAATCGTCATAAGACTCTTCGTAGAACAGAAACGAGTTTTTATCGGTGGCAGTTTTTAAGTCGCCGCCGACGATGGCGCCATCGACTACTTTCCATACCTGCGGTTCACTGGATTCCCAGCCGTCGAGGTTCACGCCGTTGAACAGAGTTTGCGCCGCTAAGGCGAAGGTAAGGCAAAAAGTAATCATGCTGGTGGTGATATGTGGTGATGGTGAGCCAGAGTCATTCTACGACAGCTTTTCAAAATGGATGTCGTTGGGTGCGCAGTATCCGCTGTGTAGGAGTGTCGGCTGGCCTGATTGAATAATGCCAATACTGGGAAAACTGTTGGCGCCTAAGCGTTGGCGTAATGCGAAATCTTCTTCGAGTTGGC
>JAPKEZ010000093.1 GCA_028821845.1 Planctomycetota bacterium | reverse complement strand
TATAGAATTTTCAGCAACAAGGTGCTCGAACAGATAGCATCTTACGCTCCAGAAAACGAAAGCGAATTGTTGAAGGTGCCGGGTATTGGCCCGGCAAAGGTAGAAGAGTTTGGCTATGAATTACTCGAGGCTATGAAAGCTGTTATATTGTAAGCCAATGCAGATACTAGTTGTTTACCGCGGCATGCCTTGGCCGATAAGCGAAGGTTACCATTTGCGCATTCTGCATATTTTCCGCAGGCTGTCAAAGCGTCACGATGTGCATTTATTGGCGCTTAATCACAGCGACGAGCAGCGAGCGCAGCTCCCTTTTGTCGAAGCCGATGGTTTGTTCTCTAGCATTACAATGCGCGACGTTCCTTCGCGTTCGTTAGTAGGCCGCATTCGCACCAATCTAGGCATAGCGCCGGTTAGTGATTTTCATGCCGAATACCCTGGATTCTCAGAAAAGTTATCTGCCGAAGTTAAGCAGATGGTTGACACTTTAAGCATCGATGTGGCTTATGTTTTTGACCCGTGGGCTGATTTGTGGTTTAGCGAAGCTGCGCAGCATGTCCCGACTTTGCTTGACGTGTGTGATTGCCGCACATTGTTTTACCAGCGTCGTCTAGACCGCGCTGATTTGGGATTAAGCGAACGATTGCGCACCAAACAATTGTTAAAGCGTTTTACGCAATATGAAACCGCGACATTAAATACTTATCCGATGTCGACGGTGGTCTCTCCGCTAGACAAAGAAGCCCTCGAGAAGTTAGTTCCTGGGTGTCGTGTCGAGTTAATACCCAACGGTGTCGATCTTGATATGTTTCGGCCAGTCGCCGAAATCGAAGAGGTGCCGGGTAACTTAATTATTTTTGGCAACATGAATTTCCTCCCAAACTACGATGCGGCTATTCATTTCGCAAATGACATTTTGCCGTTGGTGCGCAAGTCTCACCCTGAGGCCACGTTCACCATTGTTGGCACGAACCCACTACCAGAAGTATTAGAATTATCAAAGATTGACGGGGTAGAGGTCACCGGTCGCGTCGAAGATCTAAAACCATATATTCAGCGCGCGACAATGCTGGTGGCGCCAATGCGCTTTGGCGCTGGCATTAAAAATAAAGTACTCGAATCGATGGCCGTAGAAAAACCAGTCGTAACAAATTCAACTGGTGTCGAAGCGATGCACCCACAAGTGGGCGAACTGCTTTGCTTGGCTGACGACCCTCAAGCTTTTGCTGATGAAGTTTGCTCCTTGCTCGACGATGAACAACGTCGTCACGATTTAGGCAAACGCGGCCGCCAAGTTATGGCCGAGGTCCACTCGTGGGACATGGCGGCTGAAAAGTACGAAGCTTTGCTTGCCGAGTTAGCGGATGCCAGGCCCGTCTAGTTTTAATAAACTATCGCCAAGGTCAGCGCGCATTTTGTCTGCGAGCTTTAGCAGGTTAGCTAGTACTTTTGGGTTGTCATCAACAATATTGGTTGATTCACTTATGTCGTTTTCTAAATCGTAAAGTTCAATGCCGGTACGCATCGAATAGTTGTATTTGGATGGTGTGCCGTCATTACCCGGCGCGCGATCTTCAAGCGAACGGTAGTTGTGCGGGAAATGAAGTTTCCATTTTCCGGCGCGCATAGCTTGCAACTCGTTAGTGCGGTAATAAAAAAAGTATGCGTCATGTGGTGATATAGCTCGGTAGTCTCCCGATAACAGTGGCCAGATATCTTTGCCGTCAATCTTATGCGTTGGCAGTTCGGCATCGATCAAATTGGCGATTGTTGGCAGTATATCAATAGTCATTGCTGGTTCACTACATACACTATTTCCTTTTATCTTGCCCGGATAACGCGCAATGAAGGGAACGCGAATGCCGCCCTCAAAAGTAGTGCCTTTGCCTTCGCGCAAATTCGCCACTGCTCCGGCATGATTGCCATAAGATAACCACGGACCATTGTCAGAGCAAAAAACAACTAAGGTGTTGTCAGCGATGTTAAGTTCATCAAGCGTGTTCATTATTTCACCAACCGACCAATCAATCTCTTGAATCACATCTCCGTATAAACCCTGCTCACTGCTGCCAGCAAATTTGTCAGACACATGTAGTGGCACGTGCGGCATCGGGTGGGCTAGGTATACGAAAAACGGTGTACCAGCAGCATGTGATTGGCGAATAAACTTAGTCGTTAAATTAGTAAAATCAGTGGTGAACTGCGATTGGTCTGGCATCTGGCGCACAATTGTTTCATCAACTAAATACGGTAGTGGCGGATAGGCCTTTGGCGATTCGGGGTGCTTAGGCCACATGTCATTTGAATATGGGATACCTTCGAATGTGTCAAAGCCCTGTCGTGTCGGGAGAAACTCTTCACGATTGCCGAGGTGCCACTTGCCATAATTAGCAGTGGCATAACCACGTTGTTTACATAATTCGGCGATGGTCACCTCGCTCGGCTTCAGTCCATTTTCAGAATTAGGATTCAATGCCCCGTGAATATCTAGGCGATTTGCGTAACATCCGGTCAACAGCGAAGCGCGCGATGCAGAACAGACTGGCTGAGAGACATAAAAATCGGTAAAGCGGATCCCCTCGGAGGCTAGTCGATCGATGTTAGGGGTGCTGAAATCTACGGCACCATAAACGCCTACGTCCTGCCATCCTTGGTCATCGGTGTATACGATAACGATATTTGGCCGTGGTTCGGAAGTGCCTATTTCTTGAGTGGCGCATGCGCATAACGCTAATGCAATTAGAGCGAGGTAAGGTTTAACCATATATCCATGTTAACAATAAGGCATGCGCACCGTACAATATGCCACTGAAACGATGGGCCCATAGCTTAATTGGTTAAAGCTGCGAACTCATAATTCGTCGAGTCCAGGTTCAAGTCCTGGTGGGCCCACCATTTCTTATTCCGCGCCGCAACTGCCGCAGTATGGCAGCAGGCTATGTCGCGTTGTTTGGCATGAATTACAAGAGCCAAACAGTTGGGTCCCGCAACTAGGGCATGTGTAATTATCATTGTCGTTACGGCGAACTGGGAAGCGGCAGCATGAACAAATATTGTTGGCGTAAGATTCGCGGCGTAGCTTGAGCAAATCTAAATCGCGAGGTTCGAAAGCGCGGCGTAATAAGTGCACCAATGAAGCCAGCACAATCGCTATACCTACAGCAATCGCAATGTATTTGAAGACAATATCTGGGAAGTGGTCGCCGGCGATAATACCTAAGTGCCAAAAAGATGCGACCAACAACGAAGTAAAAATAGGTCTCATTGCCGAGTTGCGGTGGCGCGATCGCAGCCATGATGCCAATATGAACATTGGAATAATGAACGAAAGTTTATAGACAGCCACCCATAGTCGATGCTCGCTCCACAGTGTTCCCCACTCGGCGCGATACTTTTTGTCTTGCGGCGCAAATTCTTTTTCAATCTCTTGCAGCCTAGCGTCCAAACTAGTCTTTTCGGCCACTTGATTTTCCTGCATGCTCTTTTGCTTTGAAAAATCCGCGCCAGCCCTTTTGAGCTGCTCTATATCCGCGCCAGTGGCTTCAATCTTACGGTTAATGGTCTTTAAGTCAGCGCTGGCTTTATCGCGCTCGCTAGATAATTCCATGTCGACACTTTGCTCTAGAATTTGGATCCTGCTTGGCGCACCGATGTCGTTTAAGTCATCGACTACAAACGAGAACAGCCCTGCGATTAAGAAGAACAAGACAACAGATAAAATACGTATTGTCCATGTTGGCGTGGGCGCTGATTTGCTGCTGGTTATCATGCAGTAATTGTAGCAGAAGACCTTAATCGTCAACCAATCTCTTTTTCGCCCATTTGCCAGAGCGCCAGCGGTGAACGAAAACCGCTGCGCCGACAATAATCTCTGCATTCCATGCCATCCATACGTCGGCGACGTCTCCGTTGAAAACGAATACCACTACCCACGCGACGGGCATTGAGAGCAGCCACGTGCATAGAATTCCGGCCCACATCACCCATACATGGTCGCCGGCTGCGCGCAGCGCGAAACGGAAAGCGATTTGTAAAGCGTCGCCGAGCTGCCAAATCGCAGCGGCGATAAGCACACCACTGCTTAGGCGCATGGCAGTAGCGTATTCAATAGGGTCGTCATTGTTGATGAACATGTCACCAAGCTGTTCGCGGAAAATGATAAAACATGCGCCAATAAACAACATATAAGGCGTCATGATTTCTAAAGTTGAGCGCAGAGTTTTGCGCACAGCAGTGTAATTTTTTTCACCAACATATTTTCCAATTAATACCGAACCACCGTCGGCGATAGCAGCGCCGCCTAACATTGAGACGTGAATCAATTGAATGCCAACCTGGTGGACGGCAAGGGCAACGGTCCCTGTTTTGCCGATGAACCAAGTGATGGTAACAAAGGAAACAGCCTCGAGCGAATACTGGATAGCACCGGTGAATCCTACGCGAAGCACTTCGCGCAGGCGGTCGACTTTTATTTTTAATAGCCCCATAGTTAATTTGTGCTTTGGTTTAACAATAATAAAAATTAAAATTAAGGCGCAAACATCGGCGATTCCAGTCCCGAGGGCCGCGCCTTTTGCACCCATGGGTTCGAAGCCTAAGTGTCCAAAAATCAGTACCCAGTTAAAAAAGATGTTCAAGGGGTGAACAAAAATGTCGACTAACATCGGCACACGAGTCTCGCCGACTGAGCGCAAATATTCGGCAATAGCCAAAGTGAGGAATGTCGGCAATAACCACTGCATCCGCGTAAGAAAGTAGTCACTAGCTATTTGAACTCCGCCAATAGGCAAACCTGTAGAGCCGGCATAGATGCCAAACACCGAGGTTAGTGGCCCGGAGAAAATTAACACGGCTATCCCGCAGAATAGTGCCAGGGCGAAAGCATGAATACCAAACGAAAATGCCTTCTCCGGTTGTCCGGCACCAAGGTATTGGCTGATAAGCGGCCGTTGCCCACGCAAGATTCCCCAGGGGAATGTCATTGCCATCCAAGTCGCCACCGACGCCAATCCAACCGCGCCGAGCACATCGGTTCCGAGTTGACCCACCATTAAAGTATCGACAAAACCTTTGATGGTAAACGACATCATCGAGATGGCGATTGGCCAGGCAAGTCGCAGAACTTCTTTGCGGCTACCGGGTTGTGGAGAATGATTCATTAAGGGGTGAGAGGGGTTTGAGGCTGCATTAGAATACTTGCGATGGCAACCGCCACCCTCCTTGTTGACACCTCTTTTTTTTGCGCCGTCGATTTCTTGACTTTGCCTGGCGGAGATGCGGAACTTAGTTGGCTGCAGACCTGTGTAATGGGGGTGGGCTGGGAGTGAGAATTGCTCTTGATGTGACGCAGGTCTTGAAAAAAGAAGGCCGTGGAATTGCTCGATATATTCACGCGGTCGTTCCTGAACTAGTTGATCTCCACCCATCTTCCCAATGGAAGTTATGCATTCGAGGGAGTCGCTGGTCACGCCGAGGCCTTGTGGATGATTGGTTGCCGTCAGTGAAACGATCTTGGCTACCGTTTTCTTCTTGGATGACGGTAGGTGACGCAGATTTGTTTCATAGTTTTGGCAATCACCTACCAGCTATTTCTTCTGCACCGAAGACTTTTACGATTCATGATTTTCGCGTATTAGACCGTTCTCAAGAAGTAGGAGCAACAGGGGCACGTCTACGCCGGAACATCACGCGTTCCGATGGCATTCTTTGCCATACGGAACATGGTAAAGATCGTCTTTTGGAGTATTTCCCGAAATATGCGGGTGTTGTATCTGTCGCTCCTCTCGGCGTGGATCATGAACATTTCCTACCACAAGAACCGGAGGCGATTGAAACGGTTCGCGCAAAGTTTGGACTCACGTTTCCTTTTTTGTTGCAGTTAGGCAGTTGGTTTCCTCATAAAAATCTAGAGTTGTCTTTACGGGCTTTTTCCCAGTCGCGCTCTTTGCAGGAAGGGGCGCACTTAGTTTTTGTGGGCGGGGGTGCTACAGCGTCATACAAGAAGTCACTACAGGAGTTGTCGTCGGCGCTGGGCGTTACGGACTCTGTGCATTGGATAGAGAATGTGTCCGAAAAAGAACTCCCCGTAATTTTGGGTGCTTCTCAATGTTTACTGCAGCCTTCTCATTACGAAGGATTTGCGTTACCAGTTCTAGAGGCGATGGCCACGGGGATTCCTGGCGTGTTGTCTAACTCTTCCTGTCTCCCAGAAGTGTCCGCAGGGATTTGGCCTGCACTTCCGGTCGATGATGTCGATGGATTTGCATTAGCAATGGACGCCATGTCGATGGAGGAGGTCCTGCGAGAGAAAACTGTTGTAGACGGCCTTAGGCATGCGGCAGGTTTTACTTGGCAGGCAACCGCAAGGAAAACCGGGGAATTTTTCCAGGAAGTACTTGCCTAGTGCGAGAGCGGTTATGCCGCAATGGAAGAATTCCGAAAACTGCTCCCTGATTTTGAACACCAAACTACAATTATAGTATGAGCAAACGACCTACCTGGGATGAATACTTTATCGGCTTAATGCACGAAGTGTCTAAGCGCGCAACTTGCGATCGCGGTCGCAGTGGATGTATCGTCGTACAAGGCAAGCAAATTATCTGTTCGGGTTATGTTGGCTCGCCTCCAGGTTTGCCGCACTGTGACGAGGTGGGCCACTTAATGAAAAAGATAACCGACGCCGCTGGCAATACCAGCGAGCATTGTTTGCGCACTATTCATGCGGAGCAAAATGCAATCGCGCAAGCTGCCCGTCACGGTATTTCACTCGA